>CAYTDB010000018.1:3363-66747 GCA_964436455.1 uncultured Anaerolinea sp. | reverse complement strand
TATTAGTTGTCAGTGAAAGTATAGAAAAAGGCTTCCTTTTTCAGGAAGCCTTCATAAGCCGATGATGGGAATCGAACCCATGACCTCATTATTACGAGTAATGTGCTCTGCCAACTGAGCTACATCGGCGATTTTAGCGGGGGAGATTTTACCATAATTTCCAATTGATTTTCACAATATCATCGACGCTCAAATCATGATACCAATTCTTTTCGGTGGCTTCACCACTACAAGAACTCCAAGTATTTGAGAAACTCGGAGTTCTTGTATTTACTCTACTCCATCAAAAATATGATCGAGCACTTCTTCGCTCACATCAAAGACCGAGCCGTTTTCTGGAATTGCCTCCTCCATCATCCATTTGGGCAGGCGGTCATCTTCCTTTGTGAAACCTGCGCGGCGATTGAACTCACGCTCCATTTTGGTGACCTGTTTGCCGAGTTCCTGCAGAATGTTGTCGGGCAGCTTATCCCACCCATAGCGCGCGGCTAACAAGCGTTTCACAACACCGTCAGGCGTGGCAGCATAACCAAAACCGGCAAAGATACAGGCACCTAACGTGTCATAACCAGCCATATTCAACTGCGCATTCAACGACACATCCTTTTGAACGTTCGGGTCGAGATGATTGATCTGCGCACGGATCGTCAAGCCACAGGTGTGGTCTGCACCTTGCGGAGTGGTCGCATACGTCACGCCAGTTCCCTTGATCGAGCGTGGTTCATACGCGGACATAGCCTGTCCCTTCACGGCGGGGACACGCTCGATGCCATATTTCCTCCCAACAGCAACAGCGCCGTCGCCAAGTACTTTGCCTATTTCCGTGCCGTTGCGTATTTCATCAATCAATTTCAAGGCATCTTCTTCGCTACCCCATTTCATCAAACCCGCCTCCGCCGCAACGCCAAGCGCCGCGCCGACTTCAATGGAGTCCAAGCCCAGATCATTGACGTGCCAGTTCAAACGTCCGATCGAATCGAGGGAGTTGATTCCCAGATTTGTCCCCATCAAACCGATGGTCTCATATTCGAGCGGAGAAACGATGATCTTGCCGTCCTCTCCGCCAAAGACATTCGAGCACTTGATCGTACATCCAGCCATGCAGGCATGTGACGGGTCGGATGGTTTGCCGCGCGTCAATGTGAACTCACGCAACTGTTCGCCGCTAATGGCGTCCACATGCTCAAAGGTTCCCTGCGAAAAGTTCTTCGTGGGAAGTGCCGCAAAACGTTGCGTCATTTGCGCCATGGCAGCAGTACCATAATCACGATATGTATTGGACTGGGGATGTTCCATGACTGCTTTGGTGTAATCCCTCTGAGCGACTTTGAATGCTTCAGGATTTGCGATGGGCGGCTTCTGCCCGCCGTCATTATCGAACACGATGGCTTTTAATCCCTTCGAGCCCATGACCGCGCCGAGTCCGCCGCGTGCCGCAATTCGTGACGGGATCTTATCCTTGTCAATGTTCTGAATACCCGCGGACTTCATTTGCATCTCGCCGCCGGGACCGATCAATGCAATGGCAACTTTATCGCCATATTTTTCGATCAATTTTGGTGCGGTTGCATACACGCCTAAGCCTGCCAGATCATCAGCCCGTTCCCATTTGGCACCATTCAAGGAAAGATGCAAAATCCAGAAGCCGGAATCCTTTGGCTGGTCTTCAATAACCAGAGCGTGGATGCCCATGGTCGCCATCTGCAGACCGGTGCGCCCGCCAGCATTGGCTTCCTTGACACCACCTGTCAGCGGAGACTTGCCACCCACCGAAATTCTGTCGGTGGAGGAAAGCATGTGCCCCACCAAAAGCCCGGGGGCAAAGATCAATTTATTTCCCGCGCCGAGTGGATCGCACTTCGCATCTACTTCGTCGAGCAGGATGCGCGCCAAAAGTCCACGTCCGCCGAGACGTTTCCATGTATCGGGAACTTCTTCGAGTTTTAGAGTTTGTTCGCGTACATTCACGCGCCAGACCAGGGATTTGTATTCAGCCATTACGTGTTTACCTTTACTTCACAACTTCTTTCAGCGATTCACCGAAGATTCTCAGCCCATCATTGATCTGCTCAGATGTAACATTGATCGGCGGGATCCATCTCAGTGTGTTGTCATACGTTCCGCACGAGAGAAGCAGTAAACCCTTCTCTCCAGCCCTATGGATGATCTCCTTGACCATTGGTTTGGCTTTGTCAGCGCGTCCGTCCACCACAAATTCGGTTCCAATCATCACACCTTTACCGCGCACATCGCCGATTTGAGAATATTCCTCCTGGAATTTCCGCAAGCCCGTCATCAATTGGATTCCACGCTCCGTGGCGTTCTCCAGCATGTTCTCCTCACGCATCGCGCGGATCGTGGCGACGCCAGCCGCACAAGCGATTGCATTACCGCCATACGTCCCGCCGATGGAACCAACATCGAGTTTCAGCATGAGGTCCGTGCTGGCAAAGACACCTGAAAGCGGCATGCCAGAGGCGATTCCCTTCGCAGCAGTGATAATGTCAGGCTCCACTTCAAAGTGTTCGAAAGCAAACCACTTACCCGTCCGCCCAAACCCTGATTGGACTTCATCGAAGATCAACAGGATATTGTGACGATCACAGATCTCGCGCAGTCCCTTCATGAAGGACTTCGGCGGAACCACGTATCCACCCTCACCCAAAACTGACTCGATCAAAATAGCCGCTGTCTCCTTTGGAGCCGTTTGCGACGCGAGCAAGTGTTCAAGTTGTTCGAGCGCATATTCCGACGCTTCAGCTTCGGTCCTCTTCAAGCGGAAGGCATATGGGAACGGTGAGACGAACACACCTGAGGGCAGCGGTCCAAACCCGGTGCGATACACCGTCTTGGAGGTGGTCAATGCCATCGTGCCGGAGGAACGTCCGTGGAAGGAGCCGCTGAACACGATCACGTTTTGTCGTCCTGTCGCCACCCGTGCGAGCTTGACCGCATTCTCTAATGCCTCTGCTCCTGAGTTGGCAAAGAAATACGAGTCAATTGACGGAGGCGTAATCTTGCGCAATTCTTCAACCAATTGCAGCATCGGCTTGTGGATGACGATATTCGCTTGTGCGTGGATGAAATTCCCAGCCTGCTCGCGGATCGCTTCCACGACCTTCGGGTGGCAGTGACCGGTATTCGTCACACCGATGCCGCAGGTGAAGTCAAGGAACTTGCGCCCGTCATCCGTGTAGATGTAGGAGCCTTCCGCGTGGTCTGCAACAAAGTTGAAAATGCGCGAATAGGCGGGGGTCATATGGGGGAAGTTTTGTTCGTACAGTTGGTTGGTCATAGATTTCCTTATTATGGAAACACAGGTGGTTGAGCAGCCCCGCTGATAAGTACGGAGCGTACACGAACACCAGCACGCAAGTGCAGGTATCGAAACCACCAAGTAACAAAGATGGTCTCTGTCACATGGTGGTCTCGATACGGCGGAAAATCACCGCCTACTCGGCCACCGGCTTATAAATTACGCCGGCAAATACTCCGCCGCCCACTCAACATCATGTTTCTTCAGGGTCTCAGGAGTCGGCACGCCGTCTTCGGTCCAACCTGCCAGCTTGTAATAGTGATCAATCGCTGAATCAATTTCCTCGTGAGTCAGAGCGAAGCCGGTGGTGGGACCGGTCCCCTTTAGCTCTTTGAAGAACTTCTTCGGCAGTTTGTCATCCTTGCGACCCAGTCCCTCGCGGGCATTGAACACGCGGAAGAGATTCAAGCGTCGATATCCAACCGCCATCAACTCCTCAACGGTCAGATCCCAGCCGGTGACTGCATTGAGCATTTCAGCGGTCTGCTTGCCATCGTATAGTGTCCATGTGGGACCCCAAACGAACTGACAGAGTTCAGCCGAATCAAGCATGGAGTAGAAGACTTCGGTCTCGTATGCAAAGCGGACCTTCTCTTCAGTGAGGCTGTAGGCAGGCTGTGGCGAGCCGAGACCGATCTGCTTGAGACGATCAAGATTGAAGTCAACGATGCCGTCTTCGTAGTACGGGTCATGCTCGGAAGATTGATGGTCCGCACCAAATGGATTGACCGCGTAAATAAGACCAAGCGAACGTTTGGCTTGCGGCATGTGCGCAGGAGCCTCCGCACCCTTGACCGTGATGAGACATTCATCCGCACCATTGCCCCAAATTTTCGCGGCGCGTTCAGAACCTTGTGACAACACCTTTCCAAGAGGACCGTCATTCTTCACGATCTGGTCAAGTACCTTGAGCATCGCATCGGCATTTCCAAATTTAAGATCAAGACCATCAGCCTGTTCCTTGGTGATGATGCCTTTTTCGTAACACTCCATTGCAAAGGCAATCGTTGCACCAGCAGCAATCGTATCCACTGCATATTCGTTGCAGATCTGGTTCGCAAGCGAGACCGCCGCGAGATCATCAATGCCACAATAGGAACCGAAAGTTCCGAGCGTTTCATATTCGGGTCCGCCATAACGCGGATCAACCTTGTAGGGACCTTCGTTGATCTCGACCACACGCTTGCATTTCACCACACAGGCATAGCAGGTATCGCGCTCCTTCAAAACGGTCTCAGCCATCTTCTCGCCGCTGATCGGTTCACAGCCTTCAAATTGACCTTCGCTATAGTTGCGGGTTGGCAATGTGCCAATCGTATTATTGAACAACACAACGACCGCTGTACCGAATTTTGCGAGACCGTCCATATCGCCGTTATCAGGCAGGGCTTTCGGACCAATGCGATTCAGTTCTGTCAACGCCTTCTGATCCGCAACCTTCACCTTTTGCGTACCGCGCACAACCACCGCTTTGAGATTTTTCGAAGCCATCACCAAACCCATGCCGGTGCGTCCATTATGGCGGTTGGACATGGAGACGAGCGACGAGAACAACACACCATTCTCCGCGCCCATGCCATGCTGTAATATCTCCGCCTTGGGGTCAACTTCCTTGTGGATAATGTCATCCACCTCACCCGATTTCTTGCCCATCAAATGCGCCGCATCGCGCAGTTCATACTTCCCATCAAGGATTGCAAGATAAACAGGCTTCGGCGATTTGCCCTTGACCACAATTCCATCAAAGCCTGCGAACTTTAACTCCGCTGGGAAGAATCCACCGCTCTGCGAATCGCCAATACCGCCGCTGATGGGCGACTTGGCATTCGCGTTCAAACGGCTCTGACCTGAGATCGGCGCGCCTGTTGCCACGCCTGCCATCAATGTCAAAACATTATCAGGACCCAGCGGGTCGGCGCCCTTGGGCATGTCGCGCAGGATGTAATACATACCCATCGCGCTTCCACCCAAATACTTGCGGTAAAAAGCTTCCTTCGGCTCCTCGACTGACAACTCACCCTTTGTCAAATCTACGTGCAGGATCTTTCCGTTATATCCGTTTGGCATGGGGACCTCCTTGGTTTTTTCAAATTATACATTCCGACATGAACAAACTCAACAAAACATTTCCAAATTAGACAATAAAAACGCTTCTTCCTTACCCGAACACTAATTCAGTCTCGGGCCCCCTCCGCCCTCCGGGCACCTCCCCCAAATTCGTAATGGAATACTTATTACTTGCTGAAACTCTTCATGCGAATTTGGGGGAGGCTGGGTGGGGGTCACATTTCCTTTATCCCGTACGGGAAGCCGTATTCAGCCATCCGATCCATGAAAGGAACGGGGTCAAAGGATTCCGGTCCGAGGACGCCAGCGCCTTTCCAGATTTCATGCTCAACCAAGTCCATTGCCAGCAACGGGCTGAATGCCACCTGTGCGACCACCGCCTGACAGCCCCACTTTTGCATACACTCGGCGTTATCCGCCACCTGGTACAGATAGACCTGCTTTTCCTTGCCATCCTTCTTGCCCTTGACCCAGGTTCCAGCACAGGTTTTGCCGGACATTTTGTCACCCAGATAGGCAGGGTTGGGCAGGCAGGCTGCAACGACATCACGCGGCGACACCTTGACGCCCTTGACATCGATCTTCTCTTTGTTGTCCAAGCCAAGCATCTTGAGGGTTTTGAGTACGCCGATGAATTGATCACCCAAACCGTACTTGAATGTAACCCTTTTGGTTTTGACCCAGCGCGGGATCAGCAGAACTTCCTCATGTTCCACATTCACGACTTCAATCTTTCCTATACCATCAGGGAATTCGAATACCTCCGGTTCGGAGAAAGGTTCAGTCGTGAACCATCCCTTGTCCTTTTCCCAGATCACAGGGGGATTCAGGCACTCTTCGATGGTTGTCCAGATCGAGAAGTTAGGGGCAAACTCGTAGCCCTCGATCACAAGATTGGCGCCGTCACGGATACCGATCTCATCGATCTCGTCGAAGAGATAATCCTGTGCATAGCGGGCATACACGTCCGCCACACCAGGCTCGACGCCCAATCCACAAAGCGCCAACAGTCCTTTTTCCTCCCACTGCTTCGACCTTTCGAACTGGTAATCGCCCAATTTGATATAAGATTTGTTGAAGGGGTCTTCAGGATGTGGTTTGGACAGGGTCATTGCCATGTCCATATAATTCACACCCACATTGAAAGCTGCATCAAATATCTTCTCGTTGTAGACCGGGTCAACGGCATTCATGATGAGGTTGACACCATGCTTTCGAGCCAATTCCTCCACCATCTCCTGCTTACTGGCATCAATGAACTCAACTGGGAATCGTTTATCGTCCCCCAGCTTTGCCTGAACTTCCTTTGCGCGGTCCAGGTTGTAATCTGCGAGCACCATCAACTCCACCCAAGCTCTGGGTTTTGCCATTTGTGCGATCGCCTCTCCAACCCCGCCAGCACCGACTATTAATACTTTCATAACCTTTCTCCATTTAGTTTTATAACCCGCGTTGGGCGAGTTAGAATAACAAGGTCAAAGCGTAAAAATGCTTTCTTGCGCAGGAGCAGGTTCAAAAGTCCTGCGTGAAACGAAAAATAAATGAAAATGATTCCAAAAAAGAGGATGACAGTCGCTAATAAGCGACTGTCATCCTTTATTCCATTATTCGCCGCCTTTGATCTCAGTCCAAATCTGGTCGTAGAGCGGGGTGGCGTCGCCCACATCCTCTACAGCATGACCGGCATCAATCGCCTCTTGAGGCACATTCGTAATTGGGGATGCCATATATGCATCATACAGTTCAGCCTGGTCCGTTTTTGCGAAATCCAACGCAGCCTTGTTCGGGACCACATATGGGAAATCTCGAAGCATCAGCCAGAACAAGTTGCCCTGGGATGTGTAATTGATCCAGGCATACACGGCATCCAGATGGGATGCACCAGTCGGAATAGCCCAGTTATCCTGCCAGAAGATCGCACCCTCGGTCGGGTAGACATAGGTGAAAGCAGGGTTTTCCTGGTTGGCAGTGAATGCCTCACCAGTCCAGGTTACGCCCAGATCCACGTCACCGGCAATGAGCGCTGTCTTGGGGCTGTCGCTATCGAACAACTTCACGCCAGGCACAAGTTCAGCCAGTTTGTTTTTGGCTTCCTCCAACTGCGCCAGGTCGGTCGTGTTTACATCGTAGCCCAAAGTCAGCAAAGTCATGCCAATGATGACGCGCGAGTCGTCCAGCATGACTAGACGGCCTGCGTATTCAGGTCTCCACAAATCCGCGTAGGAAGCGGGGGGATTTTCGACCGCATCGGCGTTATAAACGATGGCATCATTGCCAGCCATATAGGGAACGGTGTACATATTACCCGGATCGAATTCCAGGTTAAGATAGTTGGGATCGTAGTTCGCCATGGGCAGCTTGGATTGATCCAATTTTTGCAGCAACCCCTGTCGGATCATCAATCCGATGATGTAGTCGGTTGGCTGAACCAGGTCATAGTTGGAGCCGCCCGCCGAGAGTTTGGCATACATCTCTTCGTTGCTGGAATACTCATCGTGGTTGATCGAAACGCCATAGACCAACTCAAAGCATTCCTTCCATTCTGTCGGGATGTATTCAGTCCAGACAAAGATGTTCAACTCTTTCGAAGTGACCTCGATCTGGGACTCCGGTTCGGGACAAACAAAACCGGAAGCAGTGACTTTCTCAGCACCGCTGTCCGCCGCTCCGCCGCCTCCACAAGCCGACAGCAGTACGCCCGCCAGTAAAAATATGGCAAGCAACTTCTTGGAATATTCTTTCATATTTCTTCCTCCTTTAGGAATTATGTTTTGAAACACTGGACAGCACGCCTGCCCAATGACCTACACTAACCTTATGTTTCCTGGGATTGAAAACGCTGTAACAAGAAAACCACCGAAACCACAACCAGCACCCAGACCGTCGAAAGGGCATTTACCTGCGGCGTGATAATGCGCCTTAGCAAACCATAAACGTAGATTGGCAGGGTTGTGGAACCCGGTCCAGTTGTAAAGAACGTAATAACAAAATCGTCCAGCGAGAGCGTGAATGCCAGCAGTGCGCCTGAAAGCACACCCGGCAGGATCATCGGGAATGTCACCCGCCAGAACGTGATCAGCTCATTCGCGCCCAAGTCCATGGCGGCTTCCTCGTACGATTTGTCAAAACCCTGTAAACGCGCCTGGACAACCAGGGTGACAAACGGGATGCTGAAGGCAATGTGCGAAACAATGACCGTTGGCAACCCCATGGTCAGGCGTGCATCTCCAGCCAGTCCAAGTGTAGTGTTAAGTAACGAGAACACCTGGCTGAAAAGCACCAAAATCCCAATCCCCATTACGATTTCAGGAATGACAATGGGTATGTAAAGCGAAAGTTGAGAGAAAGCCTTCAATTTGAAGTTGTAACGCTGCAAAGCCAGCGCAGCCATCGTCCCAATGATGGTGGCGCAGATGGTCGAGATGAAGGCAATCGTCAGTGTATTCTTCGTGGCACCCATCACTTCCCGATTCTGGGTCAGTTCACAAAACCAATGGAAGGGTCCACACGGACTTTGCACCACGGTGCTGCCATCCATCACCAACGGGCCCCACTCGGTAATAAAACCGCCAAAGAACACATTGGTGCGGGATGCATTGAAGGCAAAGACCATCAAACCGATGATAGGCGTGTACAAAAAGATATACACCAACACCGTGGACACTTTGATAAAGAGGGAACGCTTGTAGGGATTCATGCGGCAACAATCTCCTCACCAAACCCAAACTTGCGCGTGTAGAAGAATGTCACAATCAGGGTCATGACCATCAAAATAAGCGAAGCGGCGCTGCCAAATGTCGGGTCGCGTGCATCGAGGAATTGGCGCTGGATCAGGTTCCCAATAAGGATCACCTGCTTGCCGCCGAGCAGGTCCGAAACGATGAACGTCCCCATGACTGGGATGAAGACCAGGATCGTCCCAGCAACAACGCCAGGCATAGAGAGCGGCAGTGTCACCCGCAGGAAGGTGCGGAACGGATTCGCGCCCAGGTCCGCCGCGGCTTCGTAGAGCGAATTCTCAATCTTTTCAAGGGAGGTATAGATCGGCAGGATCATGAACGGCAGGAATTCGTACACCATGCCCACCAGCACTGCTCCCGGTGTGTAGAGCATCTCGAACGGCACGAAGTTGATGCCAACCAGTCCTGCCAGCCAGCCCAGCACGCTATTGATGACTCCCTGCGTGCGTAACAGCATCATCCACGCGTACACGCGGATGACGAAATTCGTCCAGAGCGGCACGAGCACCATGAACAGGAATGTATTACGCCGCCTGGGATGGGAACGGGCGATGAAATACGCCAGCGGATAAGCCAGCGTGATCACCAGCACCGTCGAATTGAAAGCCAGCGCCAGTGAGCGCCACAGGATTTGGGCGTACAGCGGGTCGAAACACACCGTCTGCCCGCCCTCGCAGTCCAAACTGATCCCCACGATGCGGGCGTAGTTGTGCAAGCCAAAGGTGTATATAACATTGCCATCCGCCGAGCGTTTACCAAAACTGATGATCAGGGTCAGGATGAGCGGGATGATAAGCAGCCCAACCATGAAAACCAGTGTCGGGGAAATCAGCAGTGTCCCCTGTGAAGATTTGTTTTCACGCAAGCGTTTTAACATGCCGCCTCCTCAGTTCTTCTTCAACACAAGAACATTATCGGGCCACATCACGAGCAACACATCCTGTCCGATTTTGTAGAAAGAACCTGGGTCAAGGCGCGAGATACGATTCTGCTCGAACACCTTAACCTGCTTTCCGTTCAAGTCAACAAAGATATGCGTGTCCGTGCCGATGTATACTGTATTCGTCACCCGGCCTTTAAATGAATTGACATCCAATTCCTTCTCTGCAACGCGCACCTTCTCCGGGCGAATCGAAACCGTGACATCCTCCCCCGTAACCAACCCCGCAGACACGGCGATCCCTGTAATTTCCGCGTTCAAATGCGGGATAAAGACCACCGCTTCCTGCCCCGATAACGATCTGATCGTGCCTTCGAAGAAATTTGACTCCCCGATAAAGTCCGCCACGAAGCGGTTGCCGGGTCTCTCGTAAATCTCCACCGGCGTCCCTATCTGCTGGACCTTGCCATTGCTCATCACCGCGATGCGGTCGGACATGGTCATGGCTTCTTCCTGGTCATGCGTCACATAGACGAATGTTATGCCAAGTTGCTGTTGAAGCGCCTTGAGTTCGAGTTGCATCTCCTTGCGAAGTTTCAGATCCAGCGCGCCAAGCGGCTCGTCGAGCAACAACACATCTGGCACCTTGACCAACGCCCGTGCCACTGCCACACGCTGCTGCTGTCCTCCGGAGAGTTGCTTGGGTTTGCGACGCTCCATGCCGGTGAGTTGCACCATCTCCAACACATGATTGACGCGTTTATCGATTTCATTCTTCTGCGCCCCCTCCATTTCCAAGCCAAAAGCGACGTTCTGGAAAACGGTCATGTGCTGGAAGAGGGCATAATTTTGGAATACGGTATTCACCTTCCGCTTAAAAGGCGGCGTGTGTCCCATGGCTTTCCCTTCGATGTACACTTCACCTTCCGTGGGCCACTCGAACCCCGCGATCATCCGCAATGACGTGGTCTTGCCGCAGCCTGATGATCCCAGCATCGAAAAGAATTCGCCATTTTTGATCTGCATGGTAATGTGGTTGACGGCAAACACTTCTCCACCCTCCGGGGTGGGAAATCGTTTGACAACATCCTGAAGTTCAACTGCAAATTCGCTCATGCCAGCTCCATTAATTGAATTTTTGCGGGGACGGTTTCACCCTCCCCTGAAACGTGCTAGGCTTTCATTTCCTTCAATATTTGCTCGGATATTTCCAAAATCGAATTCACGTGTTGGTCAGTATGCCCAGCCGAAACAAACAGCGGATGTGTGCTTGCCATGATACCATTCGCTCGCAAGCCGAAGTGAAACAAGTCGGCAGTCTTCTTATCAACTTTTAAATTATCACGTTTATTGACGATCTTTTCAACACCAAAATGCACCTGGAAAAACGAAGCCGCCCGATTGACCAGTACCGGGAAACCAAGTCGATTGCCGATTTCAGTGATGCCGTTTTGTAGTTTTTCGGCAATCCCGTTGATGTACGGATACACATCGCCTTTTTCGAGCTCATTCAAAACTGCCAGACCAGCCACCATCGAGATTGGATTGCCAGAGAAGCAACCCGATTGGAAAATCTGCTCGCTCAGGTTCCACAGGCCGGTTTTGGGCGTGACCACTTTGTCCATGATCTCGCGTTTACCACCATATCCGCCAATGGCG
This sequence comes from uncultured Anaerolinea sp., assembly GCA_964436455.1. Taxonomy (GTDB): domain Bacteria; phylum Chloroflexota; class Anaerolineae; order Anaerolineales; family Villigracilaceae; genus Defluviilinea. The sequence continues at coordinate 55,085 of CAYTDB010000018.1, read as the reverse complement.
AATCCTCCACCGATGATCTTGCCCAGGCAAACCAAATCGGGCGTGATACCAAAATATTCGGTCGCGCCGCCCAATCCCAGACGGAAGTTGGTCACCACTTCATCGAAGATGAGCGGAATTTCGTGTTTGGCGGTCACTTCGCGCAAGGCTTTCAAGAAATCAGGCTGCGCGGCAACCACACCCAACCCAAAGGCTGAGACAGGTTCCAAAATAACGGCACCAAGTTCATCGGCGTGTTGGGAGATCAATTCGACAACACGCTCAGCATCATTGTACGGCAACACAAGCACATTGTCCCGTGTGAGGCGGGGAACACCAGCGCTGTCCAGACGGGATATCGGCTCCCTGTCTGGTCCTTCCGCACCGAGAGTGCTGATCAGTACAGCTTCATGTTGACCATGGAAGTTGCCCTCGAATTTGGCAATCCGGTCGCGTTTGCTGTAGGCACGCGCTGCGCGCAGCGCCATCTGGGTGGCTTCGGATCCAGTGTTGACAAAGCGCACCATTTCAATGTGTGGCATCAACTGGCTGACCTTTTCAGCCAGCTGCACTTCGGCTTCGGCAGCCATATAGTAATGCGTGCCTAAGCGGAGTTGCGCTTCGACGGCGCTCATCACAACTTCTGCTGAGTGACCGAGAATGTGCACGCCGCCGCCCATCAACAGGTCGATGTAGCGATTGCCATCCAGATCGATGAACTCCCCACCCTGTGCCTGTTTGACATAGACAGGATACGGAACCAGGAATTTGCCATTGCCCGCCACGCCACCAGGCAAATGCACGCTGGCACGCTCGAACATGGACAGGGAAGCTGGGGTACGAGATTTGAACTGAGTTTCAAAAGTTGTAGCCATGGTTCCTCTTGCCCTGACAGATTTTTCATATCTGCCAGGTTTCATTTGATTAGAGCGACTTGTTCACATCCGCCAGCGTATCAGACAGGCGATTCAACACTTCATCAAGCTGCGCGTACTCGATCACCAGCGGCGGCTCGATGCGGATGGTTTGCGCGCTGGTCAGTGTGCCAGCCACCAGCACACCGCGCTTGAATAACCCGGAAGCCACGTTATAGCCAGTCTGTGGATTCTTGAAGTGCATACCGATCAATAGACCTTTGCCAGTAATTTTTTCGAAAATTTGCGGATACGCTTTCACCAGTTCCTGGAGTTTTGGCATCAAGTAATCGCCTTTTTTAGCAGCCTGTTCCCATAGCTTGTCACGCAGGGTAACGTGGATGGAGGCGATCGCGGCCGAACAAGCCAGCGCGCCGCCGCCCGTGGTGGTGGTGTGCATGAATGGGTTTGGGTACATCATCGGCTGGAAGATTTCCTCCCGGGTGGTCACAGCGCTGATGGGCATCACTCCGCCGCCTAGCGACTTGGCTACGGCGATGATGTCTGGCTCGACATCCCAATGGTTCACACCCCACAGCATCCCGGTCCGGCCCAGACCCGTTTGGACTTCGTCCGCGATCAGCAATGTGCCATATTTGCGCGTTGCCCCGCGGATGCGCGGCCAGAAGTCATCCGGCGGGACAATCGCACCCGCTTCACCCTGGATAGGCTCGAACAGCACACCCGCCACGCCAACGCCGATCTTATCGCAGATATCAAGCTGCCTTTCCACTGCTTCCGCATCCCCAAACGGTACATGGTAAACCGGGCCGCCGTAGAGCATCCCCATCGGCTGACGGAAATCAGCCTTGCCGAGCATGGAAAGTGATCCCATTGTTTTGCCATGAAAAGCCTTGACACCAACAATGAAAGCCGGTTTCTGGGTATAAAGCTTGGCAATCTTAATGGATGCTTCAATCGCCTCCGTACCGCTGGCAGCAAACCAGCTATATTTCAAGTCGCCGGGAGTAATGTCAGCCATCATACGCGCCAGCACGCCGCGCAGCGGATCGATCAATTCCTGACTGGGCATGGGGGTGCGCTCCAGCTGGGCACGTACCGCCGCCACCACATCCGGGTGACTCCAGCCGTGGTTGAACATACCGTATCCACCCAGGCAATCCAGGTACTCGCGCCCCAATACATCCTTGAATACCGCGCCGGAACCAGTCCATTCGACTGCCGCCCAGTCTCCCGCCTCCGTCACGGATTTGCGATATTCCAGCCAGCCCTTGTTGAAATGCTCCGCAAAATTATGCTTCGACTCGGTGATGATTTCCTTGCCGAGCGATTCGTCAACTTCCTTTTGCTTGATAATCCCCAGCCAGCGTTCCGAATAAGCAAGTGCCTTGTCTAAATTTTGAGTCATTTTTCCTCGAAGATGGCGCCCCGTCTCAGGGCCAAATTTTAGAACTTTCTCGTCCATTCCTTGGGCCAGCGTTCTATCACAACTTTCTTCTGCGTGAAGAACTCCACTGCGTCCATGCTCTGCCCATGCATGTCGCCGAAGAACGAATCCTTCCAACCGCTGAATGGGAAGAAGGCCATCGGCGCGGCAACGCCGATGTTGATTCCGATGTTGCCCGCCTCGGCTTCATATTTGAACTTGCGGGCAGCAGAACCAGATGCAGTAAATAAACTGGCTTGGTTTCCATACTGTCCGCTGTTGATCAATTCAATTGCATCTTCGACCGTATTCACATGCATGAGACTCAACACCGGTCCAAAGATCTCTGTCTTCGAGATCTCGCTGCCGCGTGGGACCTCTCCCAAAACTGTCGGACGTACAAAAGTCCCGCCTTCATAGCCTTTGATGGAAGTACCGCGTCCATCCACAAGGACAGTTGCCCCTTCCTTCGCACCGAGTCCAATCAACGCCTCGACTCTCGCCTTTGACGCGGCGTTGATTACAGGTCCCATCTGGACGCCTGAATCCAAGCCGTAGCCGACAACACGATTCGCAGCCGCGTCGCAAATCAGCTCGGTAAAGCTGTTTCGCGCCTCGGCAACCGTCACTGCGTAAGAGACGGCGAGGCATCGCTGTCCCGCGCACCCAAAGGCAGAGTCGGCGACGATTTTGGTTGCCATATCCATATCAGCATCCGGCAAAATAATGACAGGGTTCTTTGCCCCGCCCTGCGCTTGCACGCGTTTGCCATTCGCCGCAGCCGTGGAATAAATATATTTCGCAATATTAGTTGAACCAACAAAAGTGATTGCACGAACCACAGGATGATCAAGAATGCCATCCACGGCTTCTTTCGCGCCGTTGACCATGTTGATGACACCTTTGGGGAAACCTACCTGCTCGATTAGTTTAAAAATAAACTGCATCGTAGTCGGAACTTTTTCAGAGGGCTTAATAATGTAAGTATTACCTGCTGCAAGCGCATAGGGCAGATACCAGAAAGGAATCATGCCTGGGAAATTGAATGGTGCGATCGTGGCACACACGCCCACCGGCTGGCGGATCATGGTTTCGTCAATGCCAGAGGCGATATCCTCCACGAATTCACCCTTGCCCATGTGCGGCATGCCACAGGCGACCTCCACATTCTCGATGGCACGTACCATCTCTGCCTTGGACTCATCAAAGGTCTTGCCGCACTCATCAGTGATCAGTTTGGAAATTTCGTCTTGATTTGCCTTGAGCAAATCGCGCAGCTTGAAGAGATATTGCACACGATCCTGCACCGGGGTTCTGCGCCAGGCAGGGAAGGCTTCACTGGCGGCCCTCGCTGCCGCATCCACATCCGCTTTTGAGCTGAGCGGAGTCTTTGCAATCACCTGTCCCATTGCAGGATTAATGACGTCCACATTGTAGGTGACCTTGGGTTTTACCCATTCGCCGTTGATGTAGTTCAATACTTCCATGAGTTCTCCGATATCCAAATTATTTGACCTGCTTATCCGTTACTTCCAAAGCCTTCTCTACCAAGGTGAGACCATCGTCCAGTTGTTCTTTTGTGATACACAACGGTGGGACCACGAAGACCATCGTGCCCACATCCTTTGCCATAATGAAGGTGAACAATCCGTTCTCTTTCAAAACCTTACCCACTTCACCCATCACAGCCGGAGAAAATGGCTGTTTGGTCTCACGATTGGTTACCAACTCAATGGTCGAGAACAATCCGATATAACGCACATCGCCAACAGACGGATGCCGCTCCTTGATGTCTTCCAGCGCCTCGCCAAGATATTTTCCAAGTGTGGCAGCGTTCTCGATCAATCTGTCTTCTTCATAGACCTCGATGGTTGCCAATGCTGCGGCACAGGCAAGCGCATGTCCGCTGTATGTCAAGCCAGCATATAGATATTTGTCTTCAAAGAACTCTGCTATCTTTTCAGAGACGACCACAACTCCCAACGGCATATAGCCCGAAGTGATACCCTTGGCTGTTGTGATGATATCCGGTTCCACTCCCCAGTTATCGACCGCAAACCACTTACCGGTACGTCCCCATCCGCTCATGACTTCATCCGAGATGAGCAGTATGCCGTGCTTGTCACAGATCTCTCGAACGCGGGGCCAGTAGTCATCCGGCGGGACGATGATGCCATTTGAGCCTGTCACACCTTCCATGATGATGGCAGCAATCTTGTCCGGACCCTCGTACATGATCACTTCTTCGAGATGGGAAATACACTCACGCTTGCAGGATTCCTTTTTCTGTCCGAACGGACAGCGATAGCAGAACGGATCAAGGAAATGGACGGCTCCCGGCATGGCGGGTTCGACAGCGTTGCGACGATAGTCGCCAGTCAATGCGATAGAACCATGGGTCGCGCCATGATAGGAACGATAACGAGCAAGGATTTTGTGCCGTCCGGTGTAAAAACGGGCGATTTTGATGGCGTTCTCGTTGGCTTCCGCGCCGCCCAAAGCAAAGAACGTCTTTTTCAATTTTCCCGGCGTAACTTCCGCCAGTTTTTTGCCCAGCAACCCACGCGGCTCGGTAGCATTACCGGGGTGCACAAAGCAAATGTCCGCCGCCTGATCTTGTATCGCTTTAACCACCTTGGGATGCTGATGTCCGATATTCGTGTTCATTAGTTGGGACGAAAAATCCAGATAGCGTTTGCCGTCTGCATCCCAGAAGTAAACGCCTTGCGCTTTTGTGACAGGTATGGGATTGGTCTGTGATTGGACAGACCATGAGAAGAATGTGTACTCCCGGTTCAGATCAATGATTTCTTTGGCTGTTAGTTTATTTGACATGATCGTTTCCTCATTACAAGGCTGAAGGTCAAACGCCGCAAGTTATTCAGACTTTTGACCTTTGACCTTCACTCTTTTATTTCTTTATGTCTTTTACGACCTCCGCGTAGACATTCAGCGTTTCGTCAATATCCGCATCCGAATGTTCGTAACAAAGGAACCATGGTTCGCGGGCATCGTGGTCAGGCATGACACCTTTTTCGATGGCTTTTTCCACGAGATGTAGATATAGATCGCGGTCGCTTTGTGTCCATTCACGTTGATTGGTCACTGTTTCGCGCCCTATGGAGAAGGAGAACATCGCCGGATATCCGGTGATCGCGACGGGAATATTGTTTTCTGCAAAAATATCCTTCAAACCATCCATGAGACGTTGTCCGCGTTTTTCGATGGTCTTGAGAATCGGTTTTTCCTTGAGCAGCTTCAAAGTCGCATATGCGGCGGCAACTCCGGGCTTGTTATTGGTGTAGGTGCCGCCAATCGCAACTCCATGCCCGATAATGGACATAATTTCACGCTTTCCTCCGAACGCGGCCAAGGGGTAGCCATTGCCCAGGGCTTTGGCATACGTGACCAGGTCCGGTTTGATGCGGTAGTATTCCTGCGCTCCGCCGTTGGCAATGCGGAATCCTGTTTTGACTTCATCCAGAATAAACACACAGCCATATTCATCTGTCTTCTGGCGGATAAGTTCAAGGAATCCTTCTTTTGGATTGATCGCGGCGCAGTTCCCTTGACTCGGTTCTGTGATGACCGCTGCGATCTGGTCGCCATATGAACGCATGACACGTTCAAAACCTTCCATATCATTGAACGGAAGTGTGATGATGAATTCGCGCATGGACTTGGGTATACCCGAGGAGGCTGGCACAGGGATCGGACTGCGCATGTTTCCATAAGCATCTGCTGGCGCGTAGGTTGACCATAGAGTGTGGTCATGCATTCCGTGATAATTGCCTTCAAATTTTAGAATAATGTCACGACCGGTATAGGCACGGGCAACGCGTATCGCGTGCATCGTGGATTCCGTTCCCGAACATGCAAAACGGACCATGTCAATTGCAGGCGACATTTCCACGATCATCTCGGCAACTTCGACCTCGAGTTCGCTGGTCATGGCGAAGAGAATGCCATTCTTGATCTCCTCAGCCACTTTTTGATCGACCTCATCGTATGAATGTCCAAGAATGATTGGACCAAATGCCATGCGATAATCAATGTATTTCTTCCCGTCCACATCCCAAAGATATGCGCCCTTGGCTCTGCTCACATAGGGAGTAATGCCGTCACCCCAATACCTAAAGTTTGAATTCACCCCCAAGGGGATGACTTCCTGGGCTCTTTTCTGCAATGCGTGGGTCTTTGGACCAAACATATATCCTCCGGTATATTAATCTGTTGCTGACGATTCTTCATTTTCGGACATTTCGATCACAACGCGTTCCGGGACCCTCCACTGGTAAACATCCTTGATGATCAACGGAACAATGGACGTAGTGGTCTTTCGCACCCCAGGAACCTTGCGTATTACTTCTGTAATGAATTGATAGATTTCCGCCGTGTCTCGTGCTACGATCTGAATGCTCACATCTGATTCACCAATTCCACATGCCACATAACTTACATTGTCAAATTCCGCCATTTTTTTGGCGACCTCCAGGATGCGATCCGATTCCACCTCCATCCACACATCCGCAATGGTTGTCAGACCAAAAGCCTGAGGCTTCGCCACCGCACTGATCTGAATGACACCCGCCTCGACCATACGTTCAATTCGATAGCGAACCGCCCGCTCAGATATGTCTCCAATGCGTCGGGCTATCTCGGAGGCTGGCATACGTCCATCTTCAAGGAGGATATTGACGATTTTCACATCGATTTTGTCGAAATTATACATAGAAACGCCAATTTATTTCCGAAAACAACATATTTATGCGATATTACGCTCTTTACTGCAATTAGTCAAGTGATTTTGCACCTAATCTATCCAGTAATACTTGGAAAAGAATCGTCCACGAAGAACAATTGGCACACTCATAAGCAACGTCAGGTCGGGACAAGCAATCTCTGCATAAAAACCTCAAATTCATGTCAGCCTGAGCGAACGCGAAGGGCAAACATTCGCACCTGCATGGGGCTCAGAATGACATCCAAGTGTTTATCCCGAATTTACGTTAAGAAAACTTACAATATTTCATCAAACATCATTTGATACAGATTTCACATTGACTGATATTTATCTCACATGTATAATCAGCCTTTGGCATTATCCCATTAGTAGGAGTATATTATGGAAACAAACAACAATACACCGGAAACGGTGCTGGAGCCAAAAACAAAGCTGACCGGAAAGGTGGTCAAGACCACCCTGGCTGGCGCGATCGTTGATGTAGGTCAATCCCTGCCCGGCGTGGTTCACATCTCGCAACTCAGCAAAGATGCTGTCAACAAAGTTGAAGATGTTGTAAAAGAAGGGCAGACCGTTGAAGTCTGGGTGCGCCGAGCCAAGAAAGACCGTATTGAACTCACCATGATCGAGCCCCTGGCTTTGGAATGGAAAGAGATCGAGCCGGACATGGTTGTAAAGGGCAAGGTTGTCCGCCTTGAGTCGTACGGCGCATTTGTCGAGATCGGCGCGGAACGCCCCGGTATGATCCACGTCAGTGAACTGGCTCATGGGTACGTCAAAACCCCGAGTGAGATCGTAAAGGAAGGCGACGAGATCGAAGCCAAGGTGCTGGATGTCAACCGCAAGAAGAAACAGATTAAGTTAAGCATCAAGGCTTTGGAACCGGAGATCGAAGAATTCAAACCGGCGAAAAAGGAAAGTAAAAGAGGCGGCAGGCCCGGGTCCAGGAAGGAAGCGGCGGAAGTTGTTGAGCCGGAAGAGCCCAAGGAACCCGAATTGACAGCGATGCAAATCGCATGGCAGGAAGCCCTGAACCGTTCCGGCGACAACAAGGATTATAAATTTAGGAAGAACAAGGCCAGTGTTTCGCAAGAGCAGGAAGATTTATTGAGCCGCACACTGGAAAAACGCCTCCCCACCGGTGGATAATATATATCAAAAAAGAGCAGGTCAGTTACCTGCTCTTTTTTGATTTAAACCGGGACATCGCTCATATACCTTGCATAGGCTTCGGGTCGCAAAAACAAAAGAATCCAAACTGCCGAAAAGAATCCACCCAAATGCGCCCAGTAGTTTATCCCATAATCTGCCCTCCCCATCAGGATCTCGATCGCAGGAATAATTTGAATGCCAAAGAAGTAAAGTACAACCCATAGGGCTCGGATGCGGGGCCATAACGGAACAAAACTGACAAACACCAAAGTTCGAATTCTTCCACCTGGATACAAGAGAAGATATGCACCCATCAAGCCAAAGATCGCGCCGCTGGCGCCTATGCCGGGAATTGGTGAATCAGGCATAACAACAATAAACAGAATATTTGCCCACGTTCCAGCAAATAAATAGAAGACAAGGTAACGCCAGGGACCGCAAGCGTCCTCAACCCGCCTGCCGAAGACCCACAACGGCAGCATGTTCCCCAGCAGATGGAACAAATCGCCGTGGAGGAATATCGCCGTTATATTTGATATCGTTCCTCCCCCCACTCCCCGGCGGATAAGCGCGGGAGTCGCGCCAAACTTCATATAATAGTTCCAGTAACTGTCAATGATGTAAGGTTCCGTATAGTAGATAAGACAATTGGTCAGGATCAAAAGGAGGGTGACTACCGGAAAAAAGGAATAGCGGTTCTTTTCTGTATCATTCAAGGGGAGCATACTAAAGCCTCAGAACAACCTTGGCGGAATCTGAAAATCGGACAGGCGGTTCAAAGAATCAATTACGATCAACAAAATCGGTATGAGCACCATCAACCAACCTATTGCCCCGACAACAGTGCGAGCAAGGGCTGTCCCGTCGCCATTCTCCAGAAAGAAACGCTTCCATATCACGTGCCGTGAACGGACTTCAGCTACGGCAAGCAAATAGCTGCCCAATACCACCCACGGAAGGGAAAACCACAGGTAGCTTGTTAGATGGTTGAGCGGATTTAATCCCACCTGCACGAGTGCGAGGCTAAGGTATAAAAGGGGCCATGTGAAAGACAAACGCAGGATGGATGCCTGCGGAGAAACAAATCTGATCTTCTCATCCTGTCTTCGCTCGATCCCGATAATCCGCTTATAAATCTCATTAAAATTTTGGGTATCCGATGCTTTTGCTGCTTCCACCTTATAGATCATCAAGGCTTCGTCCAGTTTTCCCTCCTGTTCAAGATATTTTGCCTGCTCCAATGGATTCCTTTGAGCGCCTTTTAGCTTTGTGGATTCTATCTTCCTATGCACATGTTTCGAAGTAACAGCCTGCCTCTTCCGTTGCAAAAGCTCCAGGTAATGACGCGCCTTTTCATTCGACGGGTTGATGGTCAGCACATTTTCGCAGGCAATGATCTTATCCTCAAGCGTGTCCACCAAATCTGCCAGCCACATCCACGCAAGTTCGTTACGAGGATCTTCGTCAACCACGTGCAGAAACGTATCGCGTGCTGCATCCTTTTTCCCGGCACACGCCAATTCAATGGCATGACGAAGAAGTTCAGAGGAATTCACCCCATCCCGGTTCACCCCCCTTGCGCCTCTCGCAACTCTTTCATGAATTTTTCCTTGTTCGCAGAGCGCGCAGTCTTTCCACTCGATGTCTTGACGATCCATTTCGGGTCAACGACTTTCACATATCTTAATGCAATCGCAGAATTTTTGGTCACATGCAGGCGGATCGCGTCCGCTATCTTCTGCTGTTCAACGGGGTCATCCGAATCAACTTCTGCGATGATCACGACATCCTCCGTGCCCTGCGCTTCATCAAACATGCCAAACGCCACCGACCGTCCGCCATGCACACCTGGCACTTCATAGGTCAACGCTTCCAGGTCCTGCGGATACACATTCTTCCCACCAACAATGATCATGTCCTTTTTGCGACCCGAAACAAAAACTTCGCCATTTGCAATATATCCATAGTCGCCTGTCAGATACCAGCCGTCAACGAACGCCTTCTTGGTGATATCTTCGCGGTTGTAATACCCGGTCAACATGCAGTCGCTTTGCAGGGCAACTTCGCCGATGACACGCTCCGGAACATCCTTCCCATGTTCATCCAAGATCCGGATTTTCACATTTTCAAGCGGACGCCCGGACGACATCATTTTCATGGATGGACGCCCATCAAGCGGACTCTGCGCCACACGCGCGGTCATAAACATCTCACGGTCGATCTCATCGACAACAGGTACATTCCCCAACGGACTTTGGGTCACCCCGAAAACATTCTCTGCCATCGCATAGGACGTTTGCAAGGCTTCCCATTTGAGTCCAAAGTTCTTGAAGCGTTCAAAAAATGCATGGTGGCTCTCATAGCGGACAGGCTCGGAGCAATTGATGATCGCCCGCAAAGAAGACAAATCAACATTTTCGAGATGACGATCGCGTATCTTTTGGGCACAGAAGTTGTAGGCAAAATTTGGGAGCCAGGTCAACGTGCCGCGATATTTTGCCACAGACTGCATCAACTTATATGGCGCTCGCACCCAATCGAACGGCGACATCAACACCAATGGAATCCCTGAAAGGATGGGCATAATAAAGCCTGCGATCAATCCCATATCATGATAAAGAGGCAACCACGAAACGATCACATCATTTTCATCGAGCCCGAGAGCTTTGCCATACGCATCCAACTGATTGAAAACGGACTGATGCGAGAGCGCCACACCTTTCTGCAATCCTGTCGTCCCTGATGAATGTTGAAGGAGCACGATATCATCCAGCTTCCGCTGAAAACCTGAAAGTGAGTCAAAATCCAAATCGGTTTGAGGTTCGATCCTATCGGTCACAATCACCGACCGAACCGAATCCCCCTCCCGAAGCGCTGAACGGACTTCATTTTCAAATTCCGGATAGGTAACAATCGCGGCGGGCTTGGTGACGGACATCAAAGAGGACAAATCGGCGCGATAACGCTCGGGAGAGAGTTTCTCCGTAAGGAACGGCATGATCGAAGGGATCGCGCCATGCAGGATTGCGCCCCAAAATGCATAAAGCAGTTCCTCGCCATGTTGAAGGATAAGAACAATCACTTCACCCGATCGTATCCCTTCGCGGGTGTAGGTCTGAGCAAAGGATTGGGAGCCGCGTAGAAGCTGCTCGACAGTGATGTGCAAGTCATCAGCGTGGGAAAACTGCAGGGTAACAGCGACCCGGCCCAGGGCTTGCGTTGAGCCGTATCGAGGTGTCCGCGCATGAAGCGCTTTCAATCGTTCGGGAAAAATCATGATTGGCGGGATTCGATCAGGGACGCAAGTTGAGTCAGATTGTCAAACGTGTCGGCATTAAGTTCTGTATCTTCGATGCGGACACCAAAATTATCTTCAACGAACAGGGCAACATCCATAAGGCTGAACGAATCAATCAATCCGCTGGAGAGGAGAGGTTCATCTGGAGCGATGGCACGGTTGGGTTGTTTCAAAATGTCATTCGCAAGAAATGTGGAAAGTTTTGTGATGAGATCAGACATGGTTCTCCTTAGTGTTTGGAGCGTAAATACGCTTCCATGAAATCATCAAGGTCGCCATCGAGAACAGCCTGGGTGTTGCCGGTTTCGTGGTCAGTACGATGGTCCTTGACCATTTGATACGGATGCAAAACATACGAGCGGATCTGGCTCCCCCACTCGGCTTTGGTGTACTCGCCGCGCAGGACAGCGCGTTCCTCTTCACGCTCGGCTTGTTTGAGCTCGAGGAGCCGCGCGCGTAAAATCTTCATCGCAAACTCGCGGTTCTGGGTCTGCGAGCGCTCGTTCTGACAAGTGACAACGATGCCAGTTGGAAGATGCGTAAGACGGACTGCGGTGGCATTCTTTTGCACGTTCTGCCCGCCCGCACCGGAGGAACGATAAACATCCATTTTGATATCGCCAGGATCAATTTCAATATCGGCTTCGTCCATCGCCACTTGGGGTAAAACTTCAATCAAGGCAAATGAAGTATGCCTGCGATGTGCTGCATCAAATGGAGAGAGGCGTACAAGACGATGCACACCTTTTTCTGAGCGCAGATAGCCAAAGGCATATTCACCTTCAACACCAATGGTCACGCTCTTGATGCCAGCTTCTTCACCTTCGGAGAAATCAAAAATCTCGGTTTCAAAGCCGCGCTCTTCCGCCCAGCGCAGGTACATGCGTTCAAGCATTGCCGCCCAATCCTGCGAGTCGGTTCCGCCTGCACCCGCGTGAATGGCAAGGATGGCGGAGTCGTGGTCGTATCTGCCGGAAAGCATTGCAGTGAAGGAGCGTTTCTCAAGTTCGGCTTCGATTGAATCGATCTCTATCTCAAGTTCTGCACGGAGGCTTTCATCCTCCAACTGGGCAAGTTCGAGCGCGTCGCGCAGGCGCCGTGAAAAACCGCGCCACGATTCGACCTCGTTCTTGATCACGTTATATTTCTTCATCACCTTTTGGGCTTCAGACGGATTCCCCCAGAAATCAGGTGCTTCAATTTCTCTTTCAAACTGTAAAAGCTGTCCTTCTTTGCCGGCGAAGTCAAAGACGCTCCAGTAATTGCTGGGTTAATTCCTGTGCAGAAGTCAAACGATTGACGAGGTCGTGCATGTTTTCTCCTTGATTTATCAGCGCTTCAAATTCGTTCGGAACACCAAACGTTCCCCGCTGCGCTACCCTGCGGGCAGGATGTCAGCGCAAGAGGTTTACTTTCCAAGAATCCCCTGAACAAACGCATCGGGGTTGAACAACGTCAGGTCTTCGGGTTTTTCACCGAGACCTGCAAATAGAATAGGCAATCCAAGTTCGCGTTGGATGGCAAATGCCATGCCGCCGCGTGCGGACGAATCTAATTTGGACAGTATCACACCATTCACGCCAACCGCCTCCTTAAATGCTTTTGCCTGATGCATCGCATTTTGACCAGTGGTTGCATCCAGCACAAGCCAAACAGCATGAGGCGCGCCGGGGAGCGCTTTACCGATCACACGGTTGACCTTTTTCAACTCTTCCATCAAGTTGAATTTGGTTTGCAAGCGTCCAGCCGTATCGATCAGTATCAAATCGACATTACGGGCGACTCCCGCCTGAACAGCGTTGAACGCCACCGCTCCTGGATCAGACTCAGGCGCGCCTGCGATCACATCGACCTTGAGCCTGTCTCCCCAAACCTGAAGTTGATCCACCGCCGCGGCACGGAAGGTGTCGGCTGCTCCGAAGAGAAGGGTCTTCCCTTCATTATGGAAACGCTGCCCGAGTTTGGCAATGGTCGTAGTTTTACCTGAACCGTTAACGCCAACCATCATGATGACGGATGGCTTGTTGATCCATGCAAAGGCTGGAGGGGTTGTAAGTCGTGAGCGGAGTTCGGTCTGGAGTGAATCCGAAAGTTCGTCGGAGCGGGTCAGCCCCTCGGTCCGCACGAGGCGTTGAAGGGAGTCCAGTATCTCGCTGGTGGTCTCAATCCCAAGGTCTGCCTGGATGAGCAGGGCTTCCAGTTCATCCCAGGTATTCTGCGTGATCTCCGTCGCGCCGAGAATGGATTTGAGTCTGCCAAACGTGGTCTTACTGGTCTTGGCAAGTCCGCTTCTCCATTTTGCAAATAATTCAGTCATAACGGGCGGGATTATATCATGGGGTATTATGATATACTTTTTGACTGCTCGAGGGCAGCAGCTCTGCCCACCATCTCGAAAAAATAAAGGTGTAACATAATGTCAAACGAACCCATCAACGTAACCGATGCCGCTTTTGAAAAGACCGTACTCCAGTCTTCGATCCCCGTCATCGTGGATTTCTGGGCGCCATGGTGCGGACCCTGCAAAATGGTGGCTCCGATCCTCGATAAACTTGCCAAAGAATTGGAAGGCAAAGTGCTGGTCGCCAAGGTAAATACAGATGAAAACCCTGAATGGATGATGAAATACGGCATTCAGGGAATCCCGACCATGCTGTTCGTCGCAGGCGGCAAGATCGTCCACCGCCAGGTCGGCGCATTGCCCGAACGCATGCTGCGCGATACCGTCACACAGTTTTTGGAGGTTGCAGGCGGATCGTAAGCCCACAAGGAGGGCACGATGAAAAAGATTCTTATTCTCACACTGGTTGCTGTCATCGCGAGTTCGTGTTCTGCCCTGCAATCGGGACAAAACCCTGCTCCCAATGTGGATACACAGGCAACGATCGACGCGATGGTTCGGATTTCTTCAGAGCAGACACTGGCGGCTCAACCCTCACCGACGCCTGCCCCTCCTACTAACACCGCAACGCCAGTGATAGCCTCCTCACCCACTCCCGAAGCAACCGTTGAGGCAAGTTCCGACGCGCCTTCCTCCACCCCCTTCCCCAATCTCACCACGACGCCAGCGACCGCCACGAGTGGTCCCGTTGATCCTGGCGTAACCGCCACTGCGACACAACCCGCAATATCGTCCGGTCCCACACTGACACCAACACTGGGCATTCTCAAGTATGGAACTCTGCCACCCGCAGTGCCTTCTACCAAGATCACAATCTATAACCGATCCAAGGCACAGGCTTACATTTCACTACAACACTATGAGAAGGATCAGGAACCCGCGATTCTTGAATATCCAGTGGAGAAAGACGTTAGGATCAGTGTGCCTCTTGGGAATTATCTATATGTCGTCTGGGTCGGCGGGCGAAAAATCGTAGGCGAGTTTAGCATCAGTAAAAATGACGAACTTACCATCTTTATCTACAAAGACAGAGTCGAAATCATAGATTAGGAAACAGATTAAATGAAAAAACATATTTGGGCTGGCATGATCATACTCAGCCTAATTGTTAGCGCGTGCGGCAGCGGAGCGTCCACACAACCCACGCAAAGCCCGGAGGACACCCAAGCCACAGCCATCGCCGCGGCTTTCACGATCGTAGCTGAAACACAGGCGGCTATCCCAACCAACACAGCCGTCCCGCCAACTGACACACCCCAACCCACACCCCTGCCGACCGACACCCCTGTCCCTTCCCCCACTGCGGAAACAATTGAAGCATCGCCTACAGTTGTTCCTACATTCACTTCTGTGGCTGCGGCAACCACCGATCCCTGCAACAAGCCTCTTACCTCGTGGGCGGGACCCTCTGCAAGTTTAAGTTATCTGAACGAATATACACCTCAAAGTAAAGATGACAAGGTCGTTATTTCCATCTGGGTCATGACCGACCTGGGCGAATGCGGTTTTTTGTATGATTTGTCAACCGGACCGGTCGGGCAGTATTCTGTTCTTGCCTATGTAAACGGTCAGAAAAACTTTAAAGTCTTTGGAAGTTTTCGGATCACAGAAGCACAATGGTATATCTCCGTCAGAAGCGATAGGGTCATCGCCCTCGCCAAGTGTTATCCAAAGTGCTAGTGCCGAGTAGGAGAAAATGAAAATGAAACAATTTTTTACCATTTCAACCCTCATGATCCTGACAATGGTTATGGCTGCCTGTGGCGCCACGCCAACCGAACCCACCATGAGTGCAGAAGATATACAAGCCACTGCAGTTTCTGCGGCATTCACGATCGTCGCTGAAACGCAGGCTGCAATTCCCACCAATACACCTGTTCCGCCGACTGACACCCCGGTTCCAACCCCGGTTATCACTGATACACCAGTTCCTTCACCAACCCTTGAAGCGATTCTTGTCATCCCCACATTTACCTCTGTCCCAACCACGGTAAGCAACAGCTCTGGCGGTGACCCCTGCAATAAACCGCTATCAGGAAATGTCAGCGGGCATGAGACAAAAATCAGGCTTCAGAATGAGACAAAAGGTGACCTGGTTATCTCTCTCTACTTGAATCTGACTGCGTTCGGTGAATGCGGATACCGAGGCTACAACCTTGGACCAAAAGAATCGACAATAATCACCGATCTCTCAACAGGTTGTTACAATGTCAGTGTTTTTGTAACTCAGCCGAACAAATCGACAAAATCATTTGGTTATGGGTGCATCAATAACTCGGACCTTTGGGAGTTCAAGATCTACGAAGAGAGTACCGTCCTGCTCTCCCCATAAAAATATGAAAAGGGAGACGGTTTCATTGCCGTCTCTCTTTTTTGTTTATTATTCTTGGTCGTCTTATGCGTTCATACGGCGCATGGCAAAAAACGCAACCGCCACAACCACTATGAGTACAACCACGATGAGGGTGATCGCAGTGCTTTTCCACCGGAAGCAGGTTCTTCGACCAGGGCTTCTGCAGGCTGTTCAGGCGCAGTGACAGGCTCGGGTGCTGGAGCAGGTTCCCCCGTCGCAGGAACCGCTGTGGGGTCGGGAGCTTCGCTCCGTCCGTATGCCTGAGAACCAACTCAGGAACGTCCATAACGAAAAGGCGGGAACTTCTGATCGGCTTTTCAACCTCGACGGGCAAAGGTCTTATGCCATCCCTGCTCTCGAACTTCCAAAAGGAATACCCTGCTGTGCACCCGATAGGAAAGATCATGGATTGTGATGGAAAACTGGCATATGGATATTTGTCGAAATACCATAAGAGAGTTGTAAGAAAACTCCAGCAACTGAACATCCTGCTTTATAATTTGCCCATCATGGCAACACGGACCAACGAAGCCTGGCTCTCAGACCTGCGTGCAGAAGGGGAAAAACGAAATGCCGCACTGGAGGATCTGCGCTCAATCATCCAAAAGGGATTGCCTTATGCGCTTTCCCGCTGGCTTTCCCCCACCCAGCCTCAATTCGAAGCACTTGTCGAAGAGGTGACTCAGGAGACACTCCTGCGCGTACTGGACCAGCTAGGCACGTTCGAAGGTCGCAGTCAATTTACCACCTGGGTGCATAAGATCGCTGTCCGTATCGCATTGACAGAACTCCGCCGCAAACGCTGGCGTGATTCATCCCTCGACGAACTGACTGAAAATGAAGATATTCCGCCGCCTCCCGGACTTTTAGCTGACTCGCAAGCCGGACCCGATGTTTCCGCTGAGCGGACGGACATGCTGGAGCGCGTCCGCCGAGTGGTCGAAGAGGAATTGACCGACCGCCAGCGGCAGGCTTTGGTTCTGCTTGGATTGCGAGACATGCCCATGGAAGATGCCGCCCGGAAACTAAAGACGAACCGTAATGCGCTATATAAGCTCCTGCATGATGCACGCCTGCGGCTGAGAACCCGACTCGCACTTGAGGATATTTCACCCCAGGATGTCCTTGCATTGTTTGAACAAAGGTAAGATTAATACTAAATTAAACGTCCATTCAACGTATGAATATTCGAGAACTCATCCAAAGTATTCGCAAGCGATTACGACCCCATGAGGAACTCTCCAACCAGGCTGTGCTGGGCTTCCTGCGTGTCCTTGAAGATGTACGCGCCGAAGAGCTATCCTGTGAAGAGATCTACCTCAAACTGGATGAGTATGTGGAATGCGAAATGGGCTGCAAGGACGCCGCGCATGTCATGCCCCTGATCCGTGAGCATCTCGACATCTGTTCGGAATGTTGCGAGGAATATGAAGCGCTTCTCGATGTAGTCGAGAAAGCGGAAAATGATAAAAACTGAATTGATAACCCAGTCAGGCAAACACAAAGCGGCGGATTTTTCCGCCGCTGATGATTTAATCGTGAAAGATCTTTTCCCCAGCCCGTATCGGAACCTGGATGCGGTTCTCTGCAGGCGTGATGGGGCATGACCAGGCATCATTGTAGGCACAATAAGGGTTATAGGCGATATTGAAATCGACAAGAAAACGATTGGCGGGCAGCTCTTCCGGCTCGAGATAACGTCCGGCGGGATAGGTCTCCTTACCTTTGAGCGAATCCACAAACGGCAGGAAATATCCATGGTCTCCCCGGTAGATCGTCAACTCCGCTTCCTGTCCATCCACTGAGAATTTGAAGCGCCCGTGACGGAAATACATTTGCATGTTACCTGTGGTTGTCTGCATTTGTATCGGCTGATCTTCGTCCAGAGGTTCCACCTTCACTTCAAGGCACAGGTCTTTATTCTCAGGGAAATACTTCAAACCGGTAAAGTTCTTCTTTTGTACAGGCAACAACGGGCTTTGCGGATGCGACTCAAAAAACTCGTCCCTCTCTGCACGAAATTCTTCCAATTCTGTCATCTTGTCTCCAATATCCATTACAAAGGCTCTCACATAACAGACAGCAAAAGACAAAGTATTCTTACAATAACCATGTAACCCTCGCCCTCTTGCGCTTCCACTCCTCTTATGCTATCGTTACTTTTGTATGGATCAAAAGACAGTGTTGATCATCGAAGATGAAGAAGACGCGGCTGACCTGTTCGCCGAAATGATGCGCGTCAGTGGTTTCCGCGTGCTCAAATCTTCCAAGAGCGCGCCGGTCATTTCCATGATGACCGCCGACAAACCGGATATCGTCCTGCTTGATATCATGATGCCCGAAATCTCCGGGCTTGACATCCTGCGTCAGATGCAGCGGGATCCCAATCTGGCGAACATCCCGGTTATCGTTGTCTCTGCCAAGAGCATGCCGGCTGATATCAAGAACGGTATGGAGGCCGGTGCATCCACCTACCTGACCAAGCCTGTTGGTTTTCAGGAATTAAAGGAAGCAGTAGATCGCACCTTGCGGGAAAAATCCTGAAAGATGGGACTTCTACGAACATTCATAGCAGTTGATATACCCCAAATCATCCAAGAAGCTATTCAGCACGAAGTGGACAATCTGCGTACCTCCATCGGAGGCTGTGTTCGCTGGGTGCCCGTACAAAATATCCACATCACACTGAAATTCCTTGGAGATGTCTCCCACGAAAATCTGGAAATGTTAACTCAGATGCTCCGCATGGAAGCGGATTCATATCCACCATTTGACCTTTCGATTGGACAACTCGGCTCTTTCCCCAACTCGAAGCGGGCACGCGTTCTATTTATCGGAGTCCAGGCTCCAGCTGAGTTGGATGCGCTCCAGCGCGGGATCGAATCCGCGACCACCAGGCTGGGATATGCGTTCGACGGGCGTCCATTTTCTCCGCATCTGACGATCGGGAGGGTCAGGGATCACATCTTAGGGCCTGACCAGCAAAGCATCCGTAGAATTTTGGATGAAACAACGATTGACTCACTCGGCATTGCCAGAGTAGACTCCATCCATCTTTATAAAAGCGAATTGAAACCGGGCGGCCCGGTCTACACAAAACTATTCTCTGCGCCGTTGAAAACATCACGAGGTGAAATCTGAAAGCTCTTGAACTTGCCCATAATATTATTGAAGCCCTCGAGGACAAAAAGGGCGAAGACATTTTACTCCTGGACATCAAGGATGTCGCATCATTTACTGACTATTTCATCATATGCAATGGCACCAGCGACCGCATGCTGGACGCACTTGCCAAGGGCGTGCTCGAAGCAACCAAAAAGGACTACAAAAAGAAAAGCCGCGTGGACGGCAAATCGCAGGAAGGCTGGCTGGTCATGGACTACGGCGATGTGGTCGTGCATCTCTTCTCGCCGGATATGCGTGAGCATTACGATCTTGAAGAGTTATGGAGTGACGGGAAGGTGTTATTAAGAGTACAGTGACCCTATCTGTACCTGCCAAAGGAGGTATTGCCTTATGTCACAGCTAGAAAATGTAATGGGCCTGGCACAACAGTTTGCCGAAAATTTGGCAATGCCAATTTTTATTGTCAATCCCGATGGCGACCTGATCTATTACAACGAACCGGCCGGGACATTGCTCGGTACCCGCTTTTACGAAACTGGAATCATGCCAGCCAGTGAGTGGTCCACCAAATTTCATCCGGTCGATCAAAATGGGGATTCCATTCCACCGGATGAGCTCCCCCTTGTCATTGCAATCAAGGAACAACACCCTGCGCATAAAATCTTTTGGATCGTTGATTTGGAAGGAAATTTACGTGAGCTCGAAGTAACCGCCCTTCCCATCATCGGTCAGGCAGGTCGGTTCCTTGGAGGTATGGCAATTTTTTGGAATAAAGCCCGGCAATAAATATTTTCTGAACACATAGTTCCTTTATCGTATTGCCAATCAGCGACCATCATGGCACAAGGCAATTTTCTCAACGTTTTTACCAGGTTCATATTGATTCTCCTGATCGGAGCAATCATCCTTCTGTTTCCCATCACTCTGCCGTCCGGCGCGGGTGACATGGATTTGCAGGCATACTGGGGTTCGGCCTATCTCTTTGCACATGGACAGGATTTTTCGGACTATGACGCATTAGGGGAAGTGCAGCGCGCTTTTGCCAATCGCACCCGTTCAGACACTCAATATGCCTGGTTCTTTCCCACCGGCAACGTGATCTTGCTGCCATTGACAGTTATCCCATTTACAAGGGTTGTCTATTACTGGCTCATTCTGAATGTAGTGATCTTCTTTTATAGCACCGTCCTCACCTGGGAGGGACCGGAGAAGCGCGTCGGGATCCCGCTCGTGGCTGTTTTCAGCTTCGCATTAACGCTCATCTCCCTGATCTTTGGTCAGATCAACTCACTGCAGGTGCTGGGACTGGCGCTCTTCCTTGCGCTCAGCAAATCAAACAAGCCATATATCGCCGGGGCAAGCCTTGTTTTGACCACGATCAAACCACATCTTGTCATCCTCACTCTGCCAATCCTGTTTCTTGACCTGCTCCGCAAAAAGGAATGGAAAACCCTGACGGGCTTCTTTATCGCTCTAGGGTTTTGTTTTACCGTGCTGTTTGCATTCTATCCGCCTTGGATCCAAAGTTTTTGGAAGGTGTTTTCCTCCGGCATGAATACAGTCAGGGAGACACCGACTATCAACGGCTTGCTTGTTCTGCTTGATGAGTTCACAATTGGCAAACTCTTGTGGCTCGTGACGTTGGTCATGGGCATCATCTGGTGGTGGCAGCGCGGACTGAATTGGAACCGTCGCACTTTCATCGACATCTCTGTTACGGTGGGACTGATTGTCTCTCCCATCGGCTGGAGCTACGATCAAGTAATGTTGATCTTCCCAATACTGACCTTGCTTGCACGGTCGGTCAGTGGACAGCTGCCAAAACAAACCTCAAGGGTAGTGATTATAGGATTGATTCTCGGGAATATTGCCGCCTATTACCTGCGCACCTTCACTCCCAGTGATGTATGGTTCTTCTGGGTGCCCATGGTGGTGCTGGGGTTGTATCTGTTAGCGCAAAAACAGAAAATTCAAACCAATTAAAGATAACATCCCGCTGACTCTCATCAGCAGGATGAATTACCACCTACCAAAATTCTACTTCTCAAACACCCAACGATCCACCTCGCGCTTCCAATCCACGAGTTCTTCCTTCTTGAACCAGAGCGCCACTTCCTTTTCGCCGTTCTCAGTCGTATCGGAGGCGTGCGTAAGGTTGCGCCCCACTTCGAGCGCAAAATCGTGACGGAGCGAGCCGGGTGCGGCTTCGGTCGGACGCGTCGAGCCCATGGTCTGGCGGATGGCAGCGACCGCGTTGGGTCCTTCCCAAACCATTGCCATGACAGGCGCGGAGATGATGTATTCGATCAAACCATCATAAAATGGTTTACCCTTGTGAATGGCATAATGGGTTTCGGCGAGTTCCCTGCTCACTTGCATGAACTTTGCACCGACGAGCCGTAAGCCGCGGCGTTCCAAACGCGCAATGACCTCCCCAACCAACGCACGCTGTACGCCATCGGGTTTGACTAAAACGAGCGATCTTTCCACAGTAGTTCCTCCAGAATATTTTCTTTATTAAACACGAAGGACACAAAGTACACAAAGTGTTTAATTCGGTCTTTTAAACCTTCGTGACCTTGGTGTCCTTTGTGGCTAAGGCATATTATCGTAATAACTCTTCAGCCTTTGTATACGCGTCCAAAGCATCCTGCAATTGATTGGCTCGCATGTACGCGTCACCAAGCGTCTGCCAGATGCTTACTTCCACGGGATAACGATAAAGCGCTTCACGCAAATCATAGATCACTTCCTCGAGGAAGCGTCCCTTCTTGATGAGTTTCTCATAGGTCTCGAGCGCGCCGGGGATGTTACTTCGCGATAGCTCGGCACGCGCCGACCCAAGGATCGGGTCAACGGGCATGGTCACCATTCCAGCTCCTCTTCGTGTTACAGGTTCCTTATAAGGTTCAGGCGGTGGTGCCGGTTTTACTTCCTGCTTTTTGGCTGCGGGCTTTTTCACCTTCTGCGGCGGCTTGGGAGCAGATTTCAATTTTTCGGTCACATCGGCAAAGGACTGTTCCGGTTTCTCCTGGGTGGGAGCAGGTACTTCCTGTTCCACTTCCACAGGTTTCCAGTCAGCAGAACGCATCGGTTCGATCTTCGTCGGCTCTGCCACCACTTCGCCAGTTTCATCGGACATCCAATCAGGAAGATCATCGGACAGGGCAACTGCCTGGGTTTGCTCTTCCTCTTCAAGACCACTCAACCAGTCAGGGACTTCCTCCAAGACAGGTTCTGGAGCAGGAGCCGTGGACTCAGGCACAAATTCCGCTTCTTCCATCGGGAAGGCTGATTCAGTTTCAGCAACCTCTTCCTCACTGACACCCTGCATCCACCCGGGCAGATCGCTGGCGCTTGAATCAGCAGTGATCGGCGACTCATCCGGTTCATCCAGCGACTTCAACCACGAAGCTGTATCATCCTCAGCAACCCCGGCCGGTTCCTGTGTTTCTTCCTCTTCATCCAAACCCTTGAGCCATGCTGAAACATCATCCACCAAAGCAGGTTCAGCAGCAATCGACCCAGGTTCGGGAATAAACTCTTCTTCGGCAACAGGAACTTCTTCCACAGGCTTTTGTTCGACTGGTGGTTTCTGTTCACCGGTGCTCTTTGCCTGCTTCAGCCATTCAGGTTCCTGGTCACGGCGTTCTTCTGGTCTGGTCAACAAACCTTCGGTTGCACCCTGTTTCGCAGCAAGACTCTCAAACCACGCCAGAGCATCGTCAATTTCCTCACTGCTCTTACCCAGGTCTTCCACCCCTGCAGAAGATTGAGGGGCGGGTGCGGGAGGTTCTGGTTCCTCAATCGGAGACTGTTCCTCAACAGGAGCTGGTTGGGCAGGTCCAGACAGTAATTCGCCAGTGCTTTTCTTTACCTGCTGCACCCAATCAGGTTCATGTTCTGATCGTTCTTCCGGTTTGGTCAACAAGCCTTCAGTCGCCCCTTGTTTCACAGCAAGGCTCTCGAACCATGCCAGGGCATCGTCAATTTCCTCACTGCTCTTACCCAGGTCTTCCACTTTTACAGCAGGCTGGGAAACAACCGGGGACTTCGATGGTTCCACCGGAGGTTTAGCAACAGGAGGCTGCTCTTCAACCGGCTTCTGTTGGACTGGTGCCGGTTGCACGGGTTTTGCTTGTGATGGACCGCTACCAGTCTCTTTTACCTTCTTAACCCATTCGGGTTCCTGTTCCTTGCGATCTTCGGGTTTGGTCAACAAACCTTCTGTCGCGCCTTGTTTTGCAGCCAGGCTTTCGAACCATGCAAGTGCATCATCGATTTCCTCTCCGCTCTTGCCCAGATCATCAACGTTTGCCACCGGCTGTGAAACTGAAGCAGGTTGTGCCTCCTCAGCAGGAGACTGCTGGCTTTCTGGTTGGTTCAGATTTTTCGCCTGCTTGATCCAATCCGGTTCCTCTTCACGGCGTTCTTCTGGCCTGGTCAACAAACCTTCCGTTGCGCCCTGTTTTGCAGCAAGGTTCTCGAGCCATGCAAAGGAATCATCCTGTTCATCCTCGGTCGTTCCGAGGCTGCCAGTATCAATCGCGGCAAAATGAGGTGCTGCAGGCTCCATGGATTCTTCATCCAAACCTTTCAAAAAACTTGTAGCCCCGGTCGGCTCTGCAGACGATACGGCATCTGAGCCAAAATCCTTAAGCCAATCGAATTGCTCTTCCGAAGCAGCAGCGGGTTGTTCCTCCTGGTCAAATCCTTTCATCCAATCAGGCTGCTCATCAGATGACTGGGATGCTGGTTCACCTTGTTCATCACCCAACCCTTTCATCCAGTCCGGCTGATCGGCAGAGACTGAAGACTCTCCCAATCCGCTTAACCAATCAGGCTGTTCTCCCGAAGATTCTTCAGAAGGCGTAGGGACGGGCAGTTCTTCTGTGCCGATCTTGTTGATCCAATCTGGAATTTCTTCTTCCTTCTCTTCCGCAGGCTGGGATGTCGCTTTGGGAGGAGCCATCGCTTTGACCCAATCGGGCAGGTCTCCCTGTGCAATGGGTTCTGCCGAAGAAGCAGGTTCATTGTCAAATATTGCTGCCTTGCTTTCGTTGAATGAACCAGTGGATTCACCCCAACCCGCCGCCCGCAGGAAATCAGGGATATCATCAGCGGGTTGTGCAGGGGAGGCAGAGGCTTCTTGTTCAGAAGCAAATGGCAGGGCGGAAAGATCCGACGAGGGTTCCAAAGAGGATGATTCTTCCAGCCAGTCCGGTTGTGCGTCTCGATCACGTACACCGCTTTCCAAAGCAATGGCGCGCTCCGTTCCCCAATCTGCAGATGTACCAACAGGCCGACCATCCCATTCCAAATGATCAATGTTCACTGCCGCATCACTGACTTCCGCAGCACTGAACATGCTATCCGGTGCCTGTGCCGCATACGGATCCAATTCGACCACCCGGTGACGATAGACTTGCGCACTCTCAGGTCGATCAGTGCCAAGCACCTCCGCCAACACAAGATTGGCATCGAGACAATACGGATAACGCTTCAAAACCGCAGAGGCGGCATCCGCGGCATCCTTCTTTTGCCCGCTGCGGAAATATGACTTTGCAAGCAAAACCTGCATGTCACTGCGCCCCTGATCTTCTTCCAGAATGCTTTTGGTTTCAGAGATCGCCTGAGGAAATAATTCGCCGCGCACATACATGTGAGCCAATGCCCCACGCGTCATACGGATCCGTGGAGGCTGGACGCCATCGCGCCGACCATACAACCTCTGCAATTCGCCCTGAATCGCAGGGTTTGCTGATTGCACTTCAAATGCGCGTTCCATGTGCCAGACGGCATCATCAAGCTTGTTTTGCTCATCACGGATGATACTCATGCCGACATGGGCGATAAAATCACTTGGCTCTGCATTCAACACACGCGAAAAGATATCAATCGCGTCGTTGTGACGTCTTGCTTCAAGATACGCCTTGCCCAAAAGACGGTAGGTTTCAAGATGTTTGGGAAATGTCTTCAGGATATGCTGACAATGTGCAACTGCCTCATCAAGATGCCCCCGATCTATCATTGCCTCGATCTCACGGTTATATGCCCGAAGTGAAACTTTTGCCATGAATCTCTTTGCTCCTCTCCGCTATTATAACGCACCTTTTCAGGTGTAAAACAGCGGCAACGGAGTTATCACGTCATCACTGAACGAATATGCGGCAAGCACGGCTTCACGCGCCTCTGCAAGTTTGGATTCATCGTTCGCATGGACGGTGAACAGCGCCTCACCCATTTCCACCCTATCACCAACCTTTTTGTGGATGACAAAACCGACCGCATGATCCACGGGGTCGGATTTTTTCGCCCGCCCCGCGCCCAACGTTACTGCCGCCTCACCCACGCTTCTAGCCTGGACCTGTGAAATGTATCCGCTTCGAGGCGCCTCCACTACGCTGATAAATTTCGCGCGCGGGAATTTTGAAGGATCATCAATAAATGACACATTCCCGTCCTGCGCCTCCACCAGAATACGAAGCTTTCTCAACGCAGAACCGTCCGTAATGGATTTTTCCGCCAACATCCTGGCTTCATCCAGGTTTTTTGCTCGTTTTCCAAGAACCAGCATGTGCGCACTGACATGCAGACAGTGTTCTCTAAAGTCGTCCGGTCCGCCGCCTTTGAGCATTTCGATAGCCTCCACAACTTCCAGCGAATTGCCAACAGCATACCCAAGCGGTTGGTTCATGTCAGAAAGCAAAGCTACAACATCTCGTCCGGCAAGTTTGCCAATATCAACCATAAGATTTGCCAATGTGCGTGCTTCGTCGAGCGATTGCATAAATGCGCCGAAACCCGTCTTTACATCCAACACGATGGCATGAACGCCCGACGCAATCTTTTTGGACATAATCGAAGATGCTATCAATGGCATGGATCCCACAGTGCCTGTTACATCTCGTAATGCGTATAATTTACCGTCCGCTGGTGCAAGGTCCAAGGATTGACCCGTAAGCACGATACCGATCTTCTTGAGTTGTTGCTTAAATTCATCAGGGGTCAAATCCACACGGTAACCCGGGATGGATTCAAGTTTATCTATTGTGCCGCCACTAAAACCAAGTCCGCGGCCAGACATTTTGCCAACGGGCAATCCACAGGCGGCGACCATTGGCATAACAGAGATGCTGGTCTTATCCCCAACACCGCCTGAAGAGTGTTTATCCACTGCGATATCAACTACATTGGAAAGATCGAGCACCTGCCCAGAACGAGCCATGGCAAGGGTTAAGTCAGATGTCTCAAAGGGTGTCATGCCATTCAAGAAAACCGCCATTGCGAAAGAGGCTGCCTGATAATCTGGAATAGCCCCATTCGTAAAACCCTTCACAAAAAACTCGATCTCCTGTGACGTTAATTCCTGTTTATCACGTTTTTTGATGATGATATCCACTGCGCGCATGAGAGTCTCCTAACACTTCTCACACGATTTTATCCCACTTTTGAGGAGGTAGAACCGTAGACAGGTAGACAAGCAGACACGTGTATACGTATTTACCTGTTTGCTTGATTTTACAAATTCTTCACCAGGGTATATCCGTCCTTGCCATCCTGAACTGCCCACCCCAGCGCGGCGATCTCATCCCGCAAGCGATCAGACTCCGCCCAATTCTTTTCCGCACGGGCAGCAAGGCGGTTTTCTGCGAGCCGAATCACTTCATCGGAAGGCTTATCATCCTCGGGCAGAACTGCATTGATAACCATCTCCCAAACCTTCGCAGGGATTCCCGATTCGATGGGTTCAGGAATTTTGATATTACCGATTTCACTGAGCGGGAACTTTCTGCCGGCCGGATGCATGACCGGGTCGCAATTGCTGACAAGCGAAACAGAACTTACTCCGCTGATTTCACACATGCCAGTCTCAAAATCCATGATAATGCCGGTATGTTCATCCAGCCCAAGCGTGACATTTTCACCTGGTACAAGACCACACCATTCATCGAATCGTTCCATACCAATGAAACAACGGCTGGTATCAAGGTCCACGCCGCCTTCGGCATTGTTCCAGTGCGGGATGAAGGAAACATGCAAACCGAAGTCGGAAAAGAAATTCAAGCCCTCCACAGCATGGACGTCCTGCCCCACCTTGTAGATCTCGTAGACAGGCAAGGCATGGGCACCGACAGAGATCGTTGCAGCAGAGGCAAATATCAGCGTCGCCCCGAGGCGGTGCCGGGCACGGATCACGTCCCATGCCAGCGTATCTTTCAATTGGCGGATGGCATACGTGGGGCTGCCCGGTCCCATGAAAATCATGTTCGCATACAACAAAGGCTTGATGATTTCCGGGTCATCCGGGCTGAAAGCAGAATCCTTTTTTCGTGCGGGAATAGCATCCACTACCGGCTTGTAATTCTGAAGGCGGGTCTTCATAAACTCACCCACTTTCCCCACAACCTGCGCTGAATTCAGCTCAAAGCCCGCGGGTGTTTCGAGCAACGCAATCCGAAGAGGTTCGTTAATTCTTTTTGCCAGCGCTTCAAAGATGCGCCCACCAGCCAGTGATGTTTCACCGGAACCAAGAAATGCAATTTGACCAATTGTCATTTCATGCTGACGCTTTGTTCAACTCATCTATTACATGAAACAAGTCACTGTTCGATGGAATATCCTTCATAGACGCACCATAATGCGCAAAACGGACATATCCCTTTTTATCGATCACACAGTTCAAGGGCATGCGTCCCAATTTGAACAGATTGACTTCCTGCCGATACCTTCTTGCCACGGCATGATCGGGATCAGGCAAACCGATGAACGGAATATTTTCGTTCGCCCAATATTGTTCAAATGCCGTCGGCGAGTTGGGACCGACTGCAAGCACCTCTGCTTGACGCCCAACAAACCTTTGATAATCTTCACGCAGGCGCGCCAACTGCGCGCGGCAATACGGTCACATGAACCCGCGCAGGAAGGCAAGCACTACCGGCTTGCTCCCACGATAGTCAGAAAGGCGCACAAGCTTGCCATTTACATCTGTCAACTCAAAGTCCGGAGCAGGTTCTCCGGGAGAGATCAATTTACTCATCGGCTTAGTGACTCCAAAAACTTGACCGTGGCATCCACCACTTGTTGTTGCTGGTCAGCACGTGAGATGGTCGCTTCGTTATCGCCAGGTTGGAAACCGTAATCCCCGAATTGGGAGTGGTTGCCTCCTTGCATGATTACGAACTCAGTATTCGCTGGAAGCCAAGGACGCTTTTCATCAAATACTTTCATGCCTGCCATGTCAAGAGTCCCATAAATCGAAAGGATCTTGATATCTTTATTTTTCAGTGATTCATCCGCCGGGTATGACGCCCACAACACCAAGCCGTCCACCTGATCATGTGAAGAGGCATAGGATGATGCAGCAACACCACCTAGAGAATGACCGCCCGTTGCCCAATACTTAACACCGGGATACAGATCCATTACCTGGTCTGCGGCGTTGAGATCAAAGAAGGCAAGGTTGAGCCTTACCCGCAAAAGGATCACCTGATACCCTTGCGCAGCGATCTGGCGAAGAGGCACGGCATACGCTCGATAGTCCACGCGACCGCCGGGATAAAAGATGAAACCGGTGGTCGGTTGAACACCTACAGGTTGGATTGCGATGAACCCATCTCCGATCGTCACTGTCACCTGCGAGTCCGATTCAAGCGCAGACAACGCTTCCGGAGAAGCCTTCAACGGGTCCTCAGCCCAAACGACAAACCCCAAAGATCCAACCAGTGCAACAAACAAAAGTCCAAGAAGGACACGTTTCAATATCTTCATATAATCAGTGATTTCGCTTTCTTCCAAATATCGTCGAACATTTTTACAGTCAACTTTCCGGTCAATGTATTTTGCTGGCTCGGGTGATACGAACACAAAACCCACATGCCATTTTGCAATTGATATGCGGCACCGTGACCGAACTTCCATTTTGAATTTCGCGCCGAATATGTTTTGAGGATCCTATCAAAAGCTATCCGACCCAGACATACGATCACCTTTGGCTGGATGATCTCAAGATCCCGTTCCAGATACGGCTGGCAATTATTCAACTCTTCGGGACTTGGCTTATTCGCAGGCGGAGCGCAGCGACCGGACGCCGTAATATACATATCCTTCAGGATGAGACCATCGCTTCGGGACTCCGCCGACGGCTGATTCGCGAACCCAGCCCGGTACAACGCTGGAAACAAAAAGTTGCCCGATGCGTCCCCAGTGAACTGACGTCCAGTCCGGTTCGAGCCGTGTGCACCGGGCGCAAGTCCCACAACCAAGACCCTTGCCTTCGGGTCGCCAAATCCCGGCACCGGCTTGCCCCAATACTCCTGATTCTGATATGCCTTGCGCTTGACACGCGACACTTCTTCCCGCCACTCCACCAGGCGCGGACATTTCCGGCAGGCAATAATCTCTTGGTTTAATTTGTTCAGTATATCCATCATGTTAGAAAAAAGGAGTAAACAATGCTCCCGAAGGCAGGATCAGCCAAAAGATCAGACAAGCCTGCAACAGTGCAGAGACAAGCGAATGACCCGTCAACTTACGAGTAATTTCTCCCTGCAAAAGGCTAGTCGCCAATACCAGTAAACCAGTCAGCGCCCCAAGTACGCCAGAAGTCGATCCGAGCGCCAACAACAACACCAAATACAAATAGAATGGCAACAAGCTGATCAAAACAGATAAGATGCGATAGACTGGTTTTCCCGGCGCCGCAATCGACAGCGCATCCGCTTCGAGCATACCGAGCCAGAAGCCCAGCGCGGTCAACGGGATGAAGATCAATACCCACGCAAAACGGACTCCAACCGGGGGAGCGAGCCCAATCCCGGAGCGATAGAGTATGGTTACAGAAATGAACAAGATCAGGTTGAACAGTATTGCCCAACGCCATCCGTATTTCAAGGAAGGTCCTTGCGAGCGAAAATTGCGAATTTTTCCAGATACGCCGGGCATCTTCCCAAACCAGTAGAGCAGGAACATCAAGAGACCGTACCCGCCAAGGAAGCCGCCATAGATCAGATTAAAGGTTGGGCTGGGAAGAGGGATTAATACATATAAAGTCATGACTACCCCGGAAAGCGGTAGAGCAATCAGCCACAACCATAACTTGCCCCAAACCAGTTTCCGAGGGTTGACAATCGTAATTTCCCAGTCACGAACAGGAGAATTCTTTTGTACCAGACCTGCAAGTCCGATCAAAGAAAAGAATATTCCCAGAATCGTCCCGAGCCAAAGCCCGATACGGAGGGAGGCGAGAGAGTCCTGTTGCTGCAACTCAGGAAACGACCACGCCATTGCAGCCGATATGACCCGCGGAGAATACACTTCATAATTATGAACCAACGCTTCAAGCAATACCCATTGACGAGGGACACCATGACCACATGAGGTAATTTTTTCGCCGCATAATTTTGTCATGAGCAATTGCGCGCCATCGACTGTCAGGATATCCTCCCATGTACCGGTGATCAAGAGAACGGGAATATTGGGTATATCCGGTCCAAGGGATTGCACCCAATCGAGATCCGAGTCGGTGGTGCCAGTAAAGAACTCGGACTGGGTGTTGGTTCCCAGGTTGACCTGCGCGCCAAGCAAAACCAGTTTCGCCGGGGCGACCGGTCCAAGCACAGAACTTTGCAACGCCACGCGTGCCCCCAAACTATGTCCAATCCATACAATCTGCGATGGAGTCAATCCGCTAATGCGTTGGAATTCTGTCATTGCAGTTTGAACCTGTCCAGCAAGGCGGTCGGTGGAGGCATTGTCGTATTCGAGGGCACCGGGAGATGCTCCATGACCGGAATAATCAAAGGTGAACACGTGTAAACCTGAGGCGGTCAGGTCGCGGACGAGACTTCGCATCATGTGCTGGTCAGAGCCAAAGCCCTCGAGGAGGAGAACGCCATTCGAAACGGAACCCGGGTAATAGGTCGCAGAAAGAGGCGTGCCTTCAGGGGAGGTCAAGGTCAGAGATTGGTGGGGCAACCGGCGTGAATCCAACGCAAGTAGACCCAGGAGTCCACCAAGAAGAAAAATCAAGCCAACAAAGATTATCTTTTTCATAGGATCAACATTGCATCGCCGAAGGAATAAAACCGATAGCCCTCGTCAACAGCAGTTTTGTATGTTTCCAGAATTGTTTCCCGCCCCGCAAACGCGCTGACCAGCATTAACAGCGTGGACCTGGGAAGATGGAAATTCGTGATCATTTCATCCACGATTTTAAATTGGTAGCCGGGGAGGATGAACAAGGATGTTGGCCCGGCAAAGGCAGTGATCGGTGAACTGTTATCCGTGTTTTGAGATGCCGCACTTTCCAAAGTCCGCACGGATGTTGTTCCTACGGCAACGACTCTTTTCCCTCTTGCGCGTGTGTCGTTGATGAGATCGGCGGTTTCCTGCGGGAGTTCACACCACTCCGTATGGATGATGTGAGTTTCAGGGTCATCTTCCGTGACGGGCGCAAACGTATCCAAACCTACATGTAACGTGACATACGCGATCCGCACGCCTTTGACCTGTAACCCTTCCAGCAAACGCGGTGTGAAGTGAAGTCCAGCTGTTGGCGCGGCGGCTGAACCGGGCTCCCTGGCATAAACCGTTTGATAACGTTCAGGATCTTCCAATTTTTCATGGATATAAGGCGGTAGAGGCACATTCCCTACTTTGGAAAAATATGGTTCGATGGGCTCGGAGAATCGGATGAGACGTTCGGAACCTTCGAGGATTTCGAGTATTTCAGCACGGACTACCACGCCTCCTGACGTTGTAATCGATTCATTACTTCGATGACTCGAGTCGTCGGACTCCACGAGCACTTTCTTGCCTACACGCATACCCTTCCCGCCCGCCAAGGCTTCCCAAGTCAGAGTGTCACGACGGCGAAGGAGGAGCAATTCGACACGTCCACCCGTTTCCTTGCGGGCAAAAATGCGTGCCGGGATGACTCGCGTTTGGTTTAGAACAAGCAGATCGCCGGGATTCAGGTAATCGGCTACATCCCGGAAGATGCGATGCTCCAATTCGTTCGTATCGCGATGCAGGACAAACAGGCGCGAAGAATCGCGCGGCTCGATGGGAGTCTGCGCGATGGAGGATTCGGGGAGATGATAGTCGAAGTCCGATGTTTTCATGCAGGTATGATCATATCCTTAACGCGGGGAGAAAGGAAGCGGGCAATACAGATCATCCAGAGTATGAGACCGATGTGAAGGACATCATTTTCAGAGAACCAGATCCCTTGATCCCAAAGGGATGCAGTGCTGCCTGAGATGAGATAGAGAAAATAGGCGGCGATGGTGACACCCAACCAAAGCCAGCTGCCGAGATAGATGAGGTCGAGGGGTTCTTTGTATCTGGCATATCGCCAACCGTTGAGGACAAAAAATGCGATGATGCTCGGCGCGGTGATGATAAGCAGCAGTTCAAATGAGATCAGGAATTTGACCGGGATGAATGTTCCCACCATAACAATGACAAAATATACAAAGGCATTGACAAATGCATAAACGGATAATCCACGGCGAAGCCTGCCAGTGGCGCTCGAATACGCGACCGCCAGCATCATCGCGTCGATGCTCCAGACCGAGAGGATGAGATAGATCACCTCCCACCAACTCGTCCAGAGACAGGCTTCACGCCCGGCACATTTGATGGCGTAACTGAATGCTTCGTAACTGGTCCCAGCGAGGAGCGCGCCGATACCCCAGAGCAGGAGGGCGATCCCCCACCAGAGGCGGGAGCGCTGTCCGTTGCGGATCTTGATGAAGTACAAACCGACGGCAATCGTTATTACACCGAGCAAATAAACGATGATGGATGTACTCGGTTGCACAAAGATGATGTTTTGCGTGCCAAGTTTAAATTCAGTGAAGGGTTGAATTTGAAGCCAGGTTTCAGGGGTTTGCGCAGGCTCATAGGGAATGGCATCGAGGCGTCCGCAGGAGGTGAGGAGGAAGAGAAGGGCGAGGAGTAGAGAAAGACGCTTCATGAATGTTTAACTGCTTATTTTCTCAGTAGTCTTGCAATCACATTCAAAACAATCGTCAACACCACCGAAACCAAAATCGAACTCGTGACTGGGAAATAGAACGAGCCATTCTCGCCTTCAATGCGGATGTCACCAGGCAGGCGCCCGAGCGGGATGCCAAATTTCGCGGCAAGATATATCCCCCCTCCCACCAGAAATAATATGACTCCGCCGATCATTAGGTACCGGGCAATGGATTCCATTTGATCAGACCATGGACCATTGACGGTAGACCATAAAGCCATTGTCCTTGGTC
The DNA here is from genome assembly GCA_964436455.1 of uncultured Anaerolinea sp. Classification (GTDB taxonomy): domain Bacteria; phylum Chloroflexota; class Anaerolineae; order Anaerolineales; family Villigracilaceae; genus Defluviilinea. The sequence goes on along the minus strand of CAYTDB010000018.1, from coordinate 21,455 downwards.
TATCGTCCATCGTCTACAAGAGTCTCTGCTGTCCTTCTCCATTATACGGCATCCCCAAATGCTCATACGCGGACTTGGTGGCAACGCGTCCTTGCGGGGTACGGTCGAGGAAGCCGAGCTGCAAAAGATACGGTTCGACCACGTCCATGATCGTATCCTGCTCTTCGCTGATGGAGGCAGCAATCGTGTTCAAGCCTACCGGTCCGCCGTTGTATTTTTCGATGATGGTCCTCAGCACGCGGCGGTCCACATCATCAAGCCCAAGCGGATCGACCTGCAGCAAGTCCAGTGCTTCCCTCGCAACATTCTGTGTGATCGTCCCATCCGCGCGGACCTGGGCATAGTCGCGGACGCGGCGCAGCAAACGCAACGCGATACGCGGCGTCCCACGCGCACGCCTCGCCATTTCGCTGATTCCTGACTCGTCTGCCTCGACTTTGAGCATCCCCGCAGCCCGTGCCACGATCAGCTTCATGGCTTCAGTATCGTAATAATCAAGGCGGTAGACCGCGCCAAAACGGGCACGTAATGGGGCCGTGACCAATGCCAGTCGCGTCGTTGCACCAACAATCGTAAAACGCGGCAGCTTCAAACGAATGGATCGCGCAGAGGGTCCCTTGCCAATGACAATATCCAAAGAGAAATCTTCCATGGCAGGATACAAAACTTCTTCAACAGCACGTCCCAACCGGTGGATCTCGTCAATGAACAGAACATCACCCTGGCGGAGATTGGTGAGGATGGCGGCAAGGTCACCAGCACGCTCGATGGCAGGTCCAGCCGTTACTTTGACGTTGACCCCCATTTCGTTGCCGAGCACATGTGCAAGCGTTGTTTTACCCAGCCCGGGAGGTCCATAGAACAGAACATGATCCAACGCTTCACTTCGGTGGCGCGCCGCATCAATGAGGATGGATAAATTCTCTTTCACTTGCTCCTGACCGATCAGGTCATTGAGTTTTTGCGGACGCAGGGCATTATCCACGCGGTCATCGGGTTTGGATTCGGGGTCAAGGGGACGAGGTTTTGGCATGGGGGAGATTATAGCAAATATAATACCCACGGTTGAAAATTGCACCTCCTGCCTTCTAAAAAAGCGAAATTCTCAACCGAGTGCGGCATAAACAAGAAACGACCTCCAGTTAAGAACGAAGCGGACATCCTGAGCGGAGGAACTGAATGAATGTTGGAGTTTCGAAGATGAAGGATCATCCCAACAATTAAAAAAGCAGGGACAACCAAAAATAATTGTTGTCCCTGCAGAAGCTCTTCGGCAGTCTGGCAATCATGATCACAATGCTTGCCGTGATTTTAGACCCATAACTTTGCGTCGCCAGGTTTCCCTGGTTTTGCCTTTCGGACAGCCGGTCGGTCTTGATCAGCGCGCGTCTGATTTTAGATGCCTGGCTTTGCGAAACCGTCTTTCGACGGATTAGCTTTTATCGGCAGTCTGGCGATCTTGGCTCAGTTCAGCTTTAGACCCATGACTTTGCGCCGCCGGGTTTTCCCGGTTTTGCTCTTTCTCGGAGCAATTTTATTATCGCGCTTTTAGACCTTGATTTCAATCCAACAATTGTTCTAATTTTAAAATTTTAATCCAACGTCTTGAACGTCACTTCCACGGTCATGCCCCATTTGACGCGCGGATCAACGTCCTCGGCCTTGATATAGACGGTGTAGATCACATCACCGCTAAGCGTGTACGACGACTGGCTGATCGCAGTGACCACACCACTCATCTCAACATCAGGCATCGCATCGGTGGTGAAGGTAACTGCCTGACCAACTGCGACATCCACAACTTCGAGTTCGGTGGTGTCAGTGGTCTCGATCATCCAGGAAGAGGTATCGGCGACAGACACGGCTCGGGACTCCGCCCCCACCTGCTCGCCAACCATAACAGCTACATCCACCACCGTGCCGTCGAAGGGTGCAGTGAGAACGAAATTGGACAGGTTCGCTTCCGCTGCTGACACCTGCGCCTTTGCATTTTCAAGGCGGGCCTCTGCCAGGGCAAGCTGGTCTGAATTGGGACCCTCTGCAGAAAGTTCATATTGGTACTTTGCTTCAGCTTCGGCAGCGAGAGCAGAGTCAAGCGCAGCACGGGCGCTATCGCTTTCACGTTGGATCTTCTCGAGTTCAGCTACCGCGTTGTCGTAATCCTTTTGTGCGGTTCTTAGGTCATCCTCAGCGGTCTTGCGCTTGGAATTTTCCTCATCCAGGTCCTTATATTTATCGAACTCGTCCTGTGCATCCTCAAGGTCCTTCTCGCGGTCATTAACCGTTGCCTGCTGGTCATCTATTCGGTTCTGAATATCGCGCGGATTGACATCGTTCCAATCCTTTTGCGCCTCGGAGCGGGCGATCTGGGATTTTTGGTAGGCATCCCAGGCGGCGGCGCGATTCGAATCACCAGTGCGGTTGAGCGTATCCAAAGCCTGTTGGGCTTGCAACAACTCAAGGTTTGCCGCGGCAAGCTGGGCTTCCGCCTGAGTCGCATTCGAGAGACGGGCAAGCACATCTCCCGCTTTGACACTGTCACCGATCTTCACATTGACCGATTCCACGATTCCCCGCGCCTGGAACGACAGGTTCGCACCATGGGCAGGTTTGAGGTACCCCTCTGCGATCACTGCATCTGATCCCGCTGTTGAAGCCGCAGGAGCAGTATCTTGAGTAGGTGTTGACTGTTGATTTGCACAGGCGGTCAATCCCAGCGCAAGGATGACGATCAGCATCATCAAGTTGTAAAACGTTTTCTTCATTGTTACCTTCCTTATATTCTGGTGGTCGAGTAGGGCAAAGCCCATATCCAAACTACCGTGTTTACAAAGTACTTTTCAATATCATATGGTCTCGATATGCCCATCGCAACAGTCGCTCGGGGCTACTCAACCACCAAACACTCATATCACTCGTACGCCAACACTTCGCGTATCGTAAGCCGGGCCGCATTACGGGCGGGTATGATACTCGCAACCGTGGACAGCAATAATACAAGTCCAAGCCAGATGGCATAACCAATATACGTGAAGACCACATCAATGGGCGTCTGGAAGATCGCAAGGCTCACGATCGTTGAAAGTCCATACGTGAACGGAATGGACAGGATGATCGCGAGTATGAATGAGATCGAGCCGATCACCACACCTTCGGCAATGACCGTCCGCATCACTGCGCGGTCATCTGCGCCGATGGCACGCGTAATGCCGATCTCGCGTGTGCGCTCAAGCACGTTCATACCCATCGTCCCTGTCAATCCCATTGCACCCACAATGGCAGTCAGGATCGCCATGATCAACAGAAACACAACCAGAATGTCGAGACTTTCCACCGCCGAATCCAGTGAAGCACTCCCCGCTTCCGCAATGCGGATTTTGTAACCCAGGTCACGGAAGTATTTGTCCATCTCTTCGGCTTTTGCATCCTGATAGGCGCGGTCATGCTTTTCGGTCACCACCCTGAAGGAATAGGAACGGTTCGCCTGATTGTTCATCTCGGAAATATATTCGAATGGCGCATACCCCAGGATCCCTTCCTGATCCACGAACTTGAACAGACCGACCACCTGCCAGACCTCATCACGTCCATTGATGCGCATGTTGATGTAGTCACCCGCCTTCAATTCAGGGAATGATTTCCGCAAGCCTTCGCTCACCGCCATCTTGCGCTCGTCGTCGGCTCGAAGCCAGCGCCCATCCACTAGGATTGGCTGGACCAATTCACTTTCAGCAGGCGGTGCCAGCAAGGTAATATTTTCGGCTACATTCTCTTGATCATCCAACAGTTCACCGCTCGAGAACTGCCAGCCTTCGACCTGTACAACACCATCCATTTTCATTACGGTACGTTCGATCTCCTGCAAACGATATGCCCTGTCAAAATCGAGTGTCACATCCGCACGGAAATATTTCCCGATCTGACCGATATAGTCGTGCAATGTCACACGCACGTTGAAGACAGCAATAAAGATCGCGCCGCCCATCGTGAGCGTGAACAACGTCAACGCCAGACGACTCTTTCTGCGGAATGTATTTCGCAACGAGATGATGAACGGACGCGGGATGTGGATGCCGCGCGCCGCAAGCAGACGCGTCACCTTGACTTGTGCCCAATCGAACCAGGACACACGCATCTCCCCGTCTTTGAACTGGACCTCGTCTTCAGCCAAATCTCCGCTGAGAGCTTTTAAAACAGTGATCTGCGACCCATTGACAACAGGTGCAAGACCCGCAATTAATGGGACGAACAAACCCACAGCAATTTGAACAATAAATGCCAGCGGTACAATGCGGTATCCCAACAGATTGAAACTTAACTGGCTTGCAATGTACTCGGCGAGCGCATACGCCCCGATACCGCCGAACGGAACGGCGATAGCTAGGGCAATGAGACCAAATGCCATGATGAGCGTGATGTACATGCGAAAGACTTGTTTGCGCTGTCCACCGACCAGTTTCATCACACCGATATGACGCAGATGTTGATTCAACAACGCGCTCAACGTGTTTGCGATCAACGAACTGGACAACAATACGATCAGGATACCCAGCGCCAGCAAAATACCCAACACAGCATTGATCGTGTTCCCCAGCGGATGTTGATGAGTCTCAGAAAAACGGGAACGAAGGACAACCTCGTCACTCTTCTCGATCTTATCCTTCACAACCGCGCCTACATCACGGATGTGCTGGGGATCATCGCCATCCCCTTCAACCGTCACAAGAGCGCGATTGTATAGTTTGGGCTGTCTCAAATATTGCAGCGTATCCATCGAGATGTAGGCAAATGGATCGGCGAGAAAATCACCCGCGCCGGCTGCCATATCCTGCACAACGCCGACGACAGGCAGGGTTTTGGTGGAACCATCGGGAAGTTGAAACTCGAGCAAACCGCCCAATTGCACATCCAGCTCCTGATATGCATCCATTTCCAGCACGACTTCGCGTTTGCCGGGTATGGTGGCTCCCTCAATCGGCTTCAACAGGTTGATTGTGTTGTCCTCAAAACTTTCAAAGGCGATCATGTCGAAGGTTGTCCATTTTTCGGTACCAGGCACACGCACGCGGATATTGAACACGCGCCGCGCTTCGGCATTCTTGACGCCTTTTTGATTTCGAATTACAGACAATACACTGTCGTCAAAATCCGTAGTGCGCATTTCGACATTGGCAGGCTGATTGGATGCATACGAAATGCCCATGTCATTCGATATGATCTGGTAGGCTCCTGCTATCACGCCAATGGAAAACACACCCACTGCAATGGAAAAAACCACCAACAGTGTGCGTCCGATATTATCGATTAGATCGTGCAGAACTTTACGCCAACGAGGTTTCATACAGTCTCTTTCGTGATTGCGAGAAGACTCGCTCTGGGCGGAGGGCAGGGATTATCTGCCCGCAGTCGAAGCATTTTCCAACAAAGCAATCTTTTGAACATGTTCCTCACTTCAACAACTCAGTCACTTCTGCGCCGGAGTACGGTTTCAAGGTAACATCTTTCACACCTTCGCGCAGGAATTGCGTCACGCGTTCGGGGTTGATGGCGGAGGTGAGGAGAACAGTCTTCGATGCGAGTCCAGCCGCTGAAAGGGCAGACAGAATATCGGTCAAGGCAATGGAACCGATGTTTTCATCCACAAGGATCAGATCGGCCTCAGGGAATTTCTCCAAATCAATGGATTGCGTCAACTTGACCTTCGTCCCTCTGAGAAGTTCGGCAAAGAGTTTCGCCCAGTCGTCATTATCGTCGATCAAATGAATGCTTTTCACGCTGCCTGTATGGGCAGCATTCATTTCGACGTGCGCGCCAGGCATGTACATGGCAACAGTTGTGCCCTTGCCTTCATCACTGACCAACGTAATGCGACCCTGCGATTGCGAGATGACATGCATTGCTGCAGGCAACCCCAGTCCATGATGAGGCAGTCCGCGTGTGGAAAAGAATGGTGACCAGGCTTTTTCGGCGACATCCTGTGACATGCCTCCGCCATCATCTTCAACAAGGATTTCCATCATGCCGCGCTCTTCGGATGGACGCGCCTTAACCTTCACCTTCTTTGCACCAGACTCAGCCGCATTCTGCAAAATATTTCCCAGTGCGCGCGTAAGCTGCGTGCTGTCTGCAATGACATACGCCGCGGCAGGATCGATCTCAACCTTGAGCAGTTTCTCAGGGATGGAACGTTGATAGGCAGCGGTCCACACTGCATCCGCGAACAACACAGGGCGTGGACGCGCTTCACGTACAGCACCGATCAATTGTTCTTTCACCTGAATGATCTGCGCCGCACTTTCGGCGATCATATCCAGATCTTCCTTGAGCGACTCGACCTCCACGTCACCATCAGCGATCTCTTCACGCAGGCGTGCAACAGTGAGCGAAATGGGAAGGGTCTTGTTGCCTATCCAATGGATGGCTTCGGTGGTGGCAGTAGTGAGCGCCTCAAAGACTTTGTTACGCAGAATTTCGTTGTGTGCTTCCTTCAACTCGGCAATGAGGCGGGCATTGTTGATGGCGACCGCAAGATGCTCCGCCATGGTCAATAAGGTGGTAATGTCATCGTCACTGAAGGCGCGTTCTTCCGAGCTTTGAATGGTGACTGCGCCGAGAGGCTTGCCCGCATAGATCAAAGGCAGTGCCATTTCCGAGAGCGTGTGCGGTAAATGCGGATTCTTGAAGTGGACACGTTCCTCGCCAACATCAAGAGCGATACGTGCCTCGCCCATCGCAATGCACGCGCCGATCATCGAGTCGGTGCCCACTTTGAGCTTGTGCCCTTCTGCAACCATTGACTTGCCAGCCTTGCCATATCCCGCGCGGAGCACGGCATACTCACCAGCATCGTCCAACAGGAAAACACCTGCGTAATATAAACCATAGGCTTCGCAAATAATGTTCACAGTCTGCGGGAGTAATGTCTCGAGATCAAGTATGGAAGTGACTTCCTTGCCCACGCGGTTGGCAGCTTTCAACAAACGCGAGCGTCGTTCCGCCTGCTTGTGCAAAGTGGAATTCTGGATGGCAATCGCTAATTGATCTGCCATCGTTTGCAACGCTGCAATATCTTCAGCATGGAATGCGGCCTCTTCCATAGATTGCACGGTCAATGCACCGATGACATCATCCCCCACGATCAGAGGCAGTGCCATCTCAGAACGCGTCTTCGGGAGGTGGGGATTCTCAAAGAAAACCGCCTCCTTTCCAACGTCCAGGGCAATGCGTCCTTCGCGGTTGGCGATCGCGGCACCGATCATGGAATTCCCGCCAATGGCGAGTTTGTGCCCTTCTTTGATCATTGCCTTACCCGCTTCTCCGCGTCCCGATTTCAGGAGGGCATATTCCTTGGCATCGTCCACAAAGAAAACACCCGCATAGTAGAAATCGAATTCATCGCAAATGACACCCACTGTGCGCTGGAGAAGTTCCTGTGGATCGAGCATGGTGGTAATGTTCTTTGCAGCACTTGCGGCAGCTTTTAGTAATTTGGCATGTCGTTCAAGATCGCTTGTCATGATTACCTCTTGTTTTATTATTTCACGAGGTGGCCGAGCAGTTCCGAGCCGCTTTTGGGCGAGGAACGCATCGAGACCACAATTTTCCTAGTAATGTGATGGTCTCGATACCTCCGTACTCGACCATCAGTACCTATCTATCCTAAAATCTTCTGGACCAGTTCCACCAATCCCTGTTCGCGCCCTTTGACGAAGAACGCGCTCGCACCACGCGAGACCGCATCCTTGGCGCGGCTGACTTCGTCATAGGCGGTCAGGATGACCACGGGCAGGTCGGCTTTTTGTTTTTTGAGATCATCCAACAGGTCAAGCCCCGCGCCTGTCTTGGGAATGCCATCGAAGCCTGGCATATTCAAATCCAGCACGGCGATGTTGACCTCGCCCACATTCTGCGCGAACATCTCACTGCCGCTTTTGCAATCCGCCGCGGTCAGCACATCAAAGCCTGCACGCAACAGAGTTTTCTCCAGACTGCGAAGGATCAATCTCTCATCATCGACTAAAAGAACGGTTGTCACGAGTCCTCCTTGGTTATTTTTTCAACAGGCAGGCGCACAGAGAACATCGCACCTTTGCCCGCTTCACTTTCCAGATCGATCTTGCCGCCATGCTGGTTCACGATCTGCATCACGGACGAAAGCCCCAGCCCCGTACCGCCGTTGCCGCCTTTGGTGGTGAAGAACGATACCCAGATCTTTTCCTGAATCTCTTTCGGGATGCCAGGTCCGTTATCCTTCACTGTGACCAGCACAAAGTTCGGATCAACATCGCGGCGTCCGTGCACACAGATCTTCGGTTCGGGCGTACTGCTCAACGCCTCCCAGGCGTTCTTGATCAGGTTGTTGAACACCTGCTCCACCTGCCGCGCGTCCGCGTGTGCGTGCGGCATATTGTCAGACCATTCCAATTCAACAACGCCATTCGGCAGTCCCATATTTTCAACAGTATTAGTGATCATCTCGCGCAACGACACAGCCGCGTCATTTCGCTGTCGTGCGGGTCCAATCAATCCCTCTTTGATATCAAGGATGATCTTGGCGGAATTTTCTGCGATGTCCAAATCTTCAATCAGGGATTCGACACTGACCATCGCACTGAGTCGCTTCGGCTTCATGCTGGACATCTCTTCAAGAATGGCTTTCAAGTCCAAACCAGCCATCTCCGCTTCTTCTCTGACCGTTTCAACTGCCGCACGCAAAGCAGCATTTTCCCACAATGAAGCATCCAATTGAGCGATCAAAGCCAACAGGTAGTTCAAGTCTTCGCGCACGCGCTTGATACTCCCAGGGATCGGAGCGGCTTTGTTCCCCACCCAGTGGATGGCTTCGCCTGTGGCGGTGGCAATTGCTTCGTATGTCTTTGTCCGTAACAACTCTGCGTTGGTAATTTCCAATTGGTTCAGGAGTTGGGCGTTGCTCAAGGCAATGGCAATATGATCCGCCATTACCTGCAGAGAGGTAATATCCTCTTCGGCAAATGCATTTAGCTTGTCGCTTTGCACGGTCAACGCGCCGAGTGCTTCGGATTTGGCAATCAGCGGTAAAGCCATCTCTGAACGGGTGTCGGGAAGAACAGGATTGTTGAAACGGGATTTCTCCCCAACTGCGTCTGAAGCGATCTGTGCCTGTTGGTGAAGGATGGATTTCCCGATCATCGAATGGTCATCCACTGACAAACGATGATTCTGTTCCACCATCTTGCGTCCTGGAATACCGTATCCAGCGCGGAGCACAGCCCATTTCCGGTCATCAGAAAGAAGAAAGATTCCAGAGTAGTAAAAATTGAATTCACTGCAAATGATATCAACCGTGTATCGCAGCAGATCATCCAAATCCAAAATGGAAGTGACCAACTGCCCGACGCGCGCCGCGGTTTCAAGGAGGCGATGCCTGCGCTCGAGCATGGCAAACATGCGCTCGTTTTGCTGAAGCAGATATTTGTTACGGTCAACTGTTGCTGACAATTGGCGGATGGTACCTTCAAATTTTTCAGCCAGTTCCTGTTGATAGGCTTGCAGGTGAAGTTCAGGCTGTTCAAGTTTTTCGACCTTGCCGTTCAAATACTCATCCACCTGGGAGGCAAAATCATCATCAATGGGTTTGTTGATGACACCCACTGCACCCGCCGCAAGCGCACGCTCATGCGCACCATCAGAGAGATCACCAGAAATGATGACAATAGGCGTATCAGGCAAAATTTTTCTGAGACGGGTTGCAGCTTCGTTGCCTGTGATCTGCGGAAGGTTGTTGTCGAGCAGAATGAGGTTGGGATGTGTATCTTCGGCAAGCTGGATGCCATCCAATGGATTCGCAACTTCAAGTACAACGTACCTTTCCAACAGCAAACGCCCAACAAGTGCACGGGATTCGCCGCTGTCGGCGATATAAAGCACCTGAGGGAGTTTGCGGGGATCTGACATGGGAGATCAGGGTTTATTGTTTCTTACGGAACAATGAGAAGAACGGACGGGGCGACCTGCTGTCCGCAGCACGATGGAGGTCCAGTCTTTCCTGCACGATCTTGCCAACCGCTTCCACTGTAATCGGGGATTGATCCATCACGCGCTTGAAATCTTCACGCTTGATCGCCAGCAGTTCAACGGGGCCGTCCGCACTGGCGCGCACATTTGCGATGGATTTTCCGCCGCGCAGCAATTCGATCTCGCCAAAGAATTCCCCTGGAGAAAGGCGGGAGATGACGGTTTCTTCCTTTTTGCGATCCTGCAGGACCACTTCCACATCGCCTTTGTAGATCATGAAGAAGTATTCGACATGTTCATCACGCGAAATGATCGTGGCTCTGGCAGGGTACACCATCTTCTCATTGATCTTGGTGAATTCCATCATGTGACGATGCCTGAGCCACGGTAGTGCTTTTGCGATTGTCTCATTGATTAGTTCGCCGTCTGCGATGATGATGTTACGGGTGGTGCGAGAAGTGAGCGACGGGTCATGTGTAACCATGACAACCGTCTTGCCGCTTTGAGCCAACTGCTCGAACAGGTCAATGATCGTGTTCGCAGATTTGGTATCGAGATTGCCTGTCGGTTCATCCGCAACCAACAGTGGCGGGTCACATGCGATGGCACGTGCAATGGCGGCGAGTTGCTGCTGGCCTGTGGAAACAAGGATGGGCAACTTATTAGCAAATTGCCCAAGCCCGACCCTTTCGAGCATTTCCATTGCTTTCCTGGGTCGTTCGTCAAAGTCGTAGAGTTCGGCATAATCCATCGGGAGCATGACGTTCTCGAGCAAGGTGAGCATCGGCATCAACTGGAAGAATTGGAAGACGATGCCCAGATTACGTCCGCGCCACTTGGAACGCTGACTTTCGGTGACGTTGGTATAAATATCCGTGCCGCCGATGATCATGCGTCCGTCGGTGGGATGATCGATACCTGTGATCATATTCAACAGTGTTGACTTTCCACTGCCCGATTTGCCAACGATGGAAACAAATTCGCCGCGGTTAATGGTCAGGTCAACACCTTTGAGAACGGTGAATTCACCTGCCGCGCTTTTGAAGGTTTTGATGATGCCGTGCATATCGATCATGGCTTCAGCGGAGGTCATGGCATGTTGCGTGGAAACAGCTTTCTGGGAGGAACGACGCGGATTTTTCATCATTTCACTTCCTCCACGATAAAGGTGTCATCCAATTCCCCATCGATGATCCTGAGGGTTCGAGAAAACTTGGGGGCAAGGGATTGGTCATGCGTCACCATGACGATGGTCTTGCCCTGGTCTTCCACAAGGTGCTGAAAGAGTTCGAAGATGTGATCGGCAGTAACCGAATCCAAACTGCCGGTTGGTTCATCTGCAATCAAAACAGGCGGATCGTTCGCCAGTGCCCGCGCAATGGCAACGCGCTGCTGCTGTCCGCCTGAGATGAGCGCGGGGAGTTTATAGGCATGCTCCTCGATTTCCATGAGACGAAGCAATTCGAGGGCGCGTTCGCGGGAACGCTTGGGGTGGAAATTGCCGCACAGATCCATGGGCAGGGTGATGTTTTCGACAAGCGTAAGCATGGGAAGCAGTTGAAAGGATTGGAAGACAACGCCCATGTTCCGACCACGCCAATATGCCACTTTGTCCTCGGTCATTTTGTGGACGGAAACCGCGCCGCCATTGGAATTGACGATCACTTCGCCCGAGGTGAGATCATCCACACCTGTGATCATGTTGAGTAAAGTGGATTTACCCGCGCCAGATTTGCCGATGACGCCGATAAATTCACCCGTCCCCACTTGCATGTTGATGTTTTTGAGCGCGGGAAAATCCCCCGCGGCGGTGGAATAAACCTTGACCACATCTTGCAATTCAATGAGAGGCTGGGTAGGTGTTTTCGCTTGCATAAATACTTTCTTCAATGTTCTTTCCCCTGAGGGAATGATCGTTCTGGTTACATACACACAAAAACGGTCGCCGCAAGCAACCGTTAAAAGGACGCGCTACACGACATCCATTTTACCCCCGAAAACCATAACAGCAAATTACGATTTTATTAACCTTGTTTAAAGTCCGAGTCTCAAGTACCCTCGGTGGAAGAACATCATTCCAATCAAACAGGGATAACCATGCGCAGACTCATTGCCATTTCACTGGTTGTTGTTCTTTCGCTTGTTCACGTCTCTTCGACATTTGCATCGAACGCCATCCGAGTTTTTTACGCTGGTGAACCCCGGAGCAATGTCCGTTCGGCATTGGAATTGGCTCCTGACGGCACATTCACCTTCGTGGACGATCCAGCACAGGCGGATGTATTTGTTCTCAATGGGGATATTCCGCAAACGGAAGTAATCTCAAAACGAGTGAGCGAAGGCGCAGGGCTTGTTTTGATCCTTGGAGAAAACACTTCACAGGAGGATGTAAGCGCTGTTCTCCAATATCCAGTTGAATTGACCAGAGAAGAAAATGCAGTCAGTTTGACTTATCTCCAGGTAGACGATCCACTTCTGCGGGACATCGTCTGGAACGGCGCGCCACAGGTACGCGAACGATATGATGTTATGACACCTGTTTCCGCTATTCAGCCACTGGTTACTGCTTATGAAACAGGCGAATGGATTCTATGGTCGGCGCATGGCGGGAGAACTTTTGTCTTCAACGCCTTTCTCAACGATACCAATCCGCAGATACAGGAGTGGGCTTATTTCAATTATTTGATCTATCATGTAACTGTCCGCGCGGCGGGACAAACGCCATTGTCTTTTGCGGATTATCCTGCATCACCTGTCCCTCACGCAGCCGAACGAAATATTCTGTGGGCCGTGATGGGATTGATGATCGCCACCACAACCATCGCCTTCATTTTGGTACGACGCTACAGCCTGCTCCACCCCGAAGAATTGGACAATGTCGTATCCAACCATGTGCGCTTTGAGACAAAGGAAGAAAATACGGATTGGGAAACCGTCGGCTTTCATCGCCCGCTTGGGGGATTCCTTGTCGCGCTCGTCATTGGGCTCGTGCTCTTCGTCCCGCTCATCATTTACCAGAACCTGATCCTGCCTTCGTACATCCTTCCCTCCGCTGAAGCCTTGGGCATCTGGGGGCGCGTCAAGCAGTTCTTCAACCTGGCATGGCTCTTCTTCGACATGGGCACGAGCATCGCCTTCATCAAATATCTATCAGAATACCGCGTTCACGATCCCAGGAAAGGCATTCAATACGGACAGGTGTTTGTCTGGTGGCAGGCATTATCGGGCGCGGTGCAGGTTGCTATCGTGATCGGACTCGCAAGCACGTACGCACCAAAGTCCGCGTATGCGCTTTACGCGTGGAGCGTCATCATCCACGCGTTGATCCAGGTGCCTGGTTTTTATCAGGTAATGCGGCATGCCTTCAACGGTTTCCAACGGAATGATTATTCGCGCCTGCTGGATATTTCACTTAATGTCCTCCTGCCAATGCTGGTGGAACCGATCTTTGTGAGCATCATGTATGCCTGGGGCAAGGCGCATCCAACCTATGGCGGTGCCTTCGGTGGATTGCTTGGTCTCGGTATCGCGGCATACGCTGGGGAATTGATCACTTTCCTATGGGGGTTATGGCTCTACCGCCGCATTGGATTCAACTCGCGTGTTTTATTCCTTGCGCACTTCGATTGGGACATCATCAAAACATCGTTCAAATTCGGCGTATTCGAAATGCTTGGCTCAGCGGCTTGGTCCTTTGGGCAGGCGGCAGAGATCGCCATCACACAGACGCGGCTCATTAATTACGCGGAGATCTGGGGAAACTGGGGGCTGGCACAGAATTTCATCTTTGCCTTCAACGTGACCCAGATGTTGAACGATGGTGTCATGCCTGCCATTTCTGAGGCGATCTCGAACGGGAAACGGATATTGAGCCAGTATTACAGCGTGATGGCATATAAATACAACGCGATGATCAGCGCCTTCATCGCCGCGGTGTTGCTGTCGGTAGCGCCAAAGTTCATCGTCGGCGCGACAGGTGTCGAGTTCGAAAGAGCCGCTATATATGTTATCCCGCTGACGATCTGGGGAGCGGTGCAATTCCCTTCATGGGTCGGCGATATTGTCCAACTCGGCTCGAACAAGCCATACATCAAATCCATTTTGGTTTTTGCCGAGCAAGCGATTCGCGTGTTCCTAGCATGGATATTACTTTCGCGCTTCCAGGTGACCGCGCTGATCATCGCATATTTCGTTGGCTTGTTTGCAAAGGGAATTACAGCTTACTTCGTTAATCATAAACTCTGTTACCCGCAGAGATTCTATATCTGGCAGTCGCTCGTTTCGCCGTTGCTGGCTGCTGCCGCCCACTTTGGCGTTTTGTCCCTCATCAACAATTTCATATGGAAAGGTGACCAGATCACAAGTGTGCTGATCTTCTTCATCGGCATTCTGCCAAGTTTTCCGCTGTTTATTTTCTTTTATGGTCTCGTTGGCGGCTGGGACAAATCCACGCTCGCCGAACTCAAGGACGCAGTCGCGCTGACTGGGAGTCTCCGCGGCTTGGCGCGTTGGGGCTTCTACGAACCGACATCGCTCGGTGCAAGGTTAAGTCCGCTGAACGGGAGATTCCCAATCACAATCCATGCAGAGGCGATGAAAGAGGCACGGAGTCTGACAGAGGAGAAGGTGAAATTGTAAACACGTTGCAAAAGAAAGAAGTGACATTTGACCGCTTGTTTTTTAGCGTTTAAGTTTATACAATAATGAGAAGCAGGTGTTGGTTCCAAAAAGCGCAATTGACAGCATGGCAGAGAGATCATGGTCAACAAATTGGTCAATCCCTATATAGCGGGGGCACCGGTCACCGAAGAAAAGATGTTCTTCGGCAGGGAGGATGTATTCGATTGGATCCAAAACAGTCTGATGGGGAAATACACAGACCATATTCTTGTCATCCACGGACAGCGACGTGTGGGGAAAACCTCTGTTCTTAAGCAATTAGGCAATCGGCTTCCTCCAAAATATATTCCCGTTTTTTTCGATTTGCAGGGGCGAACTCATACCACGCTTGATCGATTTTTGTGGTGGCTTGCGCGCGAGATGGTGCGTGTGTTAAGGCAGGAACGTGGAATAGACATTCCCGCACCAGATAGAGATGCGTTTTCCACAGACCTCGAATATTTCGAGACCCGGTTTTTATCAACTATTCTGCCCATGCTTGACAACGTGTCCCTGCTTCTTACCTTCGACGAGTTTGACAACCTGGAAGAAAGTGAGATCAGAGAAACTCTCGCCCGCCCCCTGATTGATTATCTGCGGCGCATGATGGGCATGCCGGGATTGAACTTTATATTCTCCATCGGATCGTCCGGACGAAAACTGGAGAACATGCAAGCGGCTTACACTGATTTCTTCAAGACTGCGTTATACAAGAAGATCAGTTTTTTGTCCGAAGAGCAAACCCATAACCTGATCACCCATCCCGTTGAGGGGATACTTGAATATGACAAGGCAGCCACCAACCGCATCTACAAGATCGTTGGTGGGCATCCGTACTTCACTCAATTAACCTGCCATGAACTCTTTGCCCGCTGCCAACGGACAGACCAGCGAATCATCAAAGAGGAGGATGTCGAAGCAATACTGGAAGATGTGGTCGAACGCGGCACAGTTAATTTGAAGTTCGTCTGGGATGAAGCGTCTGAGATGGAGAAATGGGGATTATGTGCCCTGGCTCAGATCGAGGAAAAAACCGACAGCCATGCCATTGCAAATTATCTAAGGAAACAACATGTGCGTTTTAGCGAGTCAGATCTGGCATCGGGTCTGCTCCGCCTTCGAGAAAAGGATGTACTCACCGACAAAAACCAGTTCGTCATCCATTTGTTGCGATTATGGCTGCAAAAGAATCGGCCCATCGAACGGGTGCAAGAGGAACTAACAGAAGTAAATCCCATTGCCAATCGCTACATTGAAATAGGGTTGGAATTTAAGGACAAAGGTATCTACGACAAAGCCATCGAGAGTTTTCAGGCAGCTCTCGACGTTGCAAAGGATAATGTCCAGGCACAGGTCAGTATTGCGCTGGTATACCTGGAACAAAAGGCGTACGACAAGTCCATTGTTGAATTCGAAAAAGCCCTGACAATGGATGATGAAGATATTTCAACACGGGCTGGATTATGTGACGCACATCTTGCACTTGGCAATATGGCAATGCAAAAAGGACTATTGACAGAAGCTGAAGGGTCCTATCAACGTGTTCTTGCCATTAATGATGAGCACACCGAAGCCCGCCAGCACATGGCTGAGATCAGCCGTCAGCGGGCGGAGAACGAGCTGTTGAACGGCAGGGATGAAGAAGCTCTCTCAGCATTCACAGATGCGCTCAGGTTTACACCTGAAGATCCAAATCTAATCGCGCGAGTGGAACAGTTCCGAGCTGAGAAGAAGACCAAAATTTTGACGATCCTGCTTGCGAACTCCGAAAAAGACGCGCTGGCGAATAATTGGGATGGCGCGGTCAGGTCACTGGAGGAGGCACTCGCCGTCTCCCCCAACGATGAAGCCATCCTAAAGAAACTGGCAGACACAAGAGCCGCACAAGCGAAAGAACAGGTATTGTCGGCGGTATATGCTGACGCGCAGAAGGCATACGCAGGGAAGGATTACGACCAGGCAGTCAGCCTGTTCAAGAAGATCATCCTCGAGGATGAAAATTACAGAGATGCCTCTCGCCTGATGGCACAGGCAATCGAACTACGCCGCTCCGCGCCCCAATGGTGGCAGAAAAAGGTGTCTCAAACCCCAGAACGCACTCCCCTGCCCCGTTCAGGTTCTCGTGCTGGAACTAAAAAGGTTTGGGCTATCGGTGCAGTATCCGTGCTTGTCTTGGTCATTATTGGCGGATTGCTCTGGCTCGCAAAGAACGGCTTGTTTGCCGCGCCCTCGCCGACCAGCACCGCCACGCGAGCAGCTCCCACAGTCACAGCCACTCCCACACTCGATCCTGCCATCCAGTCCGCGCTTGACACCATTGAGAACATATCGCCTGACTACCAGACCAGCTTCGATCATTGGGATTTTGGCGATCCCATAGGAAATGCCGGAATCGAGAATGGAAAATTGATTGTTACGAGTGAGAATTCAGAGCAGCAATCGGGTATTATCGTCAGCAATCTCAGTTCTGACCGCTATGCAGTCGAATTCGAGTTTCGAATATTGGATTCGATTCCTCCAGAAGGGCATTGTGCTTTTGTTAGTCAGAATGATGATGACCCTAGTGGCAAATTTTGGAGGATAATTGGCGCTGGTTTCATTTCTCCAAACCAGGCTAATCTGGGATATTACGCATATCAAGATCAATTTCCTTTCATTGCAGATGTAAAAACCACTTCTGATTTTTCAAAATCCAATACGGTGACCATGGTCGTTCTTGGTGACCAAATTTCCACATTCATTAACGGGCAAATCACATATACAGTTCTTAATCCTGTTGGGAGCGCAATCCATTCAAATCAACGTCTCGCAGGGAGTTACCACATTGGTTGTGAATTCGACAACTACAAGATTTGGGATTTGAGACCACTTTCTTCAGAAATAAAAACCGAACTCAACACCATCCAAACCTTGGAACCAGATTACCAGACCGGATTTGATACCTGGGAATTTGGTGATCCAGTGGAGAATGCCACAGTTGAAAACGGGAAGCTGATCTTAACCAGCCCGGGACAAAATGTGAATGTGGATGTTTCCTATCTCAGTTCTGACAGACTTGCCATAGAATTCGACCTGCGCTTTCCAGAATCTGAATCTGATGGTTTTTGCTATCTTGGGATTAACAACTCAGAAGTGGATGATAAAAATCTGAAGTCGCTCGGATTTGGCTTCAGCGCAGATGGTCAGGCTAATTTGGAGTATTTCGAGTACCCTGACCAATATCCACGCATAGCGGAAGGCTCTTATTCGCGTGCCGAAACCAACACAGTAATGTTGATCATTCTAGGTGACAGTAACCAAATTGCTGCGTTTGTTAATGGGCAACTGGCTTTTACTTCCCACAACCCTCACGATTCTGCAAAATATGCCATTCAACATTTCAATGCCGAATGGCATATTGGATGCGAATTTGACAATTACAAGATCTGGGATTTAAG
>CAYTDB010000018.1:0-3263 GCA_964436455.1 uncultured Anaerolinea sp. | reverse complement strand
GCCAGAAACACCATCATGGGGATTCAGCTTTTCAATTTTGGAATAGCGATCTATGTTGAAGGAGGCGCGTACAATGTAATTGGCGGTGATCGAACCATTGGCGTGGGACCGATCGGTCAAGGAAATCTGATCAGCTCTAACGATACAGGTATTGACCTTTTGGTCGCGGGAGGAAACATAATCAAAGGAAACATCATTGGCACCGATGTGATGGGTAATGAGCTATTAGGAAATAGGGCAGCGGGAATTAATTTTGAAGGCAACCTTCCCGATGATACCCCGCCTGACGACCCCGCTCATAATATTATTGGTCCAGACAATATCATCGCAAACAATGGTGAAAGTGGCGGTATTGGGATTGAAGGCGTACTGTATCCCATTATCATAACGGCAAACGCAATCTACGATAACGGGGGACCGGGGATCAATTACAACCTATCCGATGCTGTCCCGGATACATCGGCCGCCCCGCCGGTTATCCGTTATTTTGAACTCGCCTCCGGTATAGTAAATGGCAGCACTTGCAAAGATTGTGTCGTGGAGGTTTTCAGTACCGATACAAAAGATGGAAAAGTGTATGAAGGTACCGTTACAGCAGATGCTTTTGGGAATTTCTCTTTCAACAAAGGCGAAGCGCTTTCCGGTCCGTTCCTGACTGCAACAACAACTCCTCCGGGAGGGAGCACAAGCGAATTTTCACCACCAACATCCACGCGCTCTGCCGTCCAAATTGCGCTCGATGTGATCCAAAGTAAAGCGCCTCTTTACCAGACCAGCTTTGATGATGGGGATAATGCCTTGGGCTTCCTGGAGCTTGGCAGGGATGCCCGGATGGAAAATGGAAAACTTATGGTCACCAGCTCTGGCAGCCACGTTTCCGCAGGTCTGGACATTCCTGATTCCGACAGATTCGCAGTTGAATTCGAGCTTCTCATATCGGATGCCTCTCCGCAAGGTCATTGCCCTTTTTACACCGAAAATGATGAAGCGGGGTCGTCTTACAGGGGAACAGCTACCGTATTCCATATGTCCGGCGAAACCACTTTTGATCTTAATATGCCTGAAGGCATAGACCCAGTACATCTTGCTACGAGCACATTTGATGTTTCAAAAACCAACAGAATTACCCTGATTATTCTTGGAGATCAAGCAGCTGCATTCATCGATGGAAGATTGGCATACACCGCATTCAATCCTGATATGATGACTTTTTATAAAACGATCTATTTTGCGGCGACTGCCACAAGCACATGCGAATACGACAATTACAAGTTTTGGGATTTAAGTGGGGTGAATTTGAATCCATGAGGCAACCTGATGAGCACTAATCCCTTCACCTTCGGCAACCCCATCAAAGACCCCACCCGCTTTTACGGTCGCACGGCAGATATCCGCCAGATCATCAACCGTCTGCTTTCCAGTGCACACGAGTCCACCTCCGTGATTGGGGAGCGGCGCATCGGCAAGACATCGTTGCTCTATCATCTTGCCAACCCTGAGTCCAGTACAAAGCTCGGACTCACACCCGATAAATTCTGTCTCGTCTACGTTGACTTCCAAGGGCTGACCGACATCACCCCCACACGCTTCTGGCAAAGAGTTCTCAAGAAGATGGCCCGTTCTGTCTGTGACGAGAGCCTGAAACCGTCCATTGAAAAACTACTGGAACAAAATGACTTTGACCTGTTCGATCTCGAAGACCTGTTTCAAGAATCACAAGACAAGGGGTTGACCATCGTCCTATTGATGGACGAATTTGAATACGTCACGGAAAATCCGAACTTCAAAAGTGATTTCTTCGGCGGATTGCGCGCGCTTGCCATCCATCACGGTGTGGCACTCATCCCTGCCACACGCCGTGAACTGGTGGACTTGTGTCATTCAGACGAGATCAAAGGCTCGCCGTTCTTCAATATCTTCGCCAACGTGGTGTTGCGTCCGTTCAATCGTAGTGAAGTCAATGTACTGCTCGAAGGGTATACACAGAACAATGAACTTGCGCTTATGCCTCAGGAAAAAGATTTCATCTGGGAACTGGCAGGAGGCTATCCCATCTTCGTTCAAATGGCAGGGCATTACCTGCTGGATGGACGCGCACAGGGTCTCAGCGGTGATGCCCTCACAAAGTTCGCAGTCAGCAGCCTCGATCAACAGGCTGAAGCGCATTATACATATCTATGGTCACATTGTTCGGAGAGCGAGAAAATAACGCTTCTGATCCTGCTTACGCTCGGAATGCAAAAGCCAACGAAGAAAACCATTCCCAATATGGATAATCTCACACGTCTGCGCGCCCGTGCACCACAGGATCTGGTCGCGCTCGGAAAACGTGGCATGGTCGTAGAAAGTGATGATCGTTACAGGTTATTCTCCCCCTCGTTTGAGCGCTGGATCCGTCAGGAGATCGTCGCCGCGCCTGGTGAAGAAGAGACTGAAACCACAGCTGATGAATGGTTGATATCTGGCAAACGGGATGATCTAAAAGAAGTCAAAGGTGTTTTACCGAAATTCAAAAAGAAATACTGGCCCCTGCTTGGCAACATAGCAAAAGAACTTTCATTTGAATTTGCTACGGCAGGCGCATTTGAATTGATCAAGGTGTTGATGTAGATGGATATGAATTCAACAATTCCACTTAGCGACAATCGAACACTCGCCTACGCAGAATACGGTGATCCGAATGGAACTCCAGTTTTCTTCATTCACGGAAGCCCTGGGTCTCGTTTGTTCCATCCACCCGAAGATGTGACCAAACGCCTGGGTGTGCGCCTCATTTGCACGGACCGCCCCGGCTACGGCGAATCAACCTTCCAACCCAACCGGGTCCTTCTGGACTGGGCATCTGATATCGCCCAACTGGCAGATCATCTCGGCTTCGACAAATTCGCAATCGTCGGTCACTCGGGAGGCGGACCTCACACTCTCGCCTGCGCCTATGCCCTGCCTGACCGCATCTCCGCAGCAGGAGTGGTCGCAGGTGCAGGTCCAATGGATACGCCCAATGCTACGGATGGCATGATCTTTCTGCATCGACTGGGTTTCACGCTTGGACGATACATGCCCTGGTCAGCCTGGTATGAAATGGTCAAATTTATCTTCCGTGAGATTGCAGCCGATCCATCCATAGCCATCGATCGCGATAAAGATACCTGGCCCGCAGCGGACAGAGAGATCCTTACCACGCCCGAAATCCGTGAACTTTGCGTCCGAAGCGATATGGAGGCATATCGTCATGGCCTGCTTGCTTTTGCATGGGATGCCCG
>CAYTDB010000017.1:0-68582 GCA_964436455.1 uncultured Anaerolinea sp. | reverse complement strand
CCACGTTGAACTCTCCGTTAAATTTCTGGCGGGAATGTGGATAATACATGGCAACCTGCAATACCCCGCCATCATCAAAAACTTCGCGTGATTTGCCTGCTATGAATTTCATCGTCTTGCCAGGAATGACGCCGATCACGCCTGCCGCATTTCCAAATAATTGAAGGGCATTCGCATCATGTGAAGTACCGACAAAACGACTTAACCCTTCGATGCCGCCGACAAGTACTTTCTTGCCATACAAAGATTCAGCGATGTTTTTATCCAACTGTAAATTCTCGGGCAGTTCGGGGTTTAACGCCAGATGCAGACTGCTTGTTGAACCGTCACATGCCTTATGGATGGCAACCTTCAAGGCATTATCGGGAATTCCAGCAGCTTTCGTGATGCAATCAAGGTAATCTTCCGTAAGTGGGGCGCTCATGCCAATAAGAACCGCTTCCACTTCAGAAGGTTCCCAATTGCAGGTTTTGATGGCTGCCATTAGGAATCTCTTTCCTACTTCCACCTCAAGCTGTGTATGTTCTTCCTGGGTTAGGTTAAGAGGAACATGTTGCCGGTTAAGAAAACCCAATTCAGAAAGATTCAGCTTTTCGGCAGGTTGAATCGGGCGCCCGAGGCGCTGTTCCAGAAATTGAGGAAGGGTCTCGTTGTCGTAACTCATTCCCCAGGTACCATATACGCCGCCAATCCCAACAGATGAATTGGAGACACGTTCCATCCCAAATGGAATACCACCACCAATGGGGATGATTTCCTTTTCAACACCAGCACGTTCATAAAAAGATGAAGTCACATTTTCTGTAGTCATTAAAAACTCCTTTGTTTCACTACCGCTAAAACACTGACAAGGACTGATAGTTTCGGAAGATATACTTTATACAAAGGTCCTGTGCATGCTTGATATCGCACAGGACCTTAAGAAAATGTGTGTGAACCGTTGGAGCAGATTAAGAAACCATTAGAATCCGTTCTTTTTGATCACATTCCTATACCATTTGGCACTGTCTTTCAAGATGCGCTTTTGCGTTTCATAATCCACCCAGACCATCCCAAAGCGCTGACTGTATCCATGTGACCATTCGAAATTATCGAGCAAAGACCAGACAAAATATCCCGCCAACGGAACACCTGCTTGCATGGCACGATGTGCGGCGGCAAAGTGAGTACGCAGATAGTTGGTGCGCAGTTCATCCGGGACATTGCCATTCTCATCAGGTCCTGTTGAATAACTCGCGCCATTTTCGGTGAGATAAATCTTGGACGGCTGATAATCAAAATAGGCTCGCGACAAGATGCCTGTCAGCCCTTCTGGAAAAATCTCCCAGCCCATCTCCGTCCAGTTCTCGGGAGTTTTGGGTTTTGAAAAAACAATCTGCGGTTCATTTTCTGGCGAATTCACACGATGCACATGGCGTGAATAGTAATTGAGACCAAGAAAATCGGTCGGGGTTGAGATTGCGTCCATGTCGCCAGGCTGTACAAAACTCATTTCATTGGGCAGGGCATTCATCTTTTTAAAATCCTCATGCACATCATAAGGATAGCCGCGGTTATATAACGGGTCTGCGAACCAGCGGAACCAGCGTCCTTCTTCTGTACGAACAGAGTTAAGGTCCGCTCTGCTATTCGACCCCGCCACTGCCCAGGCGATATTCAATGTGATACCCACTTCGGCATTTGGACTGTTTCGACGGATAACCGGCACCGCCCACCCATGTGAAAGAAGCAGGTGATGGGATACAGGCACTGCAAGAGAAAAATCCTTCAATCCAGGCGCATGGATACCCATCCCATAGCCCATCCACGCAACAACGGCAGGCTCATTATGGGTGATCCAGTTCTTGACACGGTCGCCAAGTGTTCGCGAAACAATGTTGGCATAATCTACAAAAGCTTCTGCCGTGGAACGAACCACCCAGCCGCCTTGCTCTTCAAGGGCTTGCGGAATGTCCCAATGATTGAGCGTGACAAAAGGCGTGATACCCGCTTCAAGTAGACCGTCCACGAGCTTGCTGTAAAAATCGAGCCCCTTTTGATTGACCTTGCCGCGTCCCGCAGGCAGGATGCGGGTCCACGAGATCGAGAAACGATACGCCTTCAACCCGATCTTCTTCATTAAGACGATGTCTTTTTTCCAGCGGTTGTAATGATCGTCTGCTACATCGCCTGTATCGTTGTTCTTGATGTTTCCAGGTGTGTGCGTGAACCGATCCCAATTGGATTCGCCCTTGCCGTGCTTGTTCCACGCACCTTCGATCTGGTACGAGGCTGTCGCTGCGCCCCAGAGGAAATTATCAGGGAAGATGATCTTGTTTGCCATTCAATACTCCAATTTTTGAAACGTAGGTGACACTTTATGCGTGACAGTCACGTTACAAACGTGACCTACTTTATCAGCCCGACGATTATACGGGCAGTTTCCAGGGTTGGGGGAAACTCGCCAACAATTACCTCCCACGTTTCTTCCAATGTTACCGCTTCACCCTTCTCCAACGTCCTCACTGTGCCGAGCAATTCCAATTCGATACACACATCCTTGACATATGATTCCACGTTGCTGTTCATATCAGGAAATTTCCCATCTTCAACGGCGAACCGCTTCACGAACAATGCATCGCCCAGCGCACAGGCGAGCCATCCATGTGTATTGAGTCCGCCGACCTTCAAGGAAATGTCCTTCGGTTTTCCGTGCACGAGCATAAAATCATCGTGCAGTTCCAACCTTTCATCTTTCAAACTGGTGTAGGGCCAGATCACAATGCTTCGATTGGGAGCCGAGTCGCTACCAGCCACACCTTTCAACGGCAAAATGCCCAGGCTGTCCAAGCGCAGTTGGGTGATCGTCCACGGGGCGAGTTCGAGCGGAGAGTCGCCGTGCCATGTAATGCGGTGTGAAAGATGCACACGGTTCCCATCCAGCCGAAATGCGATCTCTTTCTCCAGGCCCGACACATCCACTGGGCTGCGCAAGATTACTTCATCACCCTTGATCACAGTCACGCCCTCTTCGGGACAGTTGAAAAACGAATCTTCTGGCGCTTTCCACAAGCGATGCCCGCCTCGCAAATAAAACTCCCCGTGCGGTACTGTCCAATGCACGCCGGGCGTCTCGGCGAATAAATTTCCTTCCGCACCTTTCGCGTACAAGCCGATGATGCGCGGTCCCGTCGTTGTCAGGTATTCAACGCGTAAAAAATCATTATCAATGGATTTGGATGGAAGTCTTGACCTGGACATCATGACCCCATCACGACTTCGACATTCACTTGCTGCAAACCTTCATCTGCGCGGATCAGACTCCCCTCAACCTGCTTCCCGTTGACAGTGACCTTTGCCACGCCTTTGCAGACATGCTGCGGATTCGTCACTGTGATGCGATACGTCACGCCGCGATATTTGCGGGTCGCCTTGAACCCCTCCCACTTGGACGGGATGCACGGGTCAATGAGCAACCCTTCATAATCTGCACGGATTCCCAAAATCCATTGTGTGCCAGCCTGATAACACCACGAAGCTGTACCCGAAAGCCACGAGTTACGTCCCAACCCAAACTGCGGATGTTCGTCACCAAGTATGTTTTGAGCATACACATAAGGTTCGATTTCATACAAATCAATACTGTCATTTTTACCAGCAGGATTGATCTGCGAATAATACTCATAGGCACGATCGCCATTTCCAAGCATGGTCTCTGCGATCATCGCCCAGGGATTTGGGTGCAGGAAGATGCCGCCGTTCTCCTTCGCCCCAGGCGGATAAGTCGTCACGCCGCCATATTTCGGGTCAAAACCATTGAAACCTGGATACGAGAGTTTGATCCCATGTTTCGTATTCAATTTTTCATACACAGCTTGCATCGCCTGCTTCGCCCGTTCACTGGAGGCAAAGCCTGATAACACAGCCCACGATTGTGCATTGAGGTAAATCTGTCCGTATTGATTTTTGTGCGAACCAAGCGGATTGCTTTCGTTGTCAAAATAACGGACATACCACTCGCCATCCCAGCCGTGCTCTTCCACGCGGGACTGCATTTCCTTGTATGCCGCTTCGTACTCGCCCGTAGGCTGATCAATGTAATTGAGCAATGCAATAAATTCACGCAAGGCAACACCATATAGATTTGCCGTAAATAACGACTCGGAACCTGTCGGCATATTGACCGTATCGTTCCAATCAGCAAAGCCGAGGAGCGGGAGTCCGTGTGCGCCGATGTCGGCTCGGGTGAAGGACAAGCCTCGTTTCGCATGATCAAGCACGGACGAGGAATGAAGCGGTTTACCATCCTTGTCCTTTTCGTAATACGGAATCACTTCATCCAAGAACAAAGTGTCACCTGTCTCCTTCACATACGCCGTGATGCCTAGAATGCTCCAGAGATGATCGTCGCTGTAATACTTGGGGCGATCTTCCATCTCAGCCGAGTCCCCGACACTGCCCTCAAGCGTGAGCGGATTGAAACTGTGCAGCGCCGAGCCATCCTGCTTTTGGAATGAGAGCAGGGTCTTCAAAAAATCCTTCGCGTCCTGCGGATTGTTCGCCATCGTGCCAAGCAGATCCTGCGACGAGTCGCGCATGCCGATGCCGCGCGAACCCATGCCAAGCTGGTAATATGAAAGATAGCGCGACCATTGCCGTGTGGTGTGGCACTGATGCGGGTTATGGATATTGACCGTACTGTTGAAGGCGGGGTCGGGCGTTTCGACCTGCAGGACATCGAGATATTTATCCCAAAACTTTTTCATCTCATCGAGCGCATCTTCAATGGACTTGGGGTTGCGATATTTCTCTACACTATTCTTCGCCGCTTCATAGTTGACTTCCTGCCCGAGTTGCGTGATGAGTTGTCTTGTTTCGCCAGGCTGAAGCGCGCCGAGATGATGAAGCATTGCGGCGATATTGTCACCGCGCAAGGCTTGTGTATTCGAGAGTCCATCGTTCTGCAAACCGAGCGGATTCGCCCACGTGCCGTATTCATTGTTGCCAAGGAATTTCTTGCGGTCGGTCTCAAAAGAGGAAGCGGGCAAGTTGGAGGTGAAGTAATTGACCTTGATGTCGCGAAACATGAAGGGATGCTGGATGAGTACATGAAACTCTCCATCCTTGATGGCTTTCGATTGCATCGTCTGCGGGATCCAATCGGCGTTGGTGAATTGTTGGAGTGCATTGGGATGGGTGTATTCCAATACAGGGATGGCATCCACTTCTATAGGCTTGTCACTGATGTTGGTCACCTTGATGTCGCGCACTTCGACTGCCGCGCCTGCAGGGACGAAGATCGTCACTTCGGTGCGGATGCCGTACATCTCGCTTGTGATGCAGGTGTAGCCAAGTCCGACTCGGCATTCGTATTTATCAAGCGCATCAAGCGTGGGAACATAAAAAGGCGAGAATACAAGATATGCACTCTTCTTTCCTCTTTCTTCTTTCTTCACACGCAAATACAACGTCTCCCCCTTAAAATCGGATGACGGCATCTGCTGAATATATTTCGTGATGCGGTTAAAAGTCGGATCGTTCCTGCTGATGAGCGCACCGCCCGTGTGATCGACAAAACCACCAAATTGAAGCGTGCCAATGTAGTTAATCCACTTGGCAGGCGTACGCGGATTGGTAATTACGTATTCACGATTGGCATCGTCAAAGTAGCCGTAGTTCATATTTACTCCAGGGTATTGTCACCCTGAGCAGAGCGAAGGGTCTCTACGATTGTCCAGGAGATTCTCACCTGCACTTGCGTGCGGTGCAAGTGTCGCCGCTTCACGGTTCAGAATGACATTAATCTATTTACATTCCAACATCTCAGGCATGGACTCTCCATACTTCAGCCCATATCCAAATGGGAAGAGTGGTGCATCGCAGCCTGTTTCATCCTTTGTGTTATTGACATTGATGGGCAGTTGATCATTCGAACGAGGCCAGGAGTAAGTAGATTTTCCAGTAAACGGATAATCACCGAACAACACGTCGGCAATGCCACTCCCGCCTTCCGTGCCAGGGAGCCATGCTGCCACCCATGACTCTGCCAGCGGCAAACCTTCCGTGATCACGCGCGGACGTCCCGAAAGCATAATGACAATCACCGATTCACTTTGTTCATGAACTGCTTCGATCAATTCAAGCTCTGCATTTGTGAGGGAAATATCCGCCGCGTCACCGACTCCTTCGGCATACGGTTGCTCGGCAAGAACAACGATTCCCACATCCGCCAAACGCGGACTGCCATCCGCGTTCTTGAATTCGCTGAAATCGCCGTCACGGCTGAATTCGATCACTGTGCTCAAACCCGCCGCGGCACGGATACCACTCAGGATCGTTGTACCTTCATTATCGTTCCCTTTTTTACCCTGCCATTCGAGTGTCCAACCGCCGGACTGCAAACCAATGTCATTGGCGCCTTCACCCGCGATAAAGATGACAGGTGCATCTTTACTGAGAGGTAGAACATTATTTTCGTTCTTGAGCAACACTAGTGACTCCCTTACCGCCTGACGAGCCAATTCCAAATGCTCGCGCGAACGGACGGTTGCCTGATATTTCGTGTCAGGCATGGGACTCTCGAATAAGCCCAGGGCGAATTTTACGCGCAGGATACGGCGCACAGCTTCATCGACGCGTGATTCGGGGATGTCACCGTAATCCACAGCCTGTTTCATCGTCTCGATGAATTTGATATAGTCATACGGCACCATGTTCATATCCACACCCGCGTTGACAGACGTCACTATGGAGGCGTAGTAATCATCGGGGTAGATCTGATCCATCGCCTGCCAGTCCGAAACAATGAAACCGTTGAAATCAAGTTCGCCTTTAAGCACATTTGTCACCAGATACTGCTCGGCGTGCATCTTCGTTCCCTTCCAACTGCTGAAGGAAGTCATCACGCTCATCGCGCCCGCATCCACGGCACTTTTGTAGGGCGGCAGGAACAACTCACGAACCACTTCCTCGGGAGCCTGCATATTGCCCTGATCAAGCATGTACCTCATATCCATGTTGTTTGTACGCGACGACCCCCAGATCGTGGCACCATCACCGAGATAATGCTTGGGCGTTGCCAGCGCAAAAATGGACTGGCTCGGGGAAACCGCGTCACCATCTTCGAGCGTTTGCAACCCCTCGACGTACGCTGTGCCCAACGATTTCACGAGTTCTGTTTCCTCGCCAAACCCTTCATAGGTACGTCCCCAACGTACATCCTGCACCACCGCCACAACGGGAGAGAAATTCCACGGGATGCCTGTTGCCAGCATCTCCTCAGCAGTTGCACGCCCAATCTTCCCGACTAACTCAGGATCGTTCGTCGCGCCCAAGCCGATGTTATGCGGAAAGATCGTGGCGTTCTGTAAATTGCCGTGACCATGCACCGCGTCCACACCATAGATGATGGGAATCGCCAGCCGCGTCTTCAGCGCTTCGTTCTGATACGCCTCCACCATTTTGTACCAGGCTTCAACTGTGTTGCTTGCCGGTGAACCGCCGCCTCCGCTCAGGATCGAACCGATGTAATACTTCGTGATGTCACCGCGCTTGATGCTGTTCTTTTCCACCTGCGTCATCTGCCCGATCTTTTCATCAAGCGTCATGCGTTTGAGCAGGTCTTCGACGCGCGCTTCCACGGGTTGCGAAGGGTCGGTATAAATAACAGGACCCAAGTCCACATTTGTTTCTGCTTCCGTGGTTGGGATGGGAATAACAGTCACATCGCTGCAAGAGGAGAGGAGGAAGGAAAGAAATAAAAAGATGGAAATTATTTTTTTCATTGTTTCGTTTTTGACCAATATTTTGTAAGGCGGATTGGTAATCCGTACCTACCTATTGTTTCGTACAGTTTTGACCATTCACGGCAAATGCTCGTATAAGACTTGGACAATTGCAAAATAAGCTGGCTTGGCTCGGAATTCAATGTCAAAAAGTGTGGGATTGGCATCTGGCAGGCCTACGTCCTGGGTCCAGGCATAAAAATCATCAATATTGCCGAAGCCAATCGTTTTGATGCCCTTGTCCAGGTATAAGTCGAGCCATGCGGTGTACATTTCTGCTTGTGCCAATTTTGGATCCTGAACTTGAATCAACTTTCTCCTTCCGCAACAATTATTGATCGGTATGTCGCCTGAAACGATCATGGTCTCCGAACCACCTATTTCCAAACCATTTGCATTGAGATAATCTATTCTTTCAGAGATTGCTGACCAATCCTGAGGCTCATAAATCCACCAGTTGTTTTGCCCAATCACTCCATCTATATCATGATTGTTATCGCCATTAATTATTTCAGGGATAAATACATTATAAAAATAACCTATTTGATCAAATGCGACTGGATTTCCCTGATCAAAGATGGTTGGTTCATTAATGTAGGTCCTTGCATTAGGATTGTCCATTTTTACCCATTGGGCTACTTTTAGGGTTAATTGCGCGGGATCCAAACCCGTTGCCACCCCCCAAAAATTGACATCGATAAATGGCTCGTCGTTGTTGATAAATCCAATATATGCTGCCGCCACTTCATCGGAGACATCCCATCTTTGCACCTCAGGAAACATCAAGACCCTTGTTCTGACAACAAACTCAAAGATTTTGAGCATTTCCGCCTGAGATTTTTGGGATTGAAACTGTTTCAAGGGTTCAATACGAATACCATCGGGACGCAGGCCGCTTTCATAAAGTTGGGTTGACCTAAATTGCGGATTGCCCCCAAAAGCACGCATCACATCGCCATCCATGCCATCCATTCCCCATTGCCAATAATAAGGATAATCAGGCGGCACTGTACCAGACGAGAAATCTTGTTGGATATTATCCCAGTTATCAATAACCCTTTGCCAGTCGGCTTCGGAAAAATCGCCAAATACCCGCGTTGTGTCAAGATTCGTTGTCCAAACTACGATGGGACGACTCCCCAAAGCCTTTTCGGAAATCTTTAGAAACTCATCGTATTTTCTTCCGTCAAGACGTAAGGAACATTCAAACTCAACCCCGTTGAATTCCCCTAGCCTTGCCATCGTCGCTTCCAGCCATTGACCATTGCCATCTCTCATTGCTAGAGGAACACTGTTTACAACTACAAAAAAAATCTCTGCTCCGTTATGTTGCTTTGGCTCAATAAACTTAACGCCGTTCTTACGGATTTCATCGGTCAACTGACCTGCGTCCATCTCCATGCCATCCACTGTTACTTTACCACCATAAGCATGGACAAACTCATCAACCCAAACAGGCAGATCTTTTGCGTCTGCGATATTTTCGGGTGCAGGCACTGGTGTGATTGTCGGCGTAGCGGTTGGAACGGACGTCAACGTTGACGCAGGTACAGCCGCTTCCGTTGCAGGAGCGACTATCACCGCTGGCATACACGAAGCCAGTATAATAGTAATGAGCAGAGCTACGGCGATATTTTTATTTTTCATTTATGCTTATTCTTCTCCGAAGATCCATCAAGCCACTTAACTTATTCGACTACTCAACTACTTGACTATCTGCCCATCCTTCAACGTCAACACCTCATGCACATACGGATCAACGAGCGGATCATGTGACACCATCAGCATCGTTATATTCTGCGTCTCCACCAATTCACGGAAGAACGTCAACAACTCACGAGTCGTTTTGCTATCCAATTCACCAGTCGGTTCGTCCGCCAAGATCAACTTCGCGTTGTTTGCCAGTGCACGCGCAACCGCCACGCGCTGCTGTTGACCGCCAGACATCTCATACGGACGATGGTCTTTCCATTTGCTCAGTCCCACCATCTCCAGGCATTCCAACGCACGCCTATGCCGCGACTCATATTCATCGCCTTTGATGCGCAGCAACAACTCGATATTCTCATACGCTGACAGTGTCGGCAACAAACCGAACGATTGAAAGATCAAACCGATCTGCTCCCGCCGCCAGACCGTTGCTTCCGCATCATCCATCTGCATCATGTTATGCCCAAGCACTATCGCTGAACCCGATGTCGGCTTATCCAGCCCCGCCAGGCAGTTCAACAGCGTTGTCTTACCGCTCCCCGACCGCCCCTTCAATGTCACGAATGTTCCCCCCTCCACGCGCAAATTCACGCCGCGCAGCGCAGGCACTTCCGCACCCGTCTTCGACACGTATACGCGCCACAGGTCCTTTGTTTCGATGACAAGACTCATCGCTTCAACCTCTTCCTGATCACAGACAGGGCGCCCTCCAAAAACTCGACCAACTTCGATGGGATTTGCAACGCTTCATCCTTAACCTCAGTCTGCTCGCTCACCAACAAGCCTTGTTCACCCTGATGGTGACTCTCATCAGGCTTGCGGATGAGGATTCCATCATCTGTGGTCTCAATCAATACACGGCGCTTGATGCCGAACTCCTCCAGATACTCACGCGGAAGTTGCAAACGCCCCGCCGAATCAAGGACCGCCAGTTCCACATGATGCTCTCCCCCATCCGATCTCTGCACACGGACGGTCTCGCTTGCCAGCTTGCCATCCCGCACCTGGACGACTCTGTCCACGTGTTTGGCAATACCCGGGTCGTGCGAAACAATGACCATCGTGAGTCCGAGGCGTTTGTTCAGGTCGCGTAAAAGATCATAGATGGTTTGCGCTGTCGCAGTGTCGAGTTCGCCTGTTGGCTCATCCGCAAGTAAGAGACTTGGGTTATTCGCCAGCGCAATACTGATCGCAATACGCTGCTGCTCGCCGCCCGATAATTCCTCAAGGCTGTGATCCATGCGTTCACGCAAACCGACGAGATCAAGCAACTCCATTGCCCTAGCACGAGACTCTTTGCCAACCTGCCCGGAAAGCGTGAGAGGCAATTCCACATTTTCCAACGCCGTCAGATACGGGATAAGATTGCGCGTGCCATGCTGCCACACAAAACCAACTTGATCGCGGCGATAGGTGTCCAATTCACTCTCGCTCATCGTGCCTAGATTGCGTCTGTCGACCAATGCCCGTCCCCCTGTTGGACGATCCAGCCCGCCGAGCACGTTCAGTAGCGTGGACTTGCCGCTCCCACTCGCACCAACAATGCCAAGCATCTCACCCTCGTTGACGGTGATGTCGAGTCCCTGCAATGCCTGCACTTCAACAGACGCTCCACCTGCATTGTTGATGCTGTATATCTTTACAAGGTTTTCACAAATAATCAAAGGTTCGGTCATAATTCACAATCATGTCACTCTCCCGAAGGACATCGGGACGATGTGAGCAGAGCGAAGAGTCTCTTACAAGTTAGCAGAGATTCTTCACCTGATCGGGCTCAGAATGACATGCCTAGGTCGTCTCTCCAAGTTTTATCGCCTGGAAGATCTTCATTCTCACAAGTAGCGCTGATAAAGCGCTCAATGCGGCAAAGAACAATAACGCAAACAAAATATAGATTTCAAAGATCGAGAGCCACGCGATCTGGATCTGGAACGGCGGATATTGCGATTGTGTGCTTGCCCCGATCTGCAAAAACGGAACAAACAAACCACTGGCGAACACGCCGAGCGCGGTTCCTACGCCGATGCCTAGCAGTACAAGAAACGCCAGTTCCGCTGCCAGCAGGGATTTCATCTGCTGGATGGATAATCCTATCGCGCGCAACATGCCCATCTCGATAAAACGCCGCCTGAACGAGAACAGTGCATACAATAAAAAGCCCAATACCGTCAACAATGCCGAGGAAACAAAGCCAACCGATAACAAACCGAACAGACCCTGTCTTTCAGGTTGTGCCTGCTCATCCCGGATCTTTATATCAGCCGAAGACCATTCTTCGACAATGGTATTCAATCCGTCCTGAACGAGTTTTGTTTGGTCCGCCTGTTGGTCGAGTAGGATGCTGAAGCCGCGCACGGTGTATGCGATCTGTTCAGGGTCGGCATTATTCGTCGTTTCCAGCCACACCTCGTGCGGATATTCCGCGCCTGCACGCAGATAGAGTTCGTCAAGGTTGCCAACGAGCAAATTTTCCTTTTCGGGGTACCAGGTTGGGAACAGGTCAAAGGAACCGACAATACGGGAATCCATCAGGATGGCTTCCCCGGCAACTCCTGTCGTCACAGAGATGGTCACCGTGTCACCAGCCTTGAGTTTATATGTTTCGAGCACGCTGGCAGGGACGAGGATTCCCGTCGGGTCGGCGGCTAGTTGATTCATCAATGTGCCGAGGTGGGAAGAGGCAAAACTCCTCTGCCAGTACGCTGCGGCTGGGAACGTGAGACGATCAACGCCGAGGAAGGTTCCCTCCATTACACCAGTGGGAACCACAGCCGTGAACTTGTACCTCCCCACCCGCGTGGCTGACCTGACGCCGGGGAGGCTGAGATGCTCATCCACAGGTGCAAAGGTGTAGGCGGCGCTCTGTGAGTTCTCGGTAAAAGTTGTGCCTTTCTCATACAGGTTGATGTCCGAACCGACTTTGTACTTCATCTGTTTGTCAAGCTGTACATCCAGCGTCCGGGCAAGTGAGGCTGTGAAAGCCGATAAGCCGAGCGTGAGAATGAGAAGGACAAGAGGCGCATTGTACAAAGCGGGACTGCGCGCAAGGTAACGCGCCGCCATCAACATGCCGACACTGTCTGATGTGGAAAGTGTTCGGGAGACAAGTTCCATGAAACGGGGGACAAGCCGGAGCGTGAAAAGAGCGACAGAGAAAATTCCCAAAGCCGGCACAAGCAACAAGAGTGGATTCTGCAAAGGGTCAGGAATTGTCCCAGATCCTTCCAATGCCTGCCTGCTTTGCCGTGTCAGTTGCCAGAGACCATACCCCGCAGGGATGAGCAGGAGGACATCCACATAAATTTTTTGCCACCACGGTGTATTGAGAGCACGGGCGCGTTCCTGTTTGTATGTGACGATGGTATTCGCCGCCGCGCTCAGTGTTGGGAGCAAGACTTGGACGAGCAGGATGATCGAGATGCCAAGCAAACCATAGCCAAGCACCTGCGGGGTCATGTCCACGCGCAAGCCACCCGCCGCGCTGAAATCGAGAAAACTGCGTGCCCTGCCGATGGTATGCGTGATCCAGTTGCCGAGGAACACCCCACCCGTCAGCGCGACCGCACCGAGCAGGACGCCCTGCATCAACGACATGCCAAGCACCTGCCAAGTGCTCGCGCCGCGGCTGCGCAGGATCGCCATCTCGCCGCGCTGCTGGTTGACGAAAAGCCCCGCCACCAGACCGATAAATGCCAAGATCAGACTCAGGATCGGGACGCTGAACGCAAACAAAAGGTAGGTCAGTTGCGGAGCGTTATCCTGATAACGCCTGAGCGCATCAAGCGGGGAAAGGACCAGGCTGGTATTGGGTAATAATCGGTTTGCCTGTCCTTCAATCAGACGGATGCGTTCCTCCAGCGGCGCGATGTGATTGGCATGCAGGCTCGAGCCGCTGGCAGTGATGCTCCAGGTGGAGTTAACCAGTTCATCGTCCACACGGTCACTGATGATGCCTGAATATGTTTCTTCATCGACGAGAAGTAGATTTTCGGTTTTGACATCCCAATACGAGGCGGTGGGATCAACCGGTCGCCACAACCCAACAACCGTGACGGGTATGTGTCCCCTGTCTGTGCGTAGAGAGTAATCGTCACCGACCTGCACACCAAAGTCATTGGCGAATGCTTCGCTTGCCAGCACCTCGATAGCATCACCCGCCTGGAACAAAGAGATAAAAGGTTGCGGTGCATTTCCGTCAACGATAATGACAGTATCCTCCAGCGGGGTGATGAAAGCAAAATTGGCGGTGGTCAACGCGTATTGCGTGCCTGGGTTGTTCGGGTCACGCGGCGGGAACATGAAGTAGCCGTCTGTGCGAAAACGGCGGACAAAGTTCGTGACCGGCAGACCAATCGCCCGCAACGCATCGCTCGAAAGATAGGCATCCACTTCGCCGACGTTCTTCCATTGCGGGCTGTTGCGTCCCGCCGCTGTTAGCTCGAACATGAAATTTAGCGGCGCGTAATCCACCGGTTTTTGTGCCAGGTCGGCTTCACGTCCTGCCAGTAATTCTTCACGCAATAAACGGAAATAGGTTGCATCCGCGTACAATGGGACGCTCAGGATGAACCCCGAAGCGACCATCAACCCCACAATGGATGCGAGGCTGAGGAAAGGCTGAGTCAGCAGGCGTTTGAACGCAATGCGAGTTGTGATCCAGGCCTGCTGTGAGAAGGAAACGAGACGAGGAAGGAGGTTCATGCGTAGCTACGGTCCAACCACCACCTGCCCCTCTTCCAGACCGGATACGATCTCGATCATGTCACGCGTTCGTAGACCGATCTCCACATCCACACGCTTGGGACCGCTGTCACTGTTGATTATCACAAACGTGCGACCACCTGTCGAGCGGACTGCATCAGGTGGAAGCCATAAAATTCCGTTCTTGCTCGCAAGCACCACCCTGACAGTAACCTTGTCGCCAAGCTGATAGGTATCAGCAGAAGGCAGTGTATCCAGCAAGATACGGGCAACATGTTCCTCGCTCACACCCGTGCCATACGGGGAAGGCAACTGACGGATCGTACCCTGGATTTCCACACCTGCCTTTGCATCTACAATCACGGTAACAGGCATGCCTTCGAACATTTCCCTCACTTCGGCATCACCGGCAGGCAGGTCTGCGACCACCTCCAACTTGTCCGGATCACCAAGCACAAAGGCAGGTGTTGTCGGGCTGACGTTGCGCCCAGTTGTCACAGCCGCGATGACCGTGCCATCGGCGGGAGCGAACGCCCGGGCCTGCGCCACCTGCGCGTCGAGTTCATCTGTGATCGCTGCTTCAGGATCGATGCCCATGCTTTCCATCAGTTCATCGAAATCCATCTGCGCCTGCTCAACCCTCAGTTTTTGAATTTCGATCTCATACTGCGGACGTTCCTCCGTTTCATATTGCTCAAGCATCAGCCTTGCGATCTCCACGTCGATCTGTGCACGGCGGATGGCGCGTTGTGTCACGTTGGCATTTGCCCGTAGTTCCATTGCCTTGTCCAATTCGCCAAGCAACTGCCCCTCCTTCACAAAATCGTTGACGGTCACATAGACTTCGCGCACCTGTCCATCAACAGCAAAATAAACTGTGTGCAATGCCAATGGTGACACGCGCCCGCCCAATTTTGTTTCCACAACGATGTCGCCGCGTTCCACAGTGAAGGTCGAACGTACAGGTGTCGGAAACGGTGTCGGCCCAGTCGCAGGGATGACCTGCCCATCGCCGCACCCTGCCAGGAAAACTGCAATCACAATACATAACGTTATGATTTTTTTCATTATCGAAGCACAGCCTTTACCTTCACAATCTTTGTATTTATATCAGGCAGAGGGATGACTGTCCCATCGATGGGCTTACCGTCCACCTCAAGTGAGATATCAGTCCCATTTCCTTCCCTCTGGACCAAAATCTCATATCGGACTCCCCGGAAACTGCGAACCATCTTAAAGCCTTTCCACTCTGACGGTATTACTGGTTTAACTTCCAGCCCATCAAGCGTGGGCCGCACGCCAAGAATATGTTGCGTGATGGCAACATAATTCCATGCGGCAGTTCCCGTCAACCAGGAGTTCTTTGCTTCCCCGTGAGTTGCTGCATCCTTGCCCGCGATCATCTGGGCATAAACATACGGCTCGCACTTATGCAGATCGCTGATCTCCTCCCGTGCGGAAGGGTTGATCCGCTTGTAATAATCGAACGCCTTATCACCACGTCCCACCATCGCCTCTGCGATCATGATCCACGGATTGGTGTGGCAGAAGATGCCCGCATTCTCTTTGTATCCTGGTGGATACGAAGAAATCTCACCAAGGTGTAAATAATACTGACTGAACGCGGGTTGCTGCAAGACAATTCCATGCGGGGTGGCAAGATGCTCTTCGACCGAATCCAATGCTTTGACCGCGTTGCCATTGTCCACACCGAGTCCCGCCATCACACACACACCCTGCGGCTCAATGAAAATTCTCCCTTCATCATTTTCCCTCGAGCCCAGCACGTGCCCAAAATCATCATACGCACGGCGGAACCAATCCCCATCCCAACCCGCCACCCAGACGGTTTTTTCCATTTCAGCGGCGCGTTTTAGATAATCTTCGGGAGATGGGTCTCTTTCTTCTTTCTTCTTTCCTGCGAGACCAGCCATCTCTTTACAGGCAAGTACGAAA
Source organism: uncultured Anaerolinea sp. (assembly GCA_964436455.1). GTDB lineage: Bacteria > Chloroflexota > Anaerolineae > Anaerolineales > Villigracilaceae > Defluviilinea. The sequence goes on along the minus strand of CAYTDB010000017.1, from coordinate 52,452 downwards.
AGTCCCGCAATGAACACGCTCTCCGCAACCTTGCCTTCCTTGTTGGTCGTCGTCTGGAAGGATTGTCCCGGGGTATCGGAGAAGCAGTTCAAGTTCAAGCAGTCATTCCAGTCCGCACGACCAATGAGCGGAAGTTTGTTCGGTCCGAGGCGATCAAGTGTGTATTGGATGGCGCGCTGCAAATGTTCATACAGCGGACTCTCCGTTCCCACTTCATTCTCGTATGGAACCCGTTCATCGAGAATGGAAAAATCTCCCGTCTCTTTGATATATGCAGAAACACCCAACACCAGCCATAACGGGTCATCGTTGAAGCCGGAACCAACATCGTTGTTACCGCGTTTGGTCAAAGGCTGGTATTGATGGAACGCACCACCGTTCTTGAGTTGGGTGGCAGAAATATCCAGAATGCGTTCGCGCGCACGCTTGGGAATCATATGTACGAAACCAAACAAATCCTGGTTCGAGTCACGGAAGCCCATGCCGCGCCCGATGCCGCTTTCAAAGTACGAAGCCGAGCGGCTCATATTGAAAGTCACCATGCACTGATAGGCATTCCAAATGTTAACCATGCGGTCAGTATGTTCATCGGGCGTTTTGACCTGTACTTTCCCCAACAGCTCAGTCCAGTAATCACGAAGTTCATTAAATGCTTTATCAGCATTCGCCTGCTTCATATATTTTTCAAGCGCTTTCTTTGCTGGCTTCTTATTGATCATCTGCGAGCTGGGTGGATCGAATTTGTCGTCTTTGGGATTCTCAACATAACCAAGAATGAAGATAATCTGTTTGGACTCCCCCGCCTTCAAATTAACCTTGACATGGTGCGAGCCGATCGGCTGCCAGCCATGCGCTTCGGTGTTTTTTGACCGACCTGCTTCAACCACCTGAGGCTCATCCCACCCTCGATACGAACCAAGAAAATCTTCGCGGATGGTATCGTAGCCGGCCAGTTTTTCAGAGCAAGCAAAATATGCATAATGGTCGCGGCGCTCGCGATATTCTGTTTTGTGATAAATGATCTCGTCCACAATTTCCATTTGACCGATGGAATAATTCCGTTGGAAGTTGGTGGCGTCATCGTTGGCGTCCCACAGACAAAACTCGATTGCCGAGAACAGGCTCAGGTCCGCGTTTGAATCGCTCTCGTTGGTCAGGGTCACCTGCCAGATTTCGAGCGATTCCCCCAGCGGGACAAAGTAGCGGGCGGAAGATTTAATCCCATTAAGTTTGGATGTGATAACAGTGTAGCCTTGTCCGTGGCGGCATTCGTATTCATCGAGTTTTGTGCGCGTGGGCATCCAGGAGGGTGACCAATAATTACCAGTGTAGTTATCGCGTACATACAAATAGCGTCCACCCATATCGAGCGGAGAGTTGTTGTAGCGATAGCGCGTGAGGCGGCGCAGGCGGGCATCTTTATAAAATGAGTAGCCGCCTGCGGTGTTGGAAATGAGACCGAAGTACGCCTCACTGCCGAGGTAGTTGATCCACGGCAGAGGCGTATCAGGCTGCGTGATAACGTATTCGCGCGATGAGTCGTCGAAGTATCCGAATTTCATAATAATTCCTTTAGTCATGTCGCTGCGAGGAGTGGCGCCGTGGTGCTATTGCGACGAAGCAGTCTCCCACTTAGCAGGAGAATGCTCTGTCAGAAAATGCACCTCCTCGCAATGACATTAGGTTATTTTATTTTCGCCAGATCTTGATCGATCCTGGCAAGCAATTCCTGTGAAATATGCGTGGGATGATTCGCCGCGATCTGATCAAGGGTCATCTCCAATGCCATAGCCATATCTGCCATGAGCAGAAATCCGCCGGCATAACCAGAGACAACCGCGCGGCTCTCGGGATTATCAAGCAATGTGCGCAGGGTAAGCCCGACATGGAAGCGTGCAGAACGTGGTTCAGGTTCAAGCATGACAGTGCGCTGATCGCGTACATCACGGCTTGACGCGCCGACGAGGATCTCGAACTCGCCTGGTTCCGTGTTCCAGCCATTCTTGACAACATCGAAATACCAGAAGGCTTCACGATCCAATGTGAATGTGACCGTCTTCTTCTTGCCCGGTTTGACCTCCACCTTGGCAAAGGCTTTGAGCTCCTTTTCGGGTCTTGCAAATGTGGATTTGACATCGCGCACATAAAGCTGCACGGTCTCCTTGCCCGTCACCTTGCCTGTGTTGGTAATATCTACTTTGACGGTAAGTTTGTCATTCGGCGTAATGGATTGGGTGCTCAAGCGCAGGTTGCTGTATTTGAACTTGGTGTAGGAAAGTCCATGACCGAATGGGAAGAGTGGCTCAACATTTTTCTTCTCGTAGTAACGATAACCAACGAAGATACCTTCGCCATAATGCACCTTGCCATTCTCGCCGGGATAATTGATGTGGGCAGGGTTGTCTTCCAGTCGAACAGGGAATGTTGTCGGCAGCTTGCCCGAGGGGCAGGCATCGCCAAACAGCACATCGGCAAGCGCGTTGCCCTGCTCCTGACTGTCATACCAAAGTTGAATCACCGCAGGGACTTTGTCGATCCAAGGCATTTCCACAGGCGAGCCCACGTTCAAGACAACGATGGTGTTCTTGTTGGCTTTGGCAACTTTCTTAATGAGCTTATCCTGTTCGCCGGGCAGTTTCATATCCACGCGGTCAAAGCCTTCGGACTCCCATTCGCCAGTCAAGCCAGCGACTACGATGACCACGTCCGCCTTCTTGGCGAGTTTCACTGCGTCAGCGATCATATCCTTCGACTGTGGAGGCTGGTGACCGATCCCCACCGAGCGCCAGCGCGGATTGCCTCGCCAGTAATATTCCACTTTGATGGCATAGGCTCTGCCGCCTTCGAGTTCCACTTCGGCAAGGACCTGCTTGCCCATGTCCGCAGCGGAGGAGTGGTCAATGATAACTTCGCCATCGAGATAGAGTTTGCACCAGCCTACCGCATTCAAAGCAAGCGTATGCATGCCCGATTCTTTCGGTGTGAAGAAACCTTCCATACGTGCAGAAAATGATTCCTGGTTCGCATTGGGGACTGATTTATCGAACCAGCCATGCTGAACGTTCGGTGTGACTTCGGTGAAAACCGGGGCGCCGGAGAATTCAGTTCCGTTGTAGATGCTCAGGGTAAGTCCGATGCGTCCGTCAGCAGTGGACAAAGTTTCAGGAGCAGGAGCAGGCAGTGATTTGTAGATCTGGCATCCGGGGGCGTAATCCACTTTGACCTTTTTGCCCGCACGATTTTTGATCCCCTCGAGCGGTGTCACCACGTAATGCGGTGTAACCGATGAACTGCCGCCGCCAAGGATCTGCCCGATATTGGCATTCGGACCAATGACCGCGATGGACTTGACCTTCTTGAGCGGAAGCAAACCCTTTTCATTCTTCAACAGGACAATCGCCTCTTGCGCCGCCTCACGTATGATCTTGCGATGCTGGGGCTTATCCTCACCCTGTTCTTTTTGCAATTCGGGCTTGTCAAAGAGACCCGCTTTATCCAGCACTCCCAGCAAACGGCGGACCTTGTCGTCGAGGATCTCCTCAGTCAATGGGCCCTCATCCAGGGCGCGCTTCACGATCTCTTCTGCCATCCAGCGTGCCGCACCCGGCATTTCAAGATCAAGCCCGCTGTTGGGGACATCCTTGTCATAGGTGCCGAACCAATCGGACATGACGATGCCCCTGTAGCCCCACTCGCCTTTAAGAATTTCGTTGAGCGTGTGATCGTTCTCGCAGGCATACGTTCCATTGACACGGTTGTACGCCGACATGACCGCCCACGGATTTGAGTTACGAATGGCAATACGGAACGGCTCAAGATAGATTTCACGCAGGGTACGTTCATCCACCTCGGAGCTCATCGAGAAGCGTTCGTATTCCTGATCGTTGGCAACAAAATGCTTGATGCACGCACCTTTGCCCTTATCCTGAATACCCTTGATGTAGGCGGATGCCATCATGCCGCTCAAGAATGGATCTTCCGAATAACATTCGAAGTTGCGTCCCGCGATCGGTGTACGGTGGATATTAACAGTGGGTGCAAGCAGGATATGCGCACCCTTGGCTTCGAGTTCGTCCGCCAGCACATTGCCAACCTTTTCTACAAGTTCAGGATTCCATGTGGCACCGAGGGCGATGCCAACCGGTGCGGCAACAGACGGTGATGCCATGCTCCCCGACGCACCGCGCGCGCCGTTGGGTCCGTCGGTCACTTTGAACTGCGGAATATTTAGCCGCTCGACCGCAACACTATGCCACAGGTCTGCGCCTGCAAGCATGGAGATTTTTTCTTCGATGGTCATTTGTTTGATAAGGTCATCTATTCGTGACATGGATCGCTCCGGTTGTTTGGTGCTTGTTTAAATATCAGCCGATAAGTTTTCATAAATCAGCAAAGGTGATGAGTTGAATCTTTAGGGCTTTGACCAGTGTTCGGACTGTGGGATCGAGTAGAATGCCAAGTTCCCTTTGACGCGGTTTGTTATATACAGACTCTTTCATGAAGGCATCCGGCACAAAACCAACATGGCACATGAGTTCCGTGACACCATCCTGCAGAGACAAAAGCAGTTCGTACAGAACCGGCAATGTCGCCTGCTGGTCGTAAAAATCAGAAATGAATAGATTGGGGCGGCGCGGGTTGAATTCCTTGATGAGCGCGGGTACATGCGGTTCTGTCGGTTTCAATTCGCCGTATTCTCCGCCCGTGAACGGAAAACGGATCGGGCAATCATATTCCTGCGCCAACTCCATCATGGCACGGAACAATTCAGGAGAGAAATAAGAAGAATGATGGTGAGAGTCAAGATGGTCGGGCTTTTTTCCGGCGGCGGCAATAAAGGCTTCGATTTGTGCACGCCATTCGACTTTGACCTCCCGCACATCGAGTCGGGGCAGATTCTTCACGAAAGGACCGTATTTGAAGAAGTTCCCATCTCTATCCGTAACTGACCGGACCGCTTCGTGCGGCATTATCGGCTTGCCCATTGTTAAAACCAAATGGACTCCCAGCCCAAGCCCCGGCGCTTCCTTTACAGCCAACCTTACATCGTCCGCCGTGGTGGGAATATTCATCATGCAGGTGGTGGAAGTGACCACACCGTACTGATATGCCAGACGAATCCCCTGCGAGATTTCTGGAGAACGTCCGTAATCATCGGAATTGATAATAAGTCGTTTAGGCACCTTCCAGTCCTTTCAGGTATTGTTGATATAGATCAACCAGATAACCAAGCGGCTCTTTGTAGAATTCATCAGGATCAATGGACAACTTTGCATAATCAGGGATCGGTTTGACTTGAGGATTTGTTTTCGCAAATTCCTGAATTACTTTTGCATGCGGTTTCAACGAACCATCAGGACGCACCAAACCAAACCAGCGTTCGTGCTGCGCATTCTGACAGGGAGGCAGATCCCATAGCTCCTGAACGTAATCCGCATAGCACCACAGCATGGCGCCTGTCGCGCCGCTGTTCTGGAGGTTCGGAAGCACCTGCTTAATGTATTCCGCGAACTCTTCTTCACCTGCCATAAATTGATCACGTTCCCGACCGTTGGTTTCGGTCCATTTCATGATGTGAGAAGGCTCACCGGGTTGTGCGGTACAGCCGCCGAATTCCTCCATGAGAACAGGCTTGCCGCACAAGGCGGCAGTCAAGGCACAGGTAAAGGGGACAAAATCCGGGTCCAGAGGTTGACGCGCCCAGGGAGTGTACATGGGATACGAGTGCATGACAGCCACATCCGTGTGGGCATACACCTTGTCAATGCGCAATCCGTTGTCGCGATGGAGTCCATCTCCGTGCAAACCGATCGTGACGGGTTTTTTCGGGTCAATGCCTTTGATCAATCCGACCATTTCCTTCACCCACGCCGCACCTTCCTCCGATGAATTGGGCCAGGCAAAGAGATCGGGTTCATTGCCGAGGTTCCACATCCAAACGCCGGGGTGATCCTTAAGTTCGGTCACAACGGTCTTGAGCAGTAACCGTGACGCATCCAGCGCAACCGGGTCATGGAACATATTGCGATAACCCTGCTCCGTCCTTTTGCCTTCACTGACCACATCACGAAGCCAGTGCTGGTGCGCGCTCGGAGGCAGCTCCCCGCCCAAAAGCCAGCGCGGACTCCAGTTCGGTCCGCTCATGTGACCGGTGAAAAAGGTCATATCAATGCCAAGTCCGTTTGCGGCGGCGGCATCTGCAACCTTCACAAGGTGATCGAGCTTATCCTTCGCAACGCTGGTCGGTTCGGGCTGAAAATCGTCCCATAACAAAAAGAGGCGGACAACGTTCATGCCGATCTCTTTGATGACGGCAAACTCCTCACGCACTTCACCTTCATCGAAGTTGCTCCACCAATACATCGCCTTTTTGCGGGGCCAATAGTTTACGCCGAGGGTAAATTGAGTCATTGTTTTCTCCAGGGTGTGTTATTTGTGAACCGTTTCGTAAATCGCCTTGACGAGTGAGAGCTCGCCCTGGGCATCATAGTCCAGCGTCCAGAACATGATGCCGCCAGCCTTCTCCATTGCCAGCTTTGTCTTGGTTTGAACGGTTGGGATGCCGTTGTAGTGATACGTGGTCCCGTAAAAATCGAATTCGTCCTTTTGTGCGGCGGCGGGGTCTTCGGCGACGATCTTGAAATAGGCAAAGTTCGGGTCACCGTAGAATGGGAGTCCCATCACGATCTTTTCAGGCGGAAGACCACGTTCGCTCCAAAAAGCAAGCCCGTGTTCGAATTGTTCCAGCGAGCCGTGGTCGGGGCCATCGTACGTCATGATATTCACAAAATCGAACAACTCGAACGTTTCAGGCAGAATGCCCATTCCGTTTTCGCCGTAAGAGACGACCGCAGTCGTGAACAACTTATCGGGCATGGCATTACGCAATTCGGTCATCAATGACAGGAAATTCTGCGCCGATTGCCCAGCATCTGGATACTCCCAATCGATATCCGCGCCATCAAGTTGATATTCATCCACGAAGGATTTCAGGTTCTGGACAAATGCGCTTCGCAGCGACAGGTCAGCTGCCACGGTTTCGAATTGTGAGTCCCACCCCCAGCCGCCTACCGAGATCAAGACCTTCACTTCGTTTTTGTGTGCATTCTCAACAATGAGTTTCAACTTCCAACTGTTGTTGATCTGGTTGAAGGTGCCATCCGCTTTGGGAGTGAGGAACGAGTAGTTGATGTGAGTCAGTTTGTCGTATGGGATGAGGCTTTCGATGATCCCATCGGTTGCATAAGCGACGATGCGAAAGGGTTCGGGAGGAGCAGTCATTGTCGGGGAACAGGAAGACAAGAGAAGGGGAAACAGGCTGAGGGCAAGAAAGAAGCGAAGCATCCAATTATCCGAGCGTAAGATTCAGGCGATCGGCAACCGACGTCATGGCACGCGTCACGGTCTCATCCAAATCCGCCTTTGGGTTTTGCATGAGTTCGTTCGCCACAGCGCCAAGTTCCATGCCGAATTGGTGTTCGATGCGATGCCACAACGAAACGGGGCGATAGGAACGCCCGGTGGATACGAGTTGCAGCATGACCGCGCGCATCGGGTGTTCGGGCGGGAAGAGAGTATTGAGCGCATCGGTGCGGGAGGGCAGGGTTTGCGATGTTTCGGCAAGTTCGAGCATGGTCTGTTTGCGTGACAGGTATTCGACAAGTTTGTAGGATGCCTCGAGGCGGTCGGGATACCCATATGTGTGACGCCATACAACCACGCTTCCGCCGCCCGTCCATGGGATGCTCATCAGACTTGCTGCACCAACATTCCCGATATTGGGGGTCTTGTTCTGGATGGCGGTCAGGAGGGCGCGCGAATTGGTAATGCCCGCAGCGGCTTTTCCCGCGAGGAGAGCCTCCATACACTGGTCCTGTCCGAGATCGCCAGTATTGGGAACGTTCCGCAACAGGGAAAGGAACGACTTCAGACCAGCCAGTGCGGCAGGCGAGTCGAACAACACCTGTTTGCCGCGATTATCCAGAAGATGACCACCCGAAGCCCAGATCCACAATGCACCCATATGCACCAGATCGTTGAACGGGAACGGGACGACTGGGATCAGAAAGGCGTTCTCGACCGCGTTAAGCGCTGCCAGTTTACGGATGGTTTCTTCGAGGGCGGCAGGAGTTGCAAAAGCAGAGCGTTCATGCAAGCCCGCCTGCTGGAGCAGGTCTTTTCGATAGGCAATCACATAAACGTATGTGCCAAGTGGAATCCCGTATACATGACGATCCTCCTCAGACACCATGCCCGTCCACGTAGAGTGGACAAAAGCACGCTCGCCGCCGATCCGGTCAACGAGATGATTGGGGATCGGTCGCAGTGCATTCATGACCATCAGACTGCTGACCCATCTGGAACCAACGTGGGAGACATCGGCGCCGTGTCCCTGCGTGGCAATGCCGATCAGATGCTGCCACGCATTCTCCCATTCCATACGGTTTAATTTTACTTCTATGCTTGTTGCCTGCTCAAAGTCGGAGACAATGCGGAAAAGGTTCTCAAAATCGGCATCAGAATCGGGGATCAGGGAGAATTCGATCGTGGTCATTGCTGCCTCGCAAGTTCTTTTCCATTGGACCGGAGGGACGGAAATGTATCGATCATTGTCTGCCGCGTGGACTTTTCCACCCTCACATCGCCAGCCTCAAAACCAAGCATGACCGCGCCAACCACAGGCGGCACACCGAGCCGCACAAAACGTGCTTTCGGCGCAAGTTTATATACAGTCTCGCGCATCGGTGCGATGAGCATTTCACCACCGTTGAACATACTGCCCGTCATTACAACATCGAATTCAAGTGTCTCAAAGTTTAACTGCCGTACAACAGCATTGATCATTTCTCCAAGTTCACAGCCAGCCCAGTGGATCAGATCGCGCGCTACCTGGTCACCTGCCTCCGCTACACGGAAAACGATTCGCGCCGCATCGGCACCGATCTCATACTCGTTGGTCGTATAACCGCGCAAAAGGTCCTCGAGATCATGCGCTCCCACATACTCCGCCAGTGCATCGGCAAGTTTTGTTTCCGGTCCGCGCTTCGTCCACGAATAGCCAACGTGTCGCATCGTCTGGAATATCAACTCGGAACCACCCGCGCCTTCCCCCATCATCACGCCATGCCCAGTCACGCGTCCCTCGCGCTTGTGTTCACGGTCCCAGCCGCGGCAATTGGACCCTGTGCCGGAAACGACAACCACTCCCCAACCTTCCACCGACCCTGCCACCAGTCCAGGCACTGCATCGTTGACAAATTTATACGGGGCGTTTAACTCAAGACGGTCAATCGTCTGCGCCGTGATTTCGTATTCGGACTGCCAGTCGAATCCTGCCACGCCGAAACCTGCTCCAGCGATATCGGCTTTGGTCAACCCTGAAGCTTGAAGCGCCTGTGCCATACTGTCCTGCATGGCTGCCAACATGCCATCATAGTCAACAACTTCGTGGTTGCCGGGACCGCTTTCACCAAAGCCAACTGACCTGCCCGTTTCATCTAGAATGAGTGTGTGAGTTTTTGTCGCGCCCAGATCGGCGCCAAGAAAATATCGCATAAAGTATGAAGGTAAACAAAGGGGCGACCGAGTGGGTCGCCCCGTGCTATCGGGTTAGTTCCAAAATTGGGGCAGATGCTCTCGATGCGTCTCCAACAGGTCATCGAGCACAGCCTGCACCATGTCCGCCTTTGGTCCGATCGGGTTGGCAAGCAACGCCTGGTAGGCAGCATCACGGTCGCCGTGAATTGCAGCCTCCACAGTCAACATTTCATACGCCTTGACCGCGGAGATCAACCCAAACTGTGACAGCGGCAACGGCTCGGTCGGGATAGGCGTAATGCCGCTCTTTCGCACAGTGGATGGGATCTCCAGCACCCACTCTGCGGGCCATTCCTTCACTGCGCCGTTGTTCGTGATGTTCACAACGTGGGTCTCGCCCAGGTCGTTGTAATGTGCGTTCAATAGCTGCGTGGCAACCGTCGAGTAGTAGGCGCCGCCTCGCTTCATCAAATCGGCGGGAGGTTCGTTGAGGTTCGGGTCTGCATATTCGCGCAAAAGGTCCTTTTCGATCTCGATCACTTCCTCTGCGCGTGATGGGGGCCATTTCTCCTGCGATTTCAGTTTCTTATCCGTATGATAGAAATACTGCAAGTAATAATTGGGAATCATCCGTAGAACTTCAATCGTACGCGGGGCCCACTCAGGATGATCTTCCTTCTTGAGCTCATCGATAAATCCCTGAATGACCTGGGGCCAGACATCCTCCCCTTCCACCGTAAAGCCACGATGCCAGGAGAGGTGATTCAGTCCGAGTGTTTTCAATTCCGCGTGGTCGGGGTCAATTTTTTTACCGGTTGCCTTTTCCAAATCTTCAAGGATGTGCATTTTGGTTGTGATAGGCACATTGCACACACCCACGGCAGGGACGTCGGACGCATACTTGCTCAATGCCTGGGTAACGAGCCCGGCAGGATTGGTAAAGTTGACCAACATCGTACCAGGTTTGGCGACTTCCTTGATATCCTGCGCGATCTTCATGATGACGGGGATCGTACGAAGCGCTTTCGCCATGCCGCCCACACCGGTCGTCTCCTGACCGATCAATCCATGACGAAGACCGAGGTATTCGTCCCGGCGGCGTGCTTCCATGTGTCCAACGCGCAGTTGGGTCGTCACGTAAGAGGCGTCTGTAATCGCTTCCCGCTGGCTGGTCGAGAGGATGACCTTAAAAGGCGACCCCTTCGCTTCCACCATGCGTTGGGCAAATCCGCCGACGATCTCAAGCCGTTCCGCGTCAATGTCCATCAACCAGAGTTCATCGAGCGGGAATTGCTCCAACCGAGCGAGAAACCCGTTGACAAGCTCAGGAGTATAAGTAGACCCACCTCCTATGACCGTAACTTTGAGCATATTATTTTTCAACGCCTGTGATGACGATACCCTGAACGAAGAAGCGCTGGGCAACAAAGAACAAGATGATCGGCAGGATGAGAGCAAGAAGTGCTCCAGCCTGAATCAATTGCGGCTGTTGTCCATAGATGCCATTGAACGTCGAAAGCGCTACCGAGATGGGCCACTTATCCCGCGCAGTGGAAAGATAAATTAATGGACCGAAATAGTCATTCCATGCGAACACGATGTGGAACACGACCACTGCAATAATCACCGGATACGATTGTGGAATGAGAATGGACCACAGGATGCGCAACGGACCCGCACCATCGATCATGGCAGACTCATCCAGTTCGCGTGGAATGGTCATGAAGTATTGCCGAAAAAGGAACACGTTGTATGCATTCGCAAAGAAATGAGGGAAGACGAGAGGTATCCAAGTGCCCACCAATCCCAATCGCTGCCAGAAGGAGTAGGTGGGAATGATGGTCACAGCCCCCGGCAGGAAGAGGGTCGAGATCAAGACAACAAATAAAATGTCCCTACCCGGGAAGCGGAAACGCGCAAAGCCATATGCCACCAGAATACAGGAAATGACTGTTCCGATCATCGTACTGATCGCGTAGAAGGTGGTATTCGAAAGCAAATTGAAGTAATCAATGGTCTCCCACACTTCCGTATAATTTGCCCACGTTGGGGATAATATCCACGGGCGGTCCAACGCACGCCATGATACCTGGCAGACAAATTCACCCTTATCCAGGTTATCTGGGTCAATAAAGGTGCTCTCCTGACGTCCTTTTACAGTAATTGCCAGGTTCCTTGTCTCTGTGGAGGCAGGATCGAAGCCCTCGCATTGACCAAGGGGAACTATGAACACATCCAATTGTTGACCGTTATATTCAATTCTCGGTTGTCTTGCGGGCCAGATTGGCGCACCAACCACTGAGATCTGCTCACGCGTCTTTAGCGACGTGAAGATCATAAAAGCGAAGGGTGAAAGAAAAATAACCAGAAGGCTCAGCACAAGGACTGTGACAAAAGTGGTATTGAGCCCGTCACGGATCTTTTTATTCATGGCTGTCTCCTTTATGAGCGTGCTTCACCAGCGTAATACACCCAGTATTTCGCTGACCAGAATAGTAACAAAGTTACCACAAGGATAATCAAGAAAAGGAACCATGCCAGTGTCGAACCATAGGACATGTTCTGGTAGGTAAAGAATGTCTTATACAAATACAGGTTATAGAACATGGTTGCACCACCGGGCCTGCCCGTGCCGTTATTCACAACGAGCGGAACAAGGAAGTACTGGAAGAGACCGATAATGCTCAACGTGACGTTATAGAAGATCACCGGAGAGATCATGGGGAAGGTGATGTTCCAGAATGTTTTCCATTGATTGGCCCCGTCCACTTTTGCTGCATCATACAATTCAGTGGGCACACCCTGCAAACCTGCCAGGAAAATCAACATGGCATTGCCAACCCCCCAGATCCCCATGATCACATAAGTGGGATACACCCAGTTGATATCGTTTGCCCATTGGGGCAGGGCGTCTTTTGCAACCCCGAGATATAGCAGGAAGCGATTGATCCAACCGGTTTCGGTGTTGAGCATGCCGCCCCATAAAAAAACACTGGCCACGAAGGGGACGATATAAGGCATGTAGAACAAAGAACGGAAAATAAATTGCCCTTTCAGGTGTTTGCTATTCATGAGCATTGCCAGCCCAAGAGGCATGAAAATACCAACCGGCAGGGCGATAAGTGCAAATTTGATCGTGATCAACATCGAACTGGGTGTTTTGCTGGCGAACCAATTCAGCGGATTGATACCAGCCTGTGGATCGACCCACAATTGTTTATAGTTGTCGAAACCCACAAATTTTGGAGCGCTAAAAATACCGTCAGTAATTCTCAGGTTCAAAAAACTGAAAATCAAGGTGGCCATCATCGGCAATAATGTAAAAGCCAGAAACCCAAACAACCACGGTGACAGGAACCAAAGACCAGTTCTCATTTCCCGCTTGGTAAGAGGCTGCATTGCCCGTATACTGGCAAGGGATGGTAACTTGGGAAGTTTTTGTGTGAGCTGCTCAAACATGGGATACTCCTTTCAGCGATAAAACCACATTGGGCAGGCCAAATCATTGGCCTGCCCAATTATATTTCTACTTTCGCTTACTCGTTATAGATGAGGTTGAGATCATCAACCAGTTTCTGGTATTCAGAATCGAAGTCCAATCCTTCGGTGTTGTTCATCAGATCAGCGAAGGTGGAGAAGCGAGCAGTGGCCTTGATGGAATTCGGTTGATATTGCTCAGAGCTGGGGGTATCAGGATACGCAAGACCCTGAACGAAGACATTCCAGCTGGCATCCGTCACAAACGGATAGTCCGCAGATTTTGTCTCAAAGAAGGCTTCGGTCTTGGAAGCGATCGCGGGCATGGCACCGTAAGTGGGGAGAAGTTTGTCACCACCGGTGGTGATTAGGTAGGCAAGAACTTCAAAGGCTGCATCTGGGTTCTTGGTGCCCTTAAGGATACGGAATGTATCAGCATCGACACGTCCTGCGACCTTGCCGTTGGCGCCAATCGGCTGAATGCCCATCTGGAATTCGTTGCCAGCGTCGCGGAAGTCACCGAGACAGCAGGTGTACCAGGTCTGGGTCAAGCCCATGGCAGCTTTACCAGCGTTGAAGACATTGCCATTGCCGAATTCAGGAGCCCCGGAGAGAGGTCCGGTGGCGATGAAGGGCTCATCACCCCACATGCCGTTATAGTACCACTCCCAGGCAGCTTTCCAGCTATCGGGCAGGGTGGATTTGTAGGAACCCTTGGCGTCACCAGAATACATCTTGGCGGCACCACCATAGAATGTGGCCATGGATTGAATGGACTGCCACTGCGGTGAATAACCAACCTGAACGATCTGGTCTTTATCAAAGCCGTCTTCCGATGCGTTCTTGCCGTTCACGTCAACGGTCAAGAGTTTGGCAACTTCAGTGACGGTTTCCCAGTTCCAGTCGGCTTCGCGGCCATCCGGGAAGACATACTTTTCGCCGTAGACCTGCGGCGGGTAGTTCAATCCAGCTTCGTCAAACATGGCAGGCACAAAGTACATGGCGCCGGGGAACACAGCAAACGGCAGGCCTACCTGACCTTCTTCGGTCTGGTAGAACTTGACCAAAGCCGGGTCGAAGACGGATGTATCAAAACCGGAGGACTGAATGTAGGGTGAGATATCGAGCCACTGACCAAAGAAGTCATTGGAACCACCCCAGCCTACTGGGCCAACGATGTCAGGACCAGCGCCGGAAGCGATCTGTGTTGAAAGGGTGTCGCGAGCGCTGTCGAAAGGAACTACTTCGAGCACAAGTTCGATCCTGTCCTGGGAAGCATTGAAGTCAGAAACAACTTCTTCCTGAACGGTGACTTGATTGGGATCGGTTCCGGTTCCAAGACCAACGAACCAGCGGACCTGGACCTTTTCAGCGGGTGGGGGGGGCTCATCAGCCGCTCCACCGCCGCCACCGCAGGCAGTAATGACCATCGAAGCGATGATCAAAAGCGAAAGCACGTACAGCAGTTTTTTCATGGTGAGATTTCTCCTCATACTAGAATTTGGATTTGACAGGTATTACGATAGGTGGATAGGATATCTCTGAAGGGTCTCACCTCCTTTTCATAACAAATTTATCATACTACACAACCGCATGAGCGGCGATACACAATTTCCGTTGGAAGTATCACCACTTCGTTCGAAGAATTTTTTTCAAGAAGGGAAAACAAAGTTTCAGTGGCAATCCGACCGACCTTCTCTGTCGGCGCCCGAACCGTTGTCAATGGGGGATTTAGGAACTGGGCAAAACCCAGATCATCAAAACCAACAACAGATACATCATGAGGCACTCTAATCTTATGATCATGCAATGACCGTAATACCCCTATAGCCGCATCGTCGTCACCTGTAAACACTGCGTCAAATTCCACAGGGTTGCCATTATCCAGAAAATTATTCATGGCTGCATAGGAAATATCACGTTCGAACTCCCCATCGAGTACCAGGTCCTCATTAAAGGCAATTCCATTCGCTTCCAAAGCAAAACGGTACCCGGCTTCTCTCTTATATGAATCTTCTTGGTGAAGAGGTCCTCTTATAAACAAAATCCGGTTTCTACCATGCACCCGGATTAAATGCTCGATCATTTTCTTTGTGGCTTCCACGTTCTCAACGGTAACACTGGGAATTGACACACTTGCAGGGGGAGTCCGATGTACCAAAACCATAGGAAAACCTGAAGCATTCAAATTGACCAAATCCTCGTCGATAAGTCCGTCGGAAAAAACCAGCATTCCATCAGTATTATGTGGTCCGATCGGAGGTGGAGTTTCACTGCGGATATTTGCATGATAGGTTGCGATGATCAAATTATAATCATTTTTCCGTACTACTGCTTCAACACCATTCAATAAAGGCACAAAAAAATCATTATGCAAATTATTCAACAATAGACCAATCACCCGTGTCTTTCGAGATGCCAGGTGACGCGCTGCTGCATGCGGCACATATTTCATCTCGTTCATCACCTGCTCCAACCGTTCCGAAACTTCCACTGAAACAGGAGCATTGCGATTGATGTAACGGCTGACCGTGGCTACAGAAACACCAGCTTTTTTCGCCACATCACGAATAGTGACCGAAGATGAACGCTTTCTCATAGATGTAAACGGTTACTGTAACCGTTTACATGATTATTTCATAATCTTTGCAACAAGTCAAGCAACGCTATTCTTAAAAAATCTGTTAACTTGAAATTTACAACACGAATATACTACTTTGAATGAAATCTCGCGCCCGGTACAACAACTGCAATGCAACAGTGAAGAAATCCAGGCCAAACCTCATCTTGACAGTGTCTAGATCACCTTTTAGAATACGAAAGGTCTACACATCCCCATACTCATGAAAAATATCACTCAGCAACACAAAATCGATGGAATTTCCGCCACCCTCCCACCTTTTCATGAAGGTGATACTCCTGATTTTGACTCATTTCTTGCCCATGTGGATCGGACATACGCGGCTGGCTAGACACCCGCGATCAACATGGATACGGGTTATGTACATTTATTGACACGAGAACAACGCCTCAAAATCCTGGACCTGATGCCTGCTGCGGCAAACGGACGCCGATTCATCACTGGAGCTTTTGTCGAAGGTGAAACTGGTGATCTGATCTCGCTCTACACCCGCGAAGAACCGTCCGAGTTTGCAATGACCTCTTTGGTACGCTTGTATCTCTAAAATGTTGAAACGGGCAAGCTCACGCCTGAGCGGGAAGCCGCCATCAAGGATGCATTTCTGAATTGGAAGTTTTGGCTTGATGAACCGAGCACCCCTTACGTTGAGAAGTGGACGGAGAACCACCAAATCCTCAACCACAGCATCGAGTATCTTGAGGGTCAAACCTTCACGGATGAGGTTTTTACCAACAACGGGCAAAAAAGTGATCAAGTAAAATGGCTGGGTCTTTGAAAGAATTGGTGAAGGGTATATAGCACTGTACTCCAGCCAGCCTTATCAATGGGTCACAGAAGGTCCCGATGCGGATCAGGATATTGTCACTCCGGGTTACAAGAATGTTTGGATCTGCCAACTTGGCCGCGCTAGTGTGGATGGGGCGTTTGCTGATTTTGTGCCAGCGGTGACCAATGCTGAATTAGCGGTATCAGGATTCCAGGTCGGGTATGAGGCGGTGGGGTTCGGAGAAGTGAAGGTCGGTTGGGAGGGTGAGTTCACGGTCCATGGTCAGGTCGTTCGGTTGGATAGCTATCCCCGCTTTGACAATCCGTATGCGCGTGTTGACATTGACAACCTGGTCTATAAAATTGATTTCGGAGGAATGTCGCTCCATCTTGATTTTGAAAAAGGGACCCGGACCATCAAGTGATCGCATATATAAAATTAATGAAAATATGGTTAAATGCCCCTACCAACTTCAAAGGAGAAAAGAATGCCAACAGAACGGAATGATTTTTATAAATTGGGTGATAACTTTGTTACGATTGTCGGTGATGACGTAAAGGTTGGTGACAAAGCTCCAGACTTTACATCCGTCCTGCCCGGCTGGGCAACAGTCAAGCCGCTTGAAGAATCAAAGGGTAAAGTGATCATTTTATCTGCTGTCCCTTCACTGGACACCGACGTATGTGATCGCGAGACTCGTCGTTTCAATGAAGAGGCTTCCAGGCTCGGAGAGGACATCGTCATCTACACCATCAGTTGCGACTTCCCGATGGCACAAAAGCGCTGGTGCGGCGCGGCAGGTGTGGAGCGCGTCAAAGTGGTTTCGGATGTGGTCAATGCGGAATTTGGCGAGAAGTATGGAACCCTCATCAAGGAACGCCGCTATTTGCGCCGCTCGGTCTTTATCGTCGGGCGCGATGGAATGTTGAGCTATGTCAACTACCTGCCGCAACTCGGTATGGAACCTGATTATGATGAAGTGATCGCTGAAGCAAAGAAGGCTCTCGGATAGTTCACAGATCAAACAAGGCACCCTCCGAAATTCGAGGAGGGAGTGATAGGTGATGGATCTCTGGAACAAGTCAGGCGGCTTAACCAGAGATTTATCTTATTAACCCAAGCATGCCCCTTGCAATTTTTCCGTCATGCTGAGGGGCATATGCTGCCCCGAAGTATCTCTGCCGGATTAATAGGGATCCTTCGGTCGCTGAAAACCGCTCCATCAGGGTGACATAGCCTTTTGTACTTCCAACGGCAGCCACTTGAGTGTCCAATCACATTTGTGTAAAACCGCAGGGAACAAACTTCGCTTTATTTCAGTTATACAAGGTGATTCTTTCAGATTTGTGACTGAGGTCACGACATTCGCACAGCCAACAAATGGCATCCATTGACACCCCCATCCCCATCCAGTATAAGGTTTACATGCAGCAAACAACGAAAATCTTCTGGCTTTCCATCCTCATCTTTGTACTCTCGGCATGCCAGGCTGCCCCTGCGCCACTTCCGACTGCCACACCAACCGATCGTGTCGAACCGACCCCCGCGCCTACTTTGCCGCCCACAGTAACTCCATTCCCAACACTCGTCCCGGTGGTGCGCGTGGAATCGGGCGACCTGGCGCTGTTTTACGGAGAATATGACCAGGCACGCGACCAATACACAACAGCCTTCAACGAATCAACCGACAGAGCCGTGAAAGCCGCCGCGCTCTGGGGTTTGGGGCGCACAGATCTTGCAGATGGCCAGTATCAATCCGCTATCGAAACGCTAATCCGCCTCGTTAACGAATATCCCGAATCGACCTACGCCGCCCGCGCTTATTTTCTGATGGGAAGGGCATATTCCGAACTCGGACAAAATCAAGCTTCCGCAGATGCCTATAACACCTACTCGACCCGCGTCCCAGGCGTTTTGGATGGATACGTGCAGGACTACCGCGGGGACGCGCTGTATGCCATCGGAGATTACACCGGCGCCATGAACGCCTACACCGCCGCACTCAACGCTTCACGCCTCGACGATGGACTGACACTGCAAATCAAAATTGCCCAATCCCGATTTGATTTCGGTGACTACGCCGGGGCATTGGCCATGTGGGACCAGATCTTCAACGCCACCACGAACGACTACACCAAAGCACAAATGGATTACTTCGCGGGCAAGACACACATCAAACTTGGACAGGTGGAGCAGGCGCAGGCGCGCTACCTGCACGTGGTTGAAAACTACCCGCTGTCGAGCTATTCCTATCTTGCCCTGGTCGAACTGCTCAACGCCAACGTCCCCGTCGATGACCTGAACCGCGGGCTGGTGGATTATTTTGCCGGTCAATATGACGTTGCCATCGCCGCCTTTGACAGGTACATCAAAGACAATCAAACCAACCCCGCCAACGATGGAACCGCAACCTACTATCGCGCGCTTACCTTGCGTGAAATACAGCAAACAGAGGAAGCCATTACCGCCCTCGACAACTTCATCAAGTCATATCCCTCCCACCCGCGTTGGACAGACGCATGGGAAGAGAAGGCTTTTCTCGAATGGGCAGTTCAGGGTGAGTATGAAACGGGCATACAAACATTGCTTGGTTTTGTCGCTGCCGTACCCACCTCCTCCTCCGCCCCGGACTTCCTGATGAACGCTGCGCGCGTCACCGAACGGGATGGCAGGCTGGAGCAAGCCGCACAGACCTGGGAACGCGTGGCAAACGAATATCCCGACAATGAACAAGTACCGGATGCTTTACTCCTTGCCGGCGTTTCACGCTATCGCTTGCAGGATTTCACCAGCGCACTCGCCCTTTTTAAGAGGGGCGTGATCCTTGCGACTCAGCCCGAAGATCTCGCCCGCGCCTATCTCTGGAGCGGCAAAACACAGGAACAAATGGGAGACCGGGCTTCTGCCGAATCATCCTGGCAGCAGGCGCAGTCGAGCGACCCCACCGGGTATTACAGCCTGCGCGCCCAGGATTTTCTTCTGAAGCGTTCTCCGTTTCAATCACCTTTATCTCTCGATCTCGATGTTGATGTTGTTCAGGAAAGAAAAAACGCAGAGATTTGGATGCGCATCACATTCGATTTGCCATCGAATATGGATCTTTCCGGTCCGGGGACGCTGGCACAGGATGCAAGATTCATCCGAGGTACAGAATTGTGGGAAATGGGAATGTATAACGAAGCCCGAAATGAATTTGAAACGCTCAGGGAAGCGATTCAATTGGATCCTGTCAACAGTTTCCGTCTCGCAAACCACCTCTTGGATATTGGCTTGTACCGATCCGCGATCTTTGCCGCGCGCGAAGTATTGACGCTGGCTGGTTTGAAAAGCCAGTCCGATTCATTAACTGCACCAATCTACTTCAACCATATCCGCTATGGGTTGTATTACCGTGACCTGATCCTGCCGGAGGAGGAACGATATGGGCTTGACCCGCTCTTCATGTTCAGTGTCATCCGGCAGGAGAGTCTGTTCGAAGGCTTTATCCGTTCGACAGCAGGTGCACATGGCTTGATGCAGATCATCCAGCCCACGGGAGAACAGATTGCGAATGAACTCAAATGGCCGCCCGGTTATTCTGAAGAAGACCTCTATCGCCCCAACGTGAGCGTCCGCTTTGGAACGTATTATCTGAATAAAAATCTCAACCTGCTCGGTGGAAGCATCTATGGAACCCTGGCAGCATATAATGCAGGACCCGGAAACGCGTTGGTCTGGAAGGAACTTGCTGGAGACGACCCCGAACTTTTCCTTGAAACCGTACGGTTCAAGGAAACACGCGATTACATTCGATTCATCTACGAGATATATAGCACTTATAGAAACCTCTATAGTTCGAATAATTAACTCAAGACTTGGGTAAATAAACGTGATTACACCCAAACTAAAGGGTTCAGCCACAGAGTCTCAAAGAGTTATGAATTAAGGATCATCAATTGGACTAATCAAAAAGCCAACCCACTCAACGGGTTGGCTTTTTCGTGTAAATTCGTACAATTCGTGGCTAAAATTTTGCGAGGTTAGATTCGGGATTAATCATGTTATTAGAAAAACAGAACTCAACCCAAATGAGCCAGGATGCGCTGTTGTGCGGTCTCCACATCCATATCCACAACCGAGATCAGTTTATCGCGCCCGACACTCCCGGCGACAATGTCCAGCTGGGTTTTCGGAACGCCGAGTATCTCTGAAAGGTATTCGAGCAGGGCATCATTCGCCTCGTTATCTGTTGGCGGTGCAGCAAGGCGCACCTTAATCGTGCCATCATCGAGAACTTCCGCGATCTCATTGCGACTGGCGCGGGGTGTCACGCGCACAGCCAGGGCGGAACCTCTTTGTCCATTATGTAATTTGAATTTTCGATCACTCATTGTTCACCTCAGGAGATTGCGATTAGAAAACTGACCAATAGTCTGGATACAACCTGGATCAATATGATCAACACCAACGGGCTGAAATCCAACATACCAACCGGCGGCACCACTTTGCGAATGAGGTCAAGTAGTGGTCTTACAAGGTTATCAACACCCTGACGCACCGGATGATACGGATCCATAAAATAGGATAAAAGGATGGACGCGATCACGATCCATACATAAATATTCGCCAATACATTAATGGCTTGTGCAAGTAAAATCACAATGCTTCCTTCTCCGACTTGTATTTGCGTGCTCCCACGATGGCTGTTCCTACTCTGACGAGGGTCGCGCCCTCCTCCACTGCGACAATGTAATCTGCGCTTGTGCCCATGGAGAGTTCGTGCCAATCCGGCTGAGGGAAGGTGGATGCCAGATGGTCACGCAGCAGCCTCAGGCGGTGGAAGAAGCGGCGCGAGTCATCAGGTTCAACCTCAAGCGGAGGCATGGTCATCAACCCGTGAACACGCAGGTTGGGCAGATCCAAAATGGATTGGACATCAGGGAGGAAGAGATCCCAAAGGGAGTCGTTCGATGCATCCCAACCCGATTTTGTTTCTTCGCCGCCCACATTGAACTCCAACAGGACAGGCAATACCCTGCCACTTTCCGCTGCAAAACGGTCCAGGCGCCGGGCAAGTTTGAGGCTATCGAGAGAGTGTAAAAGTTCGAAATGTTCAGCCACGAGTTTCGCCTTGCGGCTCTGTACGTGCCCGATCATGTGCCATTCTACCCCACTTTGAGGAGGTAATGATTGAATTTTCGTAACACCTTCCTCTGGATAATTCTCCCCCAGTATGCGGACACCTGCTTCAATAGCAGCCATAACCACCTCCAACGGCTGGGACTTGGTCACGACCACCAGACGGATTTCATCGGGTGAACGTCCGCTTATACGGGCGGAGTTGGCGATTTGATCAAGTGTGTAATGATAGTTTTCGCGGATGATGTCAATGAGATCAGACATACGAATATTATACCGCCCTGAAATGAACGGACTCCAAAGTCTCTGGCTTTGATCCCATACTTCATCGTCAGGAGTCGTTGGAATCCGGGTGGTCAGCGCGACATGAGAGAAATCAACGCCCCAAAGCGACCCGTTCTGCCTTTTTCGGCGCGGTGCGAGAACCAATCGTCCGTATGGCAGGCAGTGCAAATGCCGGCAAGTTCAATTTGGTTCACACCCGCGCGTTCCAGCAAATATTGATTTGCCTTCCACAGGTCAAAGTGAATTCTTTCGTCATGAAGCGGAAGCATCAAACTGGCATCATCGCCAAATGTCTGTTTTACCTGTGTAACGACATCCTCCCCCACTTCGTAGTGATCGGGTCCAATGGATGGACCGATGCAAGCGATGATATCGGATGGATCCGAGCCGTATTGCTCACGCATCGTATTGATCGTCACACCCGCCACATCGCGGACAGTGCCAAGCCAACCCGCGTGCGAAAGTCCGATCACTCCTTTGGCTGGGTCATGCACAAGAATCGGAACGCAATCGGCGAAACGCATGAACAAGGTCACATCAGGTTTATCGGTCAGGATGATGTCTGCTTTATGGTAGGGTTCGTCGAATTTCCGCGGGGCATCCGCACAAACCACGTCCGCACTGTGGACCTGCCAGACATCGAAAATGGAGTCGGGTTTACATTCCATTACTTCGAAAGAGAGAAAGCGATTCGTGCGCACGCGTTCGATTTCATCTCCCACCGTGCCACCCAGATTGAGAGAACTCCACGGTTCCGGGCTTACACCGCCATGACGCGTGAAGACTGCGTGGCGGATGTGCAGAGAATCAAATTGATAAAAACGAAGTCGGTTATTTTGGGAAAATGGCATAGGGAATCAAGTTCTCATCGTCCCGAAGGTTCGATTTATCTAACGAGGTTTCTCCAGTGAACCTTCAGGATGCTTTATTTGATGGAGGCGAACTTCTTGATAAAGAACTGGCGCGTCTCAGCCATGGACTCTTCGATGGCGGGATAGGCAAACCAGGCTGTGGTAAAGCCGAACAACGCACCAGTCAGTACACGGAAGAAAGGAATACTCTCACGATACGGGAGAATTTGCGCAAGCCACGACCATTCCATCTGACTGAAGAGTTGCGAGAAACCGTCCAAACCGACAGGTCCCATGCCGATCAGGATCCACAATACCCAATGCAGTGACTTGATGCGGCGTCCAGTCAGAGAGAAGAGTATCCCAAAAAGAAAGATCGAAGCATAGATCGCCATATCCCGTTCACAGAGCGCCATTTTATATCCCACCACTTCGTTGCCTGTGAATTGACGCGCATCCAAACGTCCAAGACCTGCCGGGCTACGAACATCTTGAATACCCGTTGCCGACTGGAAGGTGATGACATCGTCAACATGTGCCTCTTCCAATGGATAATATGCCTGCTCGCCAAACAGAAAGAAGGACCTGAACCCGAACTGATGACACAGCGGTTTGTAGACTGTGTAAATGGCATTGGCAGGAACGGTCAATCCGGCGTTCATAAGGACAGGTGCCAGGAGCGGAAGACCAAAATACACCAGCATGACAAAGTTTAGCAGGGCAAGATAATGCTTCGAAATCCAGAACATCGCACGATCGGCACCGCTGATCTGGACACCACGCGCGAGGCGGTCGGTATGATCCTCGCGACCAAGTTGGTCGAGTTGACCGCGGCGGTCGCTTGCCGCGCCAAGGGTCATTGCAAGTTTTTGTTTATCGAAGGGATATTTGAGGGTGTATGGACCGATCTCAAGGACAGGAATCTCCACCATGTATGCCTTGAGAAGCGCAGGGTCCGAGTTGATGTCAATTTCCACCAAACGGTGTGGATGTTTTTCCCGGAGTGATTCAAGATCTGCTTTGGCTTGTTCGCAGAGATGACAATCCATTTTTGTGTAAAGGGTGACAGTAAGCATTGGTTTTGTTTGTAAAAGGTGACTGTCACTTGCAAGTGGCTGTCACCTTTTTAAGGTGTCTAAATTCCAAAATCTATCCAAAAGAATTGACCTGCCGCGGCGATGCGCCCAAAGATGCCGGAGAAAAGCATGAATCCAACAATGATCAGGATGACACCCATGCCGATTTCAACATAGTGCATCGCTTTGCCGTATTTGCGCAAGGTGAGGGAAACCCAGCCCACGCCCCAAGCGGCGATCAGGAATGGGATGGCGAGTCCGGCTGAATAGGCAGTGAGAAGCGTAACCCCAGTTGAGACGGAACCGCCATTCAGGGAAAGAGTCAGGATCGCACCGAGGACAGGTCCCACACAGGGAGCCCATCCTGCTGAGAAGAAGACACCCATCAATGCAGATGAGAAATATCCCAACTTGCGGTCCGGAACTTGCTGAACGCGCGTATCGTATTCCAGGAATTTGATGCGGAACACGCCGACCATGTGCAAACCGAAGATGATGACAACAATCCCGCCCACTTTGGCAAGGATATCGCGCAGATCGAACAACAAACGACCCAGTGAGGCAGTGGCAACCCCCAAGGTGATGAACACCACACTAAAGCCAAGCACAAAAGCCAATCCATGCGTGAAAGTGATGAAGCGGTTGCTTTCGGTCGTTTCACCGCCCGCGGCGCGTCCACCCAAATAACCAATATAGGCAGGGACAAGCGAAAAGACACATGGCGAGAGGAAGGAAGCCAACCCCGCCAAAAATGATAGACCTACCGTGACGTTTACAATATCCATCGATCTCCTTCAGGGAACAATAACAGGTTTGAACTTTCGAGATTCTTGCGAATTAAAATGTGAGCTCGCGTGTAACCACGATCGTACCGTGGTCGGGAAGCGACATGCGCATTTCGCTCTGCACAGGGGAAATGTAGGGAGTTGTCCAACGGAATATCCATTTGGCATTTTCCGGCGTGACATTGATACAACCATGTGAGCGTTTCTCGCCAAAGGCATTATGCCAAAACGCGCCGTGGATGGCGATACCGTCACCGCTGATCATCGTGGACCACGGCACCGCAGGCGTGGAATAACCGGATTGGAAGGTGCCCGCGGTCATGTTCAGGGAGAAGATTTTCCAATGAGTGAACAGGTTGCCAACCGGGGTGGCCAGTTCAGTGCTAACCTGTCCGTATGCATCATACTTGAGACCGCTGGAGATGCGACAGAAGAACACTTCCGTGTTGCCTTCATAACAGGATAGGGTCTGATAATCGAGGTCAACTTCGATACGTTTATCGTTCAGATCAACATCCGGGTTGATGGGCGCCACTTCCGCATCGGTGAGGATTTTGAAAGCCGCACCATCCGCCCAGAAGAACTCGCCGTATGCGCCATACCCATAACCGTGAGGCGCGTCTTCGTTCCAACGATATTCCACAAAACCATTCGAAGTGCGGATCTGGTCGATCCACACCACCTGACCGTAATACAGGCGAGGCGGGAAGTTATACAGAATATGATCCTTCAACCACGGCGAAGCGACAACGCCTTCGTGAGTCAGATCAACATACGGAACAGTCACTTCCGCCCAAAAGCCTGGATATCCCGTGGGCATTTCGGCAATGGGCGAATTCGGAATGTTGCGCGTGGGCTGAATGACGGAACTGTACACATAACCCTGCGGGGTTTCAACATAACGCTGGTTGTTCAATCCGCCGATCACATTGCCAACCACTTCACGATTCCATTCAACCAGGGTATCGGCACCAAGCTTTGCAACAACGTTATTGATTGCAGAGTCATCATTGGTGGGTGTACTGCGCAGCGATATATCGGGGTCAACAATACGCCCGATGATCGGGCTGTTCGGGAATTGCGGCAGGCGCTTCGGAGAGGCTAAAATTTCAAAGCCAAAAGTCTGGTCGCGGTTAAGTGCCACTGCGCTCAACCCGGCAAGCCCCACACCGGAAAGTTTTAGAAAATCGCGTCGTGATAAATCTTTCTGCATTTGGTTCCTTGTCGTGAAACGGGGTGTAAAGTCTCCGGACTTTGCACCGGAGTCTGGAGACTCCAGACTCCGAGTTAACGGACGGTAGGATAATCTTGTTTCATACTCACGTCAACAGTCGTTAAGAAAATCCTAATCTTCCAGATAAGAGCGTAGGGCGCGCATGCAATGCAAGCTGACCTTGTGCCCCACATCGTCTTCGCAATAGACGATCTTTGCACCAGCCTGTTCGAGTACTTCCATCGAGGAACGCGCGCGGTCTATCGGGACCATATCATCCTGCGTGCCATGTGTGACGAAAACAGATTTGCCATTCAGCGGACGTTTTGAGGCGTATTCATCCAATCCACCGGGGACAAAGCCGGCTAGCACTCCAATCTTGCGGATGCGTTCCGGATATAAAAACGCCAGCACATTGGACATGGCGCCACCCTGACTGAATCCCATCACATCAAATGTCCCCGCATCAATCCCCGCCGACGCCTGATATTCGTCCACAAGGCGGATCAGTGCCTCAGCCGCGGGTAAAAGCTGTTCGAGGCTGGGTCTGCCAAAAGTCTCGGGCTGAAGCGAGCGCCAGGAGTAACCTCTCAATTCAACAGGGTGAGGCGCACGCGGGGCGATGATCCAGAAATGTTTTGGCAGTTCCCGCGCGAAGACCCACATGGAGTTCTCATCACCGGTATATCCGTGAAGCATGAGCAGGAGCCGGGCAGGTCGATGTGTCGCTTCCCGTATGCGCAGGGTCCAATCGTTGAATCGAATGAGGGAGGTGTTATTTGGGTCTGGCACGGCTGAGTATCCAATCAATGACAAGGAAAACGGAGAGGATGAGGATGACCGGCATGAGCGCGGCAAGCAGGCAGGTAAGCCCCAAGCCCGCCGCTCCGCCGCCGTAGATGACCCAAATCAATCCCACACCCACCACCAATAAAAGGATGAAGGCACCCAGCACAAGCCGGACGTTCGTCTCCTTTGTATATTTCCGTAAATCTCGCATTGCTTCTCCGATATAGTCACGCCAGCGAACTCGCTAGCTCCAAGTTTATATTCCGACAGCGCGACGCAGACGATTTTGCCAGGCGAAGAGTTTTTTCAATTCGGGCAGGGCAGCTGCTACAGCATCTTCGCCAAGATGGGCTACTTCATGAACGTCGATGCGGTCAAGTATATCAATATGCGTAACCGCCGGGCGGAGGATGAGTTCGGGCTTGTCCACTTCGAGGCGATATTCGGTGACAGCGCGGTTGACCATATCGAGCGAGCGCAGGAAAACATCCAGCGCTTGTGTGTAAGGAAGTTTACTGAGGCGTTCAACCAGCATGCTTGGAATATATTCGGGGACGGGGATTGTCCATGTTCGTGCAGGGACTCCGATGGGCATCGTCAGCACAACCGCAACGACAGGCAAATGTGGTGCAAGAGATCGGGCTGGCGCGACAGGCACAGGGTCAAGCGCTCCGCCGTCCACGAGTTCGAGATCGCCCATACGTTTGGCAGGAAAAATACCGGGGATGGCAATAGTGGCGAGCAGGGCATCCACCAGCGAGCCTTCGGAGAGGAGGACTTCGCATCCGCAACGGAGGTCTGCGGCAGTGAGGATGCATGGAAGTTTCAAGTTCTCGAATGTGCGGTCGCCTATTACGGTTTTCAACCATTTGGTGGCACCCGCCAACCCAAGCAGGGACGGTCCTTCTCCCGAGCCGTGTCCGTAGAGGCGTCTTTGGTCGAGTGCGGCAAACATATCTTCGATCTCATCCGGTGAATAACCAAGCGCGTAGAAAACCGAGACGATGCCGCCGAAACTGGTGCCTGCAACAGCTTCGATCTTATATCCTTCTTTTTGAAGACGACGAATGACGCCAATGTGCGAATTGCCTTTTGCGCCTCCGCCGCCGAGGGCAAGAGTGATGTTCATAGTATTTATCGTAAAGCATTATACCGTTCGAGTGCAATTTGAGTAATTTCTGCTAAAGATTTATTACTCGCGAAATGTGACATTCATCAATTACATTAGGATTCGTATTGTGCAAAAATATTTCTAAAAGCAGGTTCCCCCCAGCACATCATTCATGTCCATCCAAGTGCAGGTAACACAAGTCTTTTAGCAACCATCAAAGCCCATTGGCAGTACATCTTCAAGGATAAAACGATGAAAAACAAGCCCTCCATACTCAATTCGCTCATTGATGCAGACAATTCCGTCCTAATCGTTATTGATGCTCAGAAGGTCTTTTTCGACAAACTGCCCAAAGGAGATGCAAAGCCGCTAAAAAAGCGAATTGTTTGGATAGTTGACATCGCGGTCAAATTGGGGATTCCGGTCATTGTCACCGCAGAGAACATTGAGAAGAATGGCTCTGTTATCTCAAAACTTATAGAGGTACTTCCTCCTGACACCAAAATCCATAACAAGATGATCTTTGGATTGACAGGAGATCCGAACATTTTGGAGGGGGTTAGAAAAACAAATCGCAATATCGCAATCCTTGTCGGCTTGGAAACCGATGTATGTATAGCCCAGTCTGCGATTGGTCTTCTGGAGAAGGATTATCAGGTCGTTGTTATCGAAGATGCGGTTGGGTCACCTGGAAAATCACATCAGTTCGGACTATCCAGAATGCGATCAGCAGGTGTACTGCTCTCAAATGTCAAGAGTTTATTCTGGGAATGGATACGCACCATTGACAGAAGCCAAAAGTTCTATCAAACACATAAAGATGAATTGGGTGATCCCGGGATCCCGTTGTAAAACCTTTGGGCAGCGAAATACACCACAAAACAAAGAGCGGAAGAACTTTATAAAAAGCCCTGACAACTGGATGATTGGGTTTTACTACAGGACGGAGATAATAACAACATGAATGCAATAGATATCATCGAACGAGACATGACGTCTTCCGAATTGGTGCGCATGAATGCAGGCTTTGAAGAAAATGTCATAGATAACGGTGTCATTCCGCAGGGTGATCAACGATTTGGACTCGTGGCAGTGGATGGGGAGAAGTTTGTTGGTTGTGGATCTGGGTTGGCTTATAAAACCAGGGAACAGTTTAATGGTTGGTGCTAGTGGACGGATTTATTTGTCGAAAAGGAATATCGCCGGCAGGGAATTGGAACAAAACTACTCAACTCTTTCGAAGAATTATTGTTACAGAATGGCATCGATAAAATTTGGAGGTGGACCGCCGGGTACGAAGCGCTCAAATTGTATGTCAAACAAGAATACGAGATTTTCGTGGAAATGGAAAACTGGTATTCCAATGGAGCCAGCCAGGTTGGATTATGAAAAATGCTGTGACCTCAAAAACAAATAACTCAAAACCAACCCAGGAGGCGGATACGATTCAGGTTAACTTGAACGCCCTTACAACTTGTCACCCTGAGCGCCAGCAAAGGGTCTTGATTTCAATCCTAGGACCCCTGCGCCCACCGCAGATGCGGTGTGATTCGCTCCGCTCAGCGTGACATCACAACAAGTTAACCTATCAAAGCTAAACGAAATAAATCCTAACCCCGGTTACTCCCCATGATCCACTAAAACAGTGGGGGGCGAATTGAGCTGATGCACCCAGACGCCGTTCTCATGCATCAATAAGGCAATATCGTAGGGGTTGGGCATGGTGTCAATGTGATTGGTTTCAATGAAGTCCAGGATCAATGCGTGAGGAGGTTTATCCTTTTTAAAGCTTTTCTGCACCCGCCCGAGAAAGTACTTGGCGCTTTCCTCCGAGATCTTATATTTCGATGCGATCATCTGATAAGGTTTAAGTGTACTCATGTATTGATTTTACCCGATGGCGCCACGCATCATAAGAATCTGTCGTTCAAGTTCACAACATGGCAGCTTTTCTCTTGTTGATTCAAAAGATATTCGAAAGACCGGCGGTGTTACAGCGAGTCGCGAATCCCCAGACTGTTCGAACTGTGAGACTTCGTTCTTAAAACAGTTAATACTGCCCGCCAATTCGTTCAAGTTGTTTTTGGATCTCTTCCAAAAGGTGTTGTATCTCGTCGCGTTCACGGATGGAGTGACGGTAGGAGACCTGTAAATTCTGATCGTTTCCTTTTGAAGCCAAGGCATGCTCTTCCCGCGTGATCTGTCTGATCGTCTGCTCGAGTTTTGCCTCCAAGCTCTGGCGGTATCCCTGATAGAACTTTATTTCGTCAATTGGCTGGACGGGGGAATGAGACTTACCTTTCAATAACTCACTGATCGTTTCCAAAAAGGCTTCGATATCCACTGGCTTTTGTATGATTTTCGTCACACCGATCTTGAATGCCAGTTCCCGGTCATCAGGCGTGACGTAGGTTGCAGTGATGAAAACCACCGGGATGTTGCGCGTTTCAGGGTTGATGCGAAGACGGTGGACAAGACCGAAACCGTCCACCTGGGGCATCATGATATCGGCAATGATGACGCCTGGGTGTTCCTTTTCGATGACATCCAGTGCCTGCCTGCCGTTTTGGGCGGTGACAACGCGATAGTCACTGAATTGCAGTGTGGTATCCAGTAACAAAAGGATATCGGGATCGTCTTCAACGAGGAGCAGATAGCCCCTCTCTTCGTTCATATTATTATTTTAGCCTCTCCGGATGACTCAAGAATGACAATTTCATCATCTTTCCAACATGGATATAACCTCCAATGCCCAATAACCGTGACTTTACACCCAGGGTTCGCAATAAAAAATCCCCCACCCGCCGCCGAACCGTGTCTTTGCGATGGGGCTCCTGTTCTTCGCTGCTAAAAAGACAAGGATGGCGCTCGCAACGACAGGAGAGAAGCCATAATTTACAGACCCCTAAAAGGCAAACGCATTTACTGGGTTATGTACCGTAATCTGCTTTACCTGCTCTTCGCTCACTCCACGCATCAGCAAGGCAGGAATGAAATCGTTCATCAAAGCCGTATAGCCACGGTATCCATCTTTCGGCAAACCATTGGGGCTGGCAGGATCGTACCAGCCTGCATCATGGGAAAGTAACAGATGGTCTGTTAGACCAGCCTCAATTAAAGTCAGAGCCGTTTCGAGCAATACATCCTGATCCTGAAATGGAGCACCGACCGTATCCAGTTCCACATAGGCGCCGCGCTGGGCGGCCTCCCGCAACACGGATACATCCGGTTCTGTCTGGGCGTGGACCCAGATCCACCGGTCCAGAGATAGACCCGCTGCTTCCAATATTCCCATTTCTTTGCGTGCATTGTCCCCGCCAATGGTATGCACAGCAACAGCCGCACCAGTCTGCCTGCTGGCTTTTGCCGCCGCACCCAGGTTGCGTATCTCCAGTTCGGTAAGCCCATTATCGCTGACCGCCAGTTTGATAAAACCCGCCCGGATGGAAGCGCCTTCGATGCCATCAGTCAGTTCCTTTGTCCACAGGTTGGCAAGCTCATCAAGTTTCGCTTCACGCAAGGAAGCCGGAATATATGCATCGCGATATACGCCAGTGGGGACAACGATTTGTACTGACGTGACCTCTGCCAATCTGCGGAGGACGGACACGTTGCGTCCCACGCCGACCGTTGAACACTCCACCAGGGCAGTGACTCCGGCGGTAGAGGCTTCCTCCAAATGGGGCTTCACCACCTCCGCCACCGCTGATGGATCGGCATATGCATATTCGGGAACAGATGGTCCACGTAGATCGGTGAAGAGATGCTCGTGCGGCAGGATCAGGCCCAGCGATGTGATATCCGCGAGACCATTGATGGTGTGCAAACTTTTCGTCATCGGATTACTCCTTCATGTATTGAATCATGCCACTTAACAGCAGTGGCTATTCTTCCTCAACCTCAAGAACCATCCGAACCACACGCACACGCCGACCAGCAGAGATCGGCATCTGGCTTATTGCGTCCCATTCGCCGCTGGAAAACAGGACTTTTCCATCTCGAAAAACAGGACTGAGCGTTTCGCCCACAGCTCCTACATATCTGCTGCTGGGTGACTCATCGCGGTCGCCAAGTTTTTTAAGTTCACCTTTGTCCACAAATGGAATCAACAATACAATACCGGGACCTTTTTCCCCAATATTGCGTCCGAGGCGATACACGGTTAGCCGGGTATCCTCCCGCACGACCTTTATCGCCGAGGCGATCATGACCATACCGACGAGAAGAAATGCCCCAAGAAAACAAAAAAAATCATTTGCACCCATGTTCATACTCCATCCACCATCCCAACCAACGCATGAGCCACTCCAGTTTTACGCAACTGCAATCCTGGGTTTCTGCTGTACCAAGCAGCTTGTTCAGCTGTTCAGTAGAGTTTGCGAAGCTCATTTTCCCAGCAAACTAAATTTCAAATATTTTACTCCCATCGCCAGGAACACTGGCACGTTCCTATTCACTTACACAACAAAATGAAATTCTGAACCACGTCGGTTTGTGCATCCTCAGTTCGGTCCTTTGCTATTCACATTTCATGCCTAACTCAAGGATACTCTTTAAAAACTCACCTACATACCTTATACACATCCCTCTTTTTCGGTGCAAACTGGAAGGCTCGCTCGACTATAATTGAAGCAAAATAAAGGAGCATATGGCAAACACTCCCCTTCCTGTTATAGAAGCGCGTGGAACGCATCGCGAAGTCGGTCAGCAGATCGGCGGGCAGTGCAAGGATCGAATCCAGACCATATTTGCAGGTCTGCGTAAAGACCTGCCCAAAGGGGCAACCTGGCAAGCCATGCTCGAAGAGAGTAAAACCTATCTTTCACACAGCCAAAAGGTCTATCCGCAATACATCGATGAACTTCAAGGCATCGCCGAAGGTGCGGATGTCCCATTCGAGGATGTCTTTCTGCTTATGTGTGAAGAACTCTGGGAGGATGTCGCCTGGCATGGCTGCACCGACATGACCGCACGCGGTAGAGCCACCGCCGATGGCACCACGCTCATTGCGCATACCAACGATCTCCTGCCACAAACCGAATCGAAGCTGGTCATGCTCAAGGTCCAGGCAGGAAACGAGCCGGAGTTTATTGGAATTTCCGTTGGTGGCATCGCCATCAGCGCGGGATACAACGCCGCGAAGATCAGTCTCACAGGCAATCAAGTTGATGCCAACGACACGCGTCCCGGTGTGCCGCGCCTGCTGGTTGTCCGCGCCATTTTGGGGTCAACCACCTTGAGTGAAGCCATATCACACTGCCTGCTTTCAAATCGTGCGTCCAGTTATAACAACGTGATCGCGGACGGGAGCGGCGAAGTCTATTCGATGGAAGGCTCGGCAACGGACATCGAAGCGATCTACATCAAGGACGATGTGATGGCACATGCCAATCATTATGTGACTCCGTCCATGCGCCGCTTCGAACGTGACCGAAGCCAGATCGCCAACTCGATCATTCGCCACAACCGAGCCGACTACCTGCTCCGCCGGAATTACGGGGTGCTGACCCCAGAACTTTTTCGCACGCTGTTGGCGGATCATGCGGGTTATCCCACCTCCATTTGCAAGCATGGGACAGAAACGCACACGGTCTTTAGTATTATCATCCAACTCGAATCTCTCAAAGCATGGATCGGCCGCGGCCATGCCTGCGAGACGGAATATACAGAATATCAACTTCCACCTTACGCCATGTCACTCTGAGGGAGCCGCCAAGCGACCGAAGAGTCTTGCTTGTAACATCAGAGATTCTTCGCTTCGCCCAGAATGACACAACCTTTGTAGATCCCTATGACAAACATTCAATCCCTTTTTCCTGAAACCTACGAAGCATCGCGCGAGCGATTTAGAGATTATCTATCGATCGTCCAATCCAAGTGGTCAGGTGCAAAATTATTCCAGCACAAACTACAAGGCGAAGAAGACTTGACCATTGACTGGATCTACTCCGATGCAACAGGAACCAATCAAAAGGTTTTCATCCTGACCACTGGCGAACATGGCGTGGAAGGTTACGTCGGCTCGGCAATGATGCAGATCTTCATCAAGAAGTACCTGACTGAACTCGATCCGCACAATACGGGCATACTGTTAGTCCACGCGATCAACCCGTGGGGGATGAAACATCACCGCCGCGGCAACAAGGATAACATCGACCTCAACCGCACCTTCCTTTACGATGTTGACCACGATCCAACCTTCAACCCCGGGTACGACAAGATCGCCAAGTTCCTTAATCCTGGCACAAAGGTCCAAAACCTTGTTTTCGATAACTCTTCTTATCTTCTCCAACTCTTGTGGCACGTGGCCCAGATGGGAATGAAGAATTTCCGCTACGCCCTACTCCTCGGACAATTCCGCGATCCCAAAGGTCTGTATTACGGTGGAACCAAACGCCCCGAAGAGACTCAAACTCTGATGGATCTCTATAAAAAGATGATGGGATCATACGAACAAATCCTGCATTTGGATATGCACACAGGCTACGGTCCGCGTCATCAGATGAGTTTGGTCAATTCAGCTTACGATATAGGCACATCCGACTACTTCGCCAAACGCTTCAATTACCCGCTGGTAGTTGCCGCAACAGCTGATGAGTTCTACGCCATCCGTGGTGATATGGTGGATTACGAATACCTGTTATGGAAGAACGAATTCCCCGAAAAGCGATTCTTCGCCACGGCGTATGAGTTCGGCACACTGGGAAACATGCTGTACGGCTTATTCCAAAGTCCGCGCGTGATGATCCACGAGAACCGCGCCTACTGGTATGGCACGAAGAATGAGAAATTACTGGCAAGAGCCAAATACGGATTTGAGGAACTCTTTAATCCCGAAGCAAATGACTGGAAGGAAAAAGCCGTCGCGGATGGCGATCAGGCATTCAAAGGGATACTGAAGGCGGAAGGGTATATTCCTTAAGCTGCCACTTTATTTGTTCCTTCCCACAACTGCCTGCATCGCGACAGGCACGGCAATGTTCGTCTTCCCGCCCTTTTTGAAACGGAAGTCGCATTTCTCCGCGCCTTCGGCGAGGGTCATTGTACGCGTCAGCCCCCAGCCAAGAGTATCACTATAAAGAATATCCACGGGACAAAGATACGGAGCGAGTTCAGGCGCACCATGCTTTGCCAGGAATTTGCACGAGGCGCATTCAAGATAGTCTACGCCGTAATCGAAATACTCTCCATCGCCTTCGACAAAGTTGATAACATTCCCTTCAGGATATCTTCGCTGTTGCGTTTCGGCGGCACCTTTTCGGACAAGCTCCAGATAACGGCGGGAGAAATTCATTCCTCCAAACAAATACACGAGAATGACAGGATACGATCGCAGGAAAGCCCTGCCAAACTCGTACATCATTTCACCAGTCTGTTCGGCGGTTTTTCCATGCGCCTTGTTGACACGATACATCGCCAAAAACATGGCAGTAAAGACAATGAATTCAGTAAAGGGCTGTTTGCCTCCGATGTATGGGAAATGCGGAATCAGATTCTCGAATTCACGGCGCATGTCAGCAATCAGTATGCTGGCGTCTTCTCCATAATATCTTCCCGCCACTGATCGGGCAGATCTGGCAACCAGGTCAAATTCCAGCATGAAGCGGAATTTTCGTCGCATGTAGTAATTTGATGAAGCGGTCATTGAGAATACCCTTTCGACAATCAAGTAAGAGACCTATTGTCATCTCTTACTATATGCCGTTTGAATCGAAAGTCAATATCCCCCATGACTGAATAATATCCTCCTTGCGGATGATATTATTCGAACATCAACATCATCAAAATATCTTCCAGCGCCGCGGCGAACATCTCGCTCATGATCTCGCCACTGACAAAATATTCCCCGCCGAAGGAACCATCGCCATACACTTCGCGGGCAGTCTTGGAATCCATGATGGCGCTGGGAACCTTTGGCGGAAGTTTGGCTTCCTTGGGCAGTTCACTGACAATCGTGAACGGGAGCGCCTCCAGCCAGTTGGCATGACTTGGCTTGAGGTTGTGTTTGATCGCAACGGCTTCCACGGAATGGGATGTCCACCAGTCGTAGATGTTCAGTTTCAAGCCAGGCATGTCATTGATGCAATCGTTCAAATGGACGCGCAGGGAAGCGTTACCGCCATGTCCGTTGAGGATCAGGATGCGGCGAAAGCCCTGATGATATGCCGAGCGGACGATATCCTCCACTACCGCATTCAGGGTGGAAACTCGCAGAGTCAGCGTGCCGGGGTAATCGCGGAAGTAGGGTGAGTTTCCAAAATTCACTGGCGGCGCAACAAGGACGTTCGTCTGATTCGAAGCCGCGTCTGCCAACGCAAGAGGGATTTTGATATCGGTGAGCAGGCTCAGGTAACCATGCTGCTCACAGGCTCCAGTGACCAACATCAGGCGGTCGTCCTGCCCGAGGTATTTTTCGACATCCATCCAATTCAATTCTTCAAGTCGCATCATGATTCCTTTTTACGAATTCGTAGGTCAGGCTTTGAGCCTGACACTGTTTGAAAGTTAATGGATGGCGGGTTGGAAACCCGCCCTACAAAGTACCCGCATACCCATCTGCACGCGGATCGCTGCCACCGCACAAGACACCCGTTTCTGGGTCACGCAGGATGACCTGTCCCCTGCCGAACAAGGCACGTTCATATCCGCTGACGGAGTATACGGGATGCCCCATCTTTTCCAAAGCAGAATATGTTTCCTGCGGCATGCCTTCTTCAATGGCGACACATCCGCCTGCTTCGTCCACATCAATGCAGAAGCGTGGGAGGTCGAGGGCGGATTGAGGGTCAAGTCCCGCATCGTGCAAAGCGGATAGCACCTGAACATGTCCCTGGGGTTGCATGAATCCGCCCATGACACCGTAAGAGGCGTATAAAGAGTTATCGGCTTCGCGCGTTACCATCGCAGGAATGATCGTGTGATACGGGCGTTTGCGAGGTGCGAGGCAGTTGGGGTGATTGGGATCAAGGCTGAAGTTGTGTCCGCGATTTTGGAGAGTGAAGCCCCAGCCTTTGGGAACGATGCCCGTGCCGAAGCCCATATAGTTGCTGTTGATGAACGAACAGGCGTTGCCCCATTTATCCACCACGCTCAGGTACACAGTGTTCGACGATGCCACAGGCGTGCCACGTTTCTGGTCAACAGTTGCACGCTGCGGGTCGATCAATTTGCGGCGTTCGGTCGCATATTCCTTCGACAACAACTCCTTGATCGGCACGTTCGAAAACTTCGGATCGGCGACGTACCAACTCGCATCCGCAAACGCCAGCCGCATGGCTTCGATCATCAGGTGCATCTTTTCGGGGGACAGCGTTTCCAGCGACGCAAGGTCAAAGCCTTCGAGAAGGTTCAAGGCGATGAGCGCCGTGATGCCTTGTCCGTTGGGCGGACATTCGTAGACGCGCAGTCCGCGATATGTGACGGAGATCGGCGTCTCCCACGTGGACACATGTGAGGCGAGGTCATCCCTTGACATACATCCACCCGCCTCTTTCAACACGCCGACAATTGATTCAGCGATCTCACCCTGATAAAACGCTGACACCCCTCCTCGCGCGACAGTCTCGAACGTCCGTGCCAAACCCGGGTTGCGGAAGATCTCGCCTACTTTCGGGGCGCGACCGTCGATGGTGAGTTCAACTCCATTCGGGGCAGAGGCAAGTTGACGCTGCGCGCCGCGTTCCCAGAAATAGGATGTGAGCGGCGCGACAGGGAATCCGTCACTGGCGAGGCGAATGGCAGGCGCAAGGACATCGCTCATCGAGAGCGATCCATGCTTTGCAATGAGGTCACACCAACCCGCGCACGCGCCAGGGACAGTCACTGTGTGGGCATGGAACGGAGGCAAGGACTCAGCGAGGAGTCCTTCATTTCCTAGCCGATCAAGCGTCAGGGCGGAAGGAGCGCGTCCCGATCCATTGAGGGCAGTCACCCATCCCGTATCCGCAGAATAGAAGAGGGCAAACATGTCCCCGCCAATCCCAGTGGAGGTGGGTTCGGTCACGTTGAGCGCGGCGCCCGCAGCGACGGCGGCGTCGGCAGCATTGCCTCCCTTCGCAAGGATTTCAAGACCCGCGGCGGTGGCGAGCGGCTGGGACGTGGCGACGATGCCATCCCGACCATAGACGGGCGAACGGCGGGAGGAAAAGGTGGTGGTAGTCATGGGTTCTCTTTTCTGATGGACAATGGTCTATTGTCCATCGTCAATGGTCTGCACGAAGTATAATTCCTTTCAACGAGGTGGACGATGAAAAACCTTCTCTCCCTGCTCTTCATTCTTGGGTAAACACTCTCCGCGTGTGGGACATCACCACCGCAATCCGCGCCACCTGTTCAAACATCCACGGCTTCACTGGTTCCAACGGCAACGCAAACACCCATTCCGCCCACATCCACCGTCACGCCCCTGCCCACCATCGCTAGCTTCACACCTGCATTCGATGTCTCGACCATCGTCACGGTCACACCTGCAGAGAAGGCGGAGTGCCCGAAGGCAAATCCGAACCTTGTACCCACATTTTATGTTCCAAGCTTCCCAGAATGCCTTGACAAAGATATGTGTGTGTTGAGCGGTACAGAACTGGAGATCCAAGAGTTCTTAAACGAAGGCGGAAACATCCAACTTGTTATTTCCAAACTTCAACCCGCCATGAATCGTGGGCATAAAGATCTTGCTTATCAGGATTTGACTGGAGACAGTATCCCCGATTTGATGTTTATCGATTTCAGCATGCAAGAACGAATGCATATACTCTATTGTTCAAATGGTCAATACGAAGTTTTTACATCAGAAAAGGACCCCCTATGGTTCAGACTTAATGGCATGGAAGCCAATTATCCAAGATATAAATCACAACAACCTGCCAGAAGTTGTTTTTACCCAAGCTATAGGGGTAGGATGTTGCAAGATTTTCACCTTAGAATGGAACGGGACAACATTTAAAGACCTTGGCCCAAATGGTTTTACTGATATCGAACCAACAATTGATGACTTCGACAAAAACGGGGTGGATGAAATTATTGGAGGAGCGAACGCAGAAGTTTATCCTGTTGGTCTTAATCGTTTTGGAACTATCGTCTTTGGCTGGAACGGAAGTACTTATGAATTGGTCAAAGAAACTTTTCCTCCGCCCACCTCTCGGATTTAAGCAGTTTATGATGGTGACTGGGAAATACTCAACAAAGAATTTGAGAGAGCTTTTGACTCGTGCCAAACAGTGATTAACGACATAAGTTTTAAGTCTTGGTCAGATGCAAGGAACCTCTACGAACAACGGAATTGGGAATCTATGGGCGCTACAGCTCTGACAGAACCTACTCCTCTTCTAGATTTAACCGAATACCCCGCCTCGCCGCCTACGCCTATTGCCGCATCATGCTCCTCCACCTCGTGCAGGGACAGGAAGCAGAAGCCGCTTCCACGTACCAAACCCTGCAAGAGACATTTGGAGACGATCCCTACGCCGCTCCGTATATGGAGATGGCATCCACATTCTGGGAGGAGTACCAGTCCGCAGACTTTCATTACGTTGGTTGCGCTGCGGCGATCCAATACGCGGTGGAGCATCCTGAGATTCTGGTTCCACTGGGGAGCGATTATCACGCCTGGCAAAGTCATATTTACGAGCCTGTGGATGTGTGCTGTCCGCTTCGGTCGCTGTTATCTTTTAACGATGAGTTATTAACTCTTGGCTGACAGCTTTTAGCCATTTTCCCTTGACAAAAAGCGGGATCTGCTTAAAATCATCCATATACCATCCATATGGATGGTATATGGATGACAAAAACATAGGAGAAAAAATGGCAGATACCGAAAAAATCACCATCAATATGAGTGCCGTGGACTTGGGCAAGGTCGATTTGCTCGTTCAGGAAGGGCTGTATTCGAACCGCACGGACTTTATCCGCACGGCGATACGGTCACAATTGGAGAAACACACTCTCGAGATCCAACAATCGGTCACCCGTAATTCGTATGTGATCGGAGTTTTGATTTTTGATCGCTCAGACCTTGAGAAGCACAGATCAAAAGGCGAAAAGGTCAAATGGACTGTTGTGGGACTTCTGCGGCTTGCAAATGATGTCACCCCCGAACTAGCCAGCGATGTGATCGAATCCATTCAGGTGCGCGGAATCTTCCAGGCATCAGACCAGGTCAAAGCTGCACTGGCGGACAGGATCAAATAAGGGAAACAACCATGGACAACAACGCATCACAAACCGTACCTGAAAACTGGGCGCCCCGCTTCTTCCCCGTCTGGGGCGGACAGGCATTTTCCCTGTTCGG
The DNA here is from genome assembly GCA_964436455.1 of uncultured Anaerolinea sp. GTDB lineage: Bacteria > Chloroflexota > Anaerolineae > Anaerolineales > Villigracilaceae > Defluviilinea. The sequence continues at coordinate 12,517 of CAYTDB010000017.1, read as the reverse complement.
CTCGCAGCTTGTGCAATTCGCCCTCGTCTGGTGGCTGACCAGGGAGACTGGATCCGCCACCGTGCTGGCAACAGCAACTTTGGTGGCGTTACTGCCGCAGGTCATTTTAGGTCCGTTCGTGGGCGCGCTCGTTGACCGTTGGAACCGCCGCATCATTATGATCGTGGCGGATACATCCATTGCACTTGCCACGCTCCTCCTGTTCTACCTGTTCGCGTCAGGGCAGGTCCAGGTTTGGCACATTTACGGCATCCTCGCCATCCGTTCCCTGGGAGGCGCGTTCCACCATCCCGCGATGACATCGTCCACTTCGCTGATGGTGCCGAACAAGCACCTTGCGCGCATCGCAGGTGCAAACCAGACACTGCAAGGATTGCTAAGCATCTTCGCCCCTCCGCTTGGCGCTTTGCTTATCGAGTTGATCTCCACGCAAAATGTATTGTTGATCGATGTCGGCACCGCGCTTCTCGCGATCCTGCCCCTGTTCTTCATCCCCATTCCCCAGCCTGCCCGTCATACCAAGCAAGCCAACGGAGAGATCGAAAAGACATCCTACATGCACGACCTGCGGGAAGGTTTTTCCTATGTGGTCAAATGGAAGGGTTTGCTGGGACTTCTTATCCTCATGATGCTTCTTAATTTCCTGCTCGTACCCGCCGTCTCCCTCTTACCACTGGTCATCACCAGAATATTCAACGGAGGAGCTGCTGAACTTGGTTGGGCAGAGTCTGTGTTCGGTGTCGGCGTGATCCTTGGCGGCATCAGTCTCAGCATCTGGGGCGGCTTCAAACGCCGCATCATTACATCCTTCAGCGGAGTAATTGGGATCGGCTTGGGTGTTGCCTTCATTGGCTTTGTCCCCGCGAATACGTTCTACCTGCTGCTAGTATCCAATTTTCTGATCGGTGTTACGCAGGTATTTGCAAATGGTCCTCTGCTGGCAATCATGCAATCCACAGTTATCCCCGATATGCAGGGACGTGTGTTCTCCCTCCTCAATGCTGGTGCCACCGCCATGATGCCGCTCAGCCTGCTGATCGCGGGTCCCATTTCTGATGTGCTTGGGATTCGCTTCTGGTATATCTTCGGCGGGACGGTCTGCATCCTGATGACTGTTATAGCTTTCTTTATCCCCGCCATCATGAACATCGAAGACAATCACACAGACACTCCGTCTTCCACTCCGGCATAGAGCAAACACAATCCACACCACCTGCACAAACATTCACATCTTCACTGATTTTATCGGGGGCACTCCCCCGCAGGGGTGATGTCATCGACCACAACATAAATGCCTACTCCGCCCACACCCACCGTCACATCCCTGACCACCATCCCAATCTCCACACCGACATTCGATGTTTTGACGATCACACCTGAGGAGGATGCGGAGGTGCCTGTCATCTAGAAGAAGTCACTGAGTGAGATCTCAACACTCATTAAATACTTGGATCTCGCTCCCATTTTTTGTATACTGATTTCAACAAAGATCGGTGGTCCCACTCAGGTAAAAAGGAGGAAGTCAGGTATTTACAGGAAACCATTGAAGTTGCCATTGGATTGATCTTCGCATGGTTGCTGCTGAGCATTACTGTCTTGCAAGTTCAGGAAGTTATTGCCGCGATCATAAAAACGTGCAAAAGACCTGGAAAATACTATTGGCAATATGCTACAAGACGAGACTTACTTCAGGAATTTTTATGAACATCCTCTCGTTCAGGGTTTGATCGAACCCATGAACAGAAAAACAGTATCTTCTCAATAAATAGGGGAAGGCTCAAAACGGGTAGCGCCATATATGGAAAAATTGGCGGAACAAGGCTTTTCTCCCATATCTGGCGTATCGTTGGCATACCCAAAAAGCCGTTACCCCGGATTATTGAGAAGATACATATCTCATCGATACAAACCATGATAAAGAGGGTATACAACCCCTGTTCTGTTATGAAATGAAAGCCCCTCCCAAGAACGGATTTGCCATAGTTACAATGTTCCTAGCTGGCCCATTACAGCCGGTGCCGCAATGCAGGGAGCGCCCTTCTGGTTTGACACACTCAAGAAACTGGTCAATGTTCGTAGTTCGGGAGCCAATCCGGCAGAAAAGCCAAAGGAAGAAATAAAATAAGTAGTAAGCATCATTTTTCACCCCAAACAAAGACCCCGTACAACAAGTCGGGGTCTTTGAATTTTTCCTGGCACCCCTCCCTCCTGAGAATTGAAATAAACCGATGAAACTGCTCCTCCAGTATATTGACAGCCGATATATCGGGTGGTATTATAGCGCCAAACGATATACCGATTAGCGATACAAGAAACCAATTATGAACACACAATTCGCCAAATACCTGCCTCTTACAGAATCCACCACCTATATTTTGATGGCGCTTGCCGAACCCCTTCATGGGTACGCACTTATGCAAAAAGTGGAGGAGATGAGTCAGGGCACGGTCAAGATCGGACCCGGCACTTTGTATGGGGCATTCTCGCAATTGGAGAAGGAAGGCTTGATCAAGATGGTCAAAGAGGCGGACAGGAGAAAATCCTATTTGCTTACCACAAAAGGGAAATCGGTATTGCAGGAACATCTTCGCAGGACCGAGATCCTTGTAATAAACGGTCGGTCGATTATATAAACGCGCTCACGGGAGGGCACGATGACTACGATCACAAAATATAATTTATTCTGGGCATGGCCGGATGAAAAGGAAGAAGACTGGCTGAGCACCATGGCGCTGGACGGCTGGCACCTTGCAACGTTTGGTATTCCCGGCATCTACACATTTGAATCGGGACCTCCGCGCAAGGATCATTACCGGCTGGACTTCATCATCGACCGGAAAAATTACCGGGAATACTTGCAACTCTTTAAGGATGCAGGTTGGGAGCATTTGGGAGAAATGGGAGGTTGGCAATACTTCCGCAAAAATGCCGAGGGCAGCAAGGTTTCTGAAATCTACACAGACAATAAATCCAAGTCTCAAAAATACCAGCGGCTCTTAACCTTTCTGATAATTCTTCTTCCAATCTATATCATGCTCACCAGTAATAGGATCTTTTCCAATGACGAGACATTGAATATCTATTCAATTGGGAGACTTTTCTTGAGCCTTTTCTTGATCATCTATATCTATGCGGTGATCATGATCTTCAAGCGTGTCTGGCAACTCAAAGGCAAAAAAAGAATGGGCAACGCGACAGATGGCTGCTTGATTTTATAAGTGCGCTTACGGGAGGGCACAATGATTACGACAACAAAACACAAATGGTTCTGGGCATGGCAGGACGAGAAAGAAGAACTCTGGCTGCACGAAATGGCAGCGCAAGGACTTCACCTTCGGGCGGTGGGATTGCCGGGTTCGTACGAATTCGAAATGGGTGAACCGCGGAACGATTATTACCGCATGGACTACATCGTCGACCGCAAGGATTACCAGAACTACCTGCAACTCTTCAAGGATGCAGGCTGGGACCACATCGGAGAAATGGGAGGCTGGCAATACTTCCGCACAAATGCAAAAGGAGCCGCCGTCCCTGAGATTTTTACCGACAAAGATTCCAAGGCGCAAAAATATCAGCGGCTCATCATCATGCTGATCATTTTCCTGCCGATATATTTTCTGATGTCAACCCGACCTGTTGACTCGACCAGCCAGTTTGCAGAACTTTATCTGGCAGGGAAATTCGTCATGAGTCTCTTCCTGATCTTATATGCCTACGCAATGGTCAGGATCTTAAGGCGCATCTTGCAACTCAAAAACCAATAAAAAAACGGGCGGCTCGTAGAACCGCCCGTCGCTTTATTCATCCCCCGCCATCAACTTGATCCGTTCCCACGGTTTCAAGCCTTCATCCTCAGCAAGCAGACTCTTCAAATCGAACAACTCATCGCGCAGGGCGGCGGCGCGTTCGAACTCCAGGTTCTTCGCGGCTTCCTTCATTTGCTTTTCCATTTCGTGAATGATCTGCTTCAGTTCATTGCGCGGCAGGTCGCCTGCGGAGCGGGTTTTGTATTCACCCTTCATTTCCGCTACAGCTTTCTGCGAGAATTCCTCGGTCAGGTCATGGATCGCCTTGTGGATGCTGATCGGGATGATGCCATTCTCTTCGTTATATTTCACCTGCTTGGCACGGCGGCGGTTCGTTTCATCTATGGCGCGTTTCATCGAGTTGGTCATCTTATCGGCATACATGATCACGCGTCCGTTGACGTGACGCGCAGCGCGACCGATCGTTTGTATCAGCGCAGTTTCCGAACGCAGGAAACCTTCCTTGTCCGCATCGAGAATGCCGACCAGAGAAACTTCCGGCAAGTCCAAACCTTCGCGCAGAAGGTTGATTCCCACCAGCACATCGAACACACCCAAACGCAGATCGCGCAGGATGCCCACCCGCTCTAACGTCTCCACCTCCGAATGCAGGTAATGGACTTTCATCCCCAACTCCTGCAAATACTCGGACAGATCCTCGGACATCCGCTTCGTCAACGTTGTGACCAGGACGCGCTCGCCTCTCTCTACCCGTTGCCTGATCTCTCCGATCAGATCATCCACCTGTCCTTTGGTGGGTCGAACTTCCACTTCAGGGTCAACGAGTCCGGTCGGGCGGATGATTTGCTCGACAACCTGTTCCGCTTCGCCCATCTCATACGGACCCGGCGTGGCGGAGGTATAGATCGTGCTGCCCATCACTTCTTCAAACTCATCGAACTTCAATGGACGATTGTCCATGGCACTCGGCAGACGGAAACCATATTCAACCAGCGTCTCTTTACGCGAGCGGTCACCGTTGTACATGCCCCTGATCTGCGGCACGGTCATGTGACTCTCGTCAATGACCAGCAGGTAATCGCTCGGCAGGAAGTCGATCATCGTCCATGGATGAGTACCAGGGGCACGCTGGTCAAGATGACGCGAATAATTCTCTATACCGGAGCAGTACCCGACTTCCTTGAGCATTTCCAAATCATAACGGGCACGCTGTTCAAGGCGCTGCGCTTCGAGGAACTTGCCTGTCGCTTTGAAGAACTTCAAGCGTTCGTCCAATTCTGCTTCGATATCTGCCATCGCGTCTTTCATCTTATCCGCAGCAGTGAGGTATTGCTTGGCAGGGTAGATCGAGGCTTCCTGCGGCTCATCGTACACTTCGCCCGTGACCGGATTGATCTGCATGATGCGCTCTACCTCGTCACCGAAGAACGTGATGCGATATCCTTTTTTCTCTTCATACGCAGGTATGATCTCCAGCGTGTCGCCTCTCACTCGGAAGGTGCCAGTTTTCAGGTCCATATCGTTGCGCTGGTACTGCGACTCGATCAACTGACGAAGCAGGGCATTGCGACGGTACAACTCACCCACCTTGAGAGTGACCGTCCCTTTGCCGAATTCGTCCGGATTCCCCAAACCGTAAATACAGGAAACCGACGCAACAATAATCACATCCCGACGCGAGATCAGGGCAGTTGTGGCAGCAAGCCGCAATCGTTCAATCTCTTCGTTGATCTGGGTCTCTTTTTCTATATACAGGTCGTGTCGAGGAACATACGCTTCAGGTTGATAGTAATCGTAATAGGAAACAAAATACGAGACCGCGTTCTCCGGGAAGAATTCCTTGAACTCGGCATAGAGTTGCGCAGCAAGTGTTTTATTGTGCGCCATGATAAGGGCGGGCTTCTGCACCTGCTGAATGACTGATGCGATGGTAAAGGTCTTGCCGGTGCCGGTGGCGCCAAGCAGAACCTGGTGCTTCATGCCGTTATTCACGCCGTCCACAAGTCCGCGGATGGCTTCGGGCTGGTCGCCCATGGGCTGGAAGGGTGCTTGAAGTTTGAATTCCATGTTTTTTTTATTGTGAGGGGTGATGTGGTCTCGACCGCTTGCGCTCGACCATCAAACTTTAAATTGAACGGGTGTTCTATTATAACATACCAGAAGAAACACCGTCAGCGTGCGTGGATGCGGCATTTCGAATGGGAGCAGCCTTCGCAGGTGGCGTTTGTAACGTGCCCATCCTGCTCCAGATAATTATCAAACCCAAAGCGTGCTCTGCGTTTTCTGTAACATGAAAAAGGGAAGCCATCAGCGTGGATGAGACTTTTCGGACAGGAACAGGTGTAAGTCCCGAATGAGGCGGGGCATCAGTGGTATATAATCTGTTTCAGAGGAAATATCCACATGAGAAAATTATTCCATATTATCGGCGGCTTGTTCATCGTGGCAGGCGCAGTCTGGGTGTTGCAGGGAGTCAATATCCTGCCCGGCAGTTTTATGACAGGTGACCCACAGTGGACGATCAATGGTGCGATCACAATCGTCATCGGGCTCGGGTTGATCCTGTTCGGGAGAAGCCGCAAGTAAATGGCTGACGAGATTAAGGTCGGTGACCGGGTGCAGGTCTTCCTCAATGCGAAGAACTGGAGGCATGATGAGTGGTTCAACGGAACGGTCGTTCGCATCGACCCGTATTCCGGTCACCGCAGTTTCCATTGGGTGGAGTTGGATAAGGAGGCGGGTGCCGCGCTGGGGATGACAGTTATCTCTGTCTTCAACCCCAAAAACCTTCGGAAGTTGTAGGTAATTGAAAGAAGGTTGCCATGGACCCGAACCGCAAAAGTTGGAACGAAGGACATCAAAAGTTCAATAAGGCGTTAGCCGCCGGTGACCGCGAGAAAGCCATCAAACTTTTTTTGGACCAGCACGCCATGATCCACTCTGCCAAAGTGGCAAAGACCGGGTTGTGGTCATACGAAGACGAGATCCTGAACAGACTGACAGATGACCAAATCCGGCAGATGGTCGGGGAACACTCCATCGCGTGGATACTCCTGCACCTTGCCCGCATCGAAGACATCACCATGAATATGCTCGTGGCAGGGACGGAGCAGCTCTTCACGCGCGATGGCTGGGGCAAGAAGATGAACGTGGACCTCGTTCATTCCGCCAACAAGATGAGCGATGCAAGCGTGGCAGGCTTGAGTGCGAAGATCAATATCAAAGCGCTGAGAGCTTATCGCGTTGCCGTCGGCAAGCGGACGCGTCAGATGATCCAGAAACTCAAGGCGGAGGATTTTGAGAAGAAAGTGGAGCCAGACCGCATCCAAAAGGTGATGGGCGCGGGAGCTGTTATCCCCGAAGCGATGGAGATCATCAATTACTGGAGCTCGAAGACCATCGCGGGTTTGCTGCTGATGCCCGCCACACGGCATTGCATCCTGCACCTGAATGAAGCTGAAAAGATTAGGAAGAAACTGTTGAAATGACCGGCGTCAACATTCCCCTTATTGAAAAAGCGATCGAGTCGCGCCAAGCACTTTTCGAAACAGAACACCTATCTGCGTTTCAATTGTTCAACGGACTCTACGAAGACTATCCCGATATAAATTGAATCTGATTTGTGATAAAGCCATGTAGTAAAACAGAGGCATCTAATGGTAAAACGAAAAGGAAAAAATGCATTCAGGATCATTGCAATTAATTTGATCCTATTCGCTCTTTTATATGGATTGATAACTTTCAACAAAGAGGTTTTGAGACCTGAACTTAGTCAAATATCATTTATAAACATCCTGACAGGAAGTTTTCCGAATTTTATAGCAGCCTATATTATCAGCCTTGGTTTTGTAAACGCAGTATTAATGAGAAAACTACAAAGTGGTCGTCTGCTTGTCTATTTGGGTTCTGTGCTGGTATTTACAATATTGGCTATTGAGGAAATCCATCCCATATGGGGAGCCAGCACAATCTACGACTCATTTGATATTTGGGCAAGTGGATTGGGGTCGATATTATCGATTGTCACTTTCGAATTAATCCTACGAAATACACACTGAATGGACCTTACGGAAGGTTTGTTCAAATTTAAACCGAGCCTAAACAAAATCGACCACAAAGAGTCATAATGGTAAATTCCCAGTCCAACGATCCCTTACACGGCATTACGCTTGAAATGATCGTAACCCAACTGGTTGGCCAATACGGTTGGGCTGAACTGGGAAAGCGTATCCCCGTCAAATGCTTTACCAATAATCCCAGCGTCAAATCCAGTTTGAAGTTTTTACGTCGAACCCCCTGGGCAAGAAAGAAGGTCGAAGAGCTCTACCTGAGGTCCATTACAAAATGAAAGGTATACCGCCTGTGCAGGGCGGGAAACGGAGATTTAGTCTTCGAATATCTCTTCGTACTCCATCCTGTCTTTATCCTTCCAGGAAGTGTCTTTCTGGGTCGGATGCGGCGCCGATTCATTGACCTTGAGCTCCCGCCCGTGAAACCTGGTCCCATGCAATGCCCCAATGACCGCCCGGGCAGCGTTATCGGGTACTTCCACAAAGCCAAAACCGCGGCTCTTGTAGGTCTTCTTGTCCAGTCCAATGCGGGCGCTGATCACCTCGCCAAACGGTTTCACCAATTTGGTGAGGTCGGCGGCAGTGGTGGTAAACGGCAGATTGCCAAAATACAATATTTTGCTCATATCCTTTGAGGTTCCATACAGGCAGTGTACTCAGTTTGCGTCGGATGTGCAAGCTGAACGATTGCGAGATATGAGCTATGATTATCATATCGGTGCGACCTTCGGGAAGCAACCTCCTGTTTCAAAGAGAAATGACCCCTGAAATGACCAATCCTCTTTCATCCCTGCTCGAAAAAGCCGTTCAAAACCGTTCTCACCTCTTCGATGAGCGCCACGAGAACGCCTTCCGTCTGTTAAATGGCTTTTATGAAGGCCTCCCCGATCTGGTACTGGATGTGTACGGACACACGCTCGTCGTCCAGGATTATGCCGATGTCCCTGCGGGAAATAAAGGATTTATTCAGGAAGCAGTCTTGTATCTCCAGGACCAATTAGTTTGGCTGCGCGCTGGAATACTAAAGACACGCAATGGAGAAACCCAGGAAGACAGAAAAGGGAAAATTATCTTTGGCGAAACACCTGACCATAAGATCAAGGAACACGGCACTTGGTACGCGGTTAATCTGACAATGAACCGCGATGCAAGTTTTTATCTGGATACATCCAACTTGCGCACATGGTTGATCGATAATATGAAAGGCAAGTCAGTTTTGAACACCTTCGCCTACACGGGCAGTCTGGGAGTCGCTGCGATGGCAGGCGGAGCTAGCCGCGTTGTCCAGACGGATCGCAGCCGTCAGTTCCTGAATCTTGCCAAAGACTCGTATTCGCTCAACGGCTTTCCCATCCACAAGCAGGATTTCATCGCCCAGGATTTCTTCCCCGCTGTGGCACGCTTCAAAGCGACCCGACAACTCTTCGATTGCGTCATCATCGATCCCCCGTTCTTTTCAACCACATCCAAAGGCAAAGTGGATCTGGAAAAGGAAGGCACGCGGCTCATCAACAAAGTACGCCCTCTCATCAACGACGGCGGCTGGCTGATCGCGATCAACAACGCCTTATACGTCAGCGGGCAGGAATACATGCAATCGCTAGAAGAACTTTGCAAGGACGGATATTTGAAGATCGGAAAACTGATCCCCGTGCCCGAAGATTTTATTGGTCGCAACCCTATTGGAAAACCAATTACCGAGCCAGCCCCATTCAATCACTCCACCAAGATCGCCATATTGGATGTCAAACGGAAACCACAATGACTGGCGAAACTGACCTAAAGAAACTCCTGCAAGGTATGAAGCCGAAACGCAACGAAGGTGAGTTTGTGTTCTGCACAATTGAGTCGACTCAACACCCTTATGCGCTCGAGCCGCTGTGCATGTTTCAGGAGCAGGAAGCAGTTACTGTGATCCTGACCAAAGATCAGGCAGACGAAGCATCCCTCCTCTATTCCGGCACCTTTGCCTGGATCACTCTTACGATTCATTCCGCCCTCGAAGCTGTCGGCTTAACCGCAGCCGTTTCCGCCGCCCTGACCGATGTGAACATCAGCTGCAATGTGGTCGCGGCGTACTACCACGATCACATCTTTGTCCCAGTGAAGGATGCCCAGCAGGCAATGGATGCGCTTGAGAAATTATCGAAACAGGAAACCCCATGAACAATCAAACCTTCAAAATCGAGATGGAAGTAAGAGACTATGAATGTGACATGGAAGGCATAGTCAACAATGCAGTATACACAAATTATCTGGAACATGCCCGTCACGGTTTTCTCAAACAAAAGGGTTTGAATTTTGCCGAACTGACCCGCAAGGGCATCCAGCTTGTTGTCATTCGCATCGAAGCAGATTATCTCTATCCACTCAGGAGCGGTGATCAATTCATCGTGACTGCAAGTACTGAAAGAATATCCAAACTTCGCTTTGGCTTTATCCAAGAAATCTTCAGGTTCCCCGACAATAAACCGATCCTGAAAGCAAAGGTCATCGGTACATCGCTTACTGCCGATGGCAAGCCAAAATATTTTACAGAGCTTGAGAGATTGTATTGATCAAAACAAACTGGGTTGTTCGGGAATATCAGGCTTGATCCCGTCCCACGGCAGCGGCGGGATGTCCACACCCATTGCCACGCGTGCATGCAATTCCCTGCACAGGTACGGCGCGGTCATGTTGTCAGGGGAATGGCAGAACATGAATACGTCCGCTCCAGATTGGATCTGCTCCGATAAATAACTCCCCCACTCTTCGATGAACGGACGATTGATCTCCCACTCGGGATGACCGATATATCGGATGAACACAAAATCGGACGTACGCTTCGGGACGACGGGGACATCTGGTTTGCGCTCCCGAGCCTCGAGCAAACTCTCATAGGCTGATCCAGCCAACATCCTGTCACCTTGCAGGCTCCGTATCGGACGCGTATCAATCGTCACGCGCGCCATATTATGTTCAGTGAGTAACTCGTCGAGCGCTTCATCATGCGGCGAATCGAACCAATCCAGGTGGCGAACTTCGACGGCAAGGCGCACATCCGATGTCCAGGCGGCGAGAAAGGTTCGTAGGTCAGCGAACATGTTCGGGGAATATCGAGGCGGGAGCTGCAGGAACATCGGTCCGAGACGTATTCCGAGTTGTCGCATCACATCCACAAATCCGGTTGCTCTGTCGATGTTATCGGACAGATTGCCTTCGTGACTGATCGCCTTGGGAACTTTGGGACAGAAGCGAAATGTTCCGGGTGTTTGCTCGATCCAATTCTCAATGGTTTGTTTCGAAGGCACAGCATAGAAAGTAGTGTTACCTTCTATATTCGTTAATCGTCTTGCATACTGAAGGAGAAAATCTGACGACTTTGTGCCTTTGGGATAGAAATTACCCACCCATCCCTTGAAAGACCAAATGGGACAACCAACATAGAGCATGAGAATATTATAATGGCTACGCTTACGGAAAATTATAGAATAAATGGCTACAGAATGAAAAAATTGATACAGGTGATCGATTTCATCGAAGACTTTATGCGCTGGTCAAAGAAGCGAAAGGACATCCGGGCGGTGGCGCTGGTCGGTTCGTATGCGAGAGAAGCTGCGATAGAGTCATCGGATGTTGACCTGGTCATCATTGCAGAAAAGCCGGATGAATATACCGCAGACATGGAATGGATCAGGGTCTTCGGCAGAGCCATCGCACAAAAAGTAGAAGATTACGGCAAACTTACCTCGCTACGCGTGTGGTACGAAAGCGGTCTTGAGGTCGAATACGGGTTTACCACGCGCGAGTGGGCAAAGACCCCGCTCGATAAGGGGACGAAGCAGGTCATCGATGATGGCATGCGCGTGTTATTCGAGAAGGAAGTTTTGCTTAGTCCGCACGAGACGCCCACGCATCGATCTCAACGCGATAAATAGGTGCCGCCAGCGCCGCGACATAAAGCAGGGTACTGCACGGCTGATGTCCGTGCAATTTCGACGCGACCAGTTCGCGTCTTTTGGTTGTATCGATTTCACCCACAAGGTAATAGGTGAGTTTGACGATATCCTTCACATCCATGTGCGCGGCATGCAGGTTGCGAAAAATGTTATCGAGTGCGATGTCAATCTGCTCCAGCGGGTCTTCGGGGACAGTGCCATCTTCCCGCATCCCAACCTGACCAGAGAGAACCAACATGCGTTCATTCCCGGTGAGCTCGATTTGATGCGAGTATGAGCCAAGAGGTTTATGGACATTTTGTGGATTGCGGATTTCCTTCATGGGAGACTCCTGATTAAGGAAGAGTGAAAAACCAATTGTGCGAAAAATCTCTGCCACAGAGAACACCGAGCATTTTGAGAGAGAAAAACCAAAATCTCCGTGACTCCCCTGCTGAATTTGGCATTCCTTGATTGAGGTATCTTGAAGTATTATCAGTACTTCAAGAAAAAGCATCGGAGTGGCCGCTTTAGTTGCTTTTTGCGTGAACGACTGTTGGTTTACGAAATTAACGCCGTACCCTGATTGCACAGTACATGTCGCCCTGAGGGAGCGTTCGCTGCGACCAAAGGGTTTTGACCTTCAGGCGTAGAGCCCCTTCGCTGCCGCTCAGGGTGACACGATTACGGTATTAATTTTTAAACTTCATCAGCCGTTACTACGTTTTCATGATCTACTGATTATATAACGTTTGGTGCT
>CAYTDB010000016.1:0-68624 GCA_964436455.1 uncultured Anaerolinea sp. | reverse complement strand
CCCGCGATCTCGGCCTTGACAGGGCCGCATGTTAGGCCGCTACACCACGGGACCATCTAACAAGCGGGCGAGAGTTTACCATGCGTATATGGATGTGTCAATATTCCCGTCATATTCCCGTCAATACTTTACGATGAAGCCGCCAGGTTTACCTCAGCAATGAAATGTGGGCACGATTACCTGCGGCAAACTAACGGGGGTGACGAACGAGCGGCTTCCCGGTTTTATTTCTCTAAATGACGGATGGTTGAAGTTCAATACAAATTACATTTCTGTTAAGGTCTGGTGGATTTTTGAGTATGGGGAGTGGCTAACTGGGTGTGTGAACGAAATCGATTATGTGGAAGGAGTACTTTGGGAATTGTTGTTTTTTCAGTTGGCGGAGATTGAAGTAATAGGCAAACAAACAGACAGCACAGTGCAAAGCATGCGGGCAGCGTGAAAAACAACGGGAGGAACGAGCTAACCGTGCCAGATAATGTCTGAGTTCAGCATTGTTGCCTTCGACCGAGTAGGTCTTTGTTTTGCCTTCCGAAACAGCATACCGACCCCAGTGATACCACAAAGAAGCATACACATCGAAGGCATCACTGAAGTACCATTTCGCCTTGGGAGCATTGTCCACGATGGCTTACATGATCAGTTGCGAACGTTCCCAATTTACTTTCCATTCCAAAATACACCTGGTATCTCGATCTACAAGTGTAACAATGTTGATTCGGTTTTTTTATCACCAATATAGGTGAAAATCTCGTCGAACTCGGCTGTTTTGACTTCAGCAGGCAGGGTGTCTCCGGTAATTGTTCGGCTTGTTCCTTGACCCAGTTTGCCACTGTCTGATGATGAATACCTAATTGCCTGCCTGTACGCCTTAAGCCTGAACCATCAGTGTACAGATTGATGGCTTTCTGTCGCAGGGCTTTTCCATACCCTTGGGTCTTTCTCTCAGGTGGATAACTACATCCACAACTATGGCAACGATACCGCTGGCTACCTGACTTGGTCTTGCCGTTCTAATATTGTCGTTTCTTTTGTTCACACTTTGGACATTTCATCGCCTTATTTTACACACTCCTCTCACTACTCCCGAGTATGTTGGCTTGACACATTTTCTCCACTACGCTATATTATCCGCAATTCTCGTAAAAATATCCCAGCCTTTTTTGGCTGGAGAATTCTTCTGTTCAGGAGGGCTGTCTTGTCCAAGTCACGAACGCAACAAATGGTTGATCGTCTCCGGGAGTTGCAGGCATCTTCACCCGATATTGAGGCTTCCGCAGTTGTTAGTGTGGATGGTTTGAGTATTGCCTCTGCACTGCCTCAAGGTGTGGAAGAGGACCGCGTATCGGCGATGTCTGCGGCTATGTTGTCCCTCGGTGAACGTATTGCTACGGAATTAGGTAGAGGGTCTCTAGAGCAGGTTTATATTAAAGGGGGAAAGGGGTATGTTGTGCTGATGTCGGTAGGTGAGGAGGCTGTTCTTACCGCGTTAGCTCGTGAACAAGCAAAACTAGGCTTGATCTTCCTGGACATGCGACGCGCCGCTGAAGATCTCGCAAAACTGATCTAAACTGGAGTCAAGTATGAGCCCTGTTCAAAACGCCGGATTATATTACCCCAACAAGTTTGGCCGCATTATGATCCAATCCTTGGAAGAGGTTATGGGTAAGAACGGTCTGAATGCGATCCTGAATCTGGCCGGATTAAACCACTATATTGATAACTATCCACCTGATAACCTGGACAAGGGATTTGATTTCGCAGAATTATCCGCCATTGGTGTTGCCCTCGAAGAAATGTACGGACCTCGCGGCGGCCGGGGACTGGCATTACGGGCAGGACGTGCGACCTTTGCTGAAGGATTGAAAAATTTCGGCGCATTAGCCGGCGCGGCTGATCTGGCTTTTGTCGTTTTGCCGCTTCAATCCAAGCTGAGAATTGGTCTGCCGGCATTTGCCAAAATCTTCTCCCAGTTGAGTGATCAACACAGTACGGTTGAAGAAAAGGATACGGAGTTTATTTGGACTATTCATAAATGTCCCGTCTGTTGGAATCGAACGAATGTAGACAAACCGGTGTGTTATGTTGCGACAGGCTTGCTCCAGGAATCACTGAAGTGGGTCTCTGGTGGTAATGAATTTCGTGTGAACGAATCAAAGTGTGTTGCAATGGGTGATGCTGTTTGTGAGTTTGTCATTCAAAAAGAACCCTTGTCCTGAAGAGCGGGGAAGACGTGGCAGAAGCCAAACATAAGATTCTGATCGTTGAAGATGATCCCGACGTAGCGGAAATGTTGAATGCGTATTTTCGCGTTCAAGGTTATGAAGTCTTCACAGTTAACTGGGGTGAGGATGGTGTGCGTGCCGGGCAGTCGAGTAACCCCGATATTATTATCTTGGATATTCGCCTCCCAGATATCGACGGTTATGAGGTAGCGCGGCGTTTGCGAGCCGACCGGCGGACCCAGGAAATTCCCATTATTTTCCTCACTGAAAAACGTGAACGGGTAGACCGCTTGCAGGGTTTTGAGGTGGGCGCGGACGATTACATCACCAAGCCCTTTGATGTGCAGGAACTGCGGTTGCGTGTGCGAAACGCTCTTAAACGCGTCAGCCAGGGCTCGCTAACAAATCCAGTAAGTGGATTGCCCGAGGGGCCACTTGTGGCTGAGCAACTTTCTGATGTCATCCATAAAAGCGGGTGGGCATTGCTTCATATATCCATCGTTCACCTTGATTCATTTAGGGATGCATATGGGTTCGTTGCTTCGGATGATGTGTTAAGAGCGATTGGTTTGATGATCCAAAACACCATTAAAGAATCGGGGGCAACCGATGACTTTCTTGGGCATATCAGCCCAACCGATTTTGTGGTTGTTATGCCAAATAATGTAATGTCTGAATTCCAGGAGCGTATTCGTTCCCGTCTCGAACAGTCACTTGATTATTTCTACCCGATCAAGGACCGCGAACAGGCGTCGAAGCATCCTGATCGACTTTCGATTAAAGTTGTTGACCTGCCTTCCGTATTTGGGCGTTATTCAAGTGTGGATCAATTGAAGAAAGATTTGTTGAGTAAGCAGTTGTGAAAATTACAGTGGTTTTGCCAACCTATAACGAAGCGGAGAACCTACCCAAAATAGTCTCCGCTCTTTTTTCGCTGCCTTTGGATTTGTCCTTGCTGGTGGTGGACGATAACAGCCTGGATGGAACCGGTCACATCGCGGATGAACTATCTAAGGAACGCCCAGGGCTTGTAGGTGTTCTTCACCGTCCCATGAAACAGGGGTTGCGATCAGCCTATCTCGAGGGGTTCGCGAAGGCGTTTGATGCTGGGACAGATGCTGTTGTCCAGATGGATGCTGACTTTTCCCATGATCCAGCCGTATTGGTGGAGATGGCACGTCAGATCGAATCTTGTGATGTAGTGATCGGATCCCGCTACGTAAAGGGTGGTTCGCTTGCAAGACGATGGCCGCTTTGGCGCAAAGCGCTGTCGGCTTTTGGAAACCTCTATGCGCGAACGATCCTTGATTTTCCTTTGCATGATGTGACAACCGGCTACCGTATGTGGCGGCGTGAGGCGCTGGCGGGGATTCCATTGGATCGCATTCGTTCGAGCGGATATGTGTTTATGGTCGAGATGGCTTATGTGGCATACCTGATGGGATATAAAATCATTGAGGTGCCAATCCATTTTTCGGATCGTCGTTGGGGAAAGTCAAAGATGTCTTTTGAAATTCAATTGGAAGCCGCAGTGCGTATATGGGATATACACTGGCACTATCGCGATTTGCGGAAGCAAAGGCGTTCGCATGAAACCAAGATCGGAGAATAATAATCATTGCCTTCCTTTACACAAGGGAAGGCAATTTTATTTATAGATCGTGCAAAGAGCCTGCCATTCTTCAATGCTTAGAGTCTCTGCCCGTCGCATTGGATTGATATTTACTCTCTTGAGCAAGCCTTCAACCTCTGTTGGAGACAAGTGCAATCCAGAGGATAGTGAGTTGCGGAGCGTTTTCCGTTTCTGGCTAAAACCCGCTTTGATCAATTTGAAGAAGGTATCTAGTAATTCCGGTTTTATCTTTGGGGAGTGGTATATATCCATGCATAGAACAGCGGAGTCAACCTTCGGGGCGGGGAAAAAGGCGTTCGCGGGGATGCTTTTTGCGATGTGCGGTTTTCCGTAGACCTGTACACTCAATGCCAGCAAACTCATGTTACCCGGCTTTGCACAGATACGTTCAGCAACCTCCCTTTGAATGGTAAGAACAATACGACGCGGCTTGAGTTCGTTCTCGAGCAGGTGGCGGATGATTGCAGATGTAATGTAATAGGGTATGTTTGCAACGACCAGATACCTTGGTGTGTGGATCAATTCCTTTGGGGAAAGTTTCAGGATGTCGCCCTGGATGATCTGGATGTTTTCATAAGGCTTGGTGACCGCCTGAAGCGGGGGAATTAGGTCTGTGTCCAGTTCGACTGCAATCACTTCACGGGCAGATACAGCGAGATAGCGCGTCAGGCTTCCCAATCCGGGACCAATTTCGAGCACTGTGTCCATTGGCAGTATCCCGGCGGCGGTGACAATTGCTTCAAGCGCGAAGGGATCCTGAAGAAAGTTTTGTCCAAGCCTTTTATCGGCACGCAAGCCGTATTGTTTAAGCACTGTGGACGCGTTGAGTGGCGGGATCTCATTCATGGGCAGAAGAAGGCTTCTCCTTCCTGTTTCTCTTCATGTGTTACCACTGCGTAAGGCCAGCTACCGCTGTTGAACCTTTGGATATATTCGCGTAGGATATCATAATCCACCTCCCAAGTGAAAACGCTCTTTTTGAACACGGGGTCATAAGTACGATCTTGCTCGAAAAGCGATTGCGGAAAGCTGGTCATAATGATATTTTGTGGCGTAAGTTGTGCCCCCAGACAGGCAAGTTGACTGAGTTCCTCGGGGCTGAGAGATGTTTGTATGGACCCTTTGAAAGCTTGGATCAGATCAGGGGTGGAAGAAATGATCTCCGGACTTGTGAGCTTGCTGCGCAGGGCGCACAGCACACGGTCCTGATTGTCCGCACGGGAGAAGGTTCCCTTAATACGGATGCGGGCGAGCATGAGGGCTTGTTCGCCGTTGAGGTGGTGGGCTCCTTGTGGGAAATATAGACGGTCGTTTTGATCGTCTCCTGAACGACCGTCAACGGTTTTGGGAAGTGTAACATCTATGCCACCGACAGCGTTGACGATCCTTTCGAATGTGCGCATGTTGACTGCGGCATAGTGGTCTATTTGTGTACCAAAGTTGAGTGTGAGCGTGCGTGCCAGCAAACCAGGCCCTCTCGCGGGGTCATCGGAATAACCAAAGCCTGGGTTGCCATAGAGATAGGCTTGATTTAGTTTTTCGTGATTCTGACCTTTAAGATTATCGGCAATGTCAGGGATTTCAACCCACAGGTCGCGAGGGAATTCAAGGACTGTGACTTTGGGATTTACAAAATCCACGCGCACAAGACGTATGACATCCGCAAGCCCGTAGAGATAATTATCTCCGCGCGAGTCGGTTCCGATGACGAGGATATACATCGGCGATTGACCACCGCATTTGCCCTCGACTTTGGGTAAGTTGTCAGGTGTAGATAAGGCATATGAAGGTGAACCAGTTTTCCGCGTGGAGGGAAGCGAAATTTCCGATTGAGGGGCGGGTGTCCATGTAGGGGGGAGTCCAAATGGGGCTGCAAGCGAAGGTCCCAGTGGTTGTCTCCATCTGGTCTGAAAAACCCAGACGAGGAGTCCTGTCAAAATGGCGATAATGACGAGCAGCAGACCGGTGATGAATGTTTCGAGTTTAGCCATTTTATTCGAAACTGGGAGGAATGTTTTGCGGCACTGGTGTGAGGAAATAAACCGTGACCCAATCGTGCCAGGGTTCGTAATTGGCATCGGTGAAACCGAGGTCAATCCACGGCTTGCCGACACAGCCACCGCACGCGTCTTCCACGGTGGCGAAGCCGTAGCCGGGAATATAAAGCGGCTGACCGCGCAGGCTAAAGTATAGATCAGTCCGAAGTGCGATCATGCCTTTTTGAAGTTGCTTACCACTGGCAGTCGTGGAACCGCAAGTGCTTGTACCGAGATTGCATGGTGAATACGATGTTGCATACATTTGCACTGCGCGCCAATATTCGATCTGCAAACCGTCCACGGTGGCGGTTTGGATCTCGACTTTTGTTCCATACGCAAAGATGCGCGCTTTTGGCGTGCGCACGACCGTTTCCTCTTCCGTTACGCGTGAAACTTCGACTCCATCCTCATAGCGGACGCGGATTCGTTGCACACTTAATCCATTCTCTCCCGGCGAAAGTATCTGTGTTTGATCGAGCGGGACATCTGCTGAAGCGACGGTTTCAGTTTCAAAAGGGATTGGCTTCTGTGCCAGGATGATGGACTCAGTGACTTGCACCACTTTGACCTGACCATCAATGGGCGGCGCTTCATTCTCCGACGGGATGCTGTAATCGAGTCCAAGGAGCGGAATACCAGCCTCAGCCAGTGCCTCCTCAACCGTCTGCGCGGACGATGTGACCTGTGTTGTTCTCCCATCTGCTGTAATGGTTAACTTGCTTGCAGGAGTGTAGTAAATGGTAATCGGGGAATTGGTAATTGGATTATTGGCTGGCGGGTCAATTCGGTCGTTTGCGCGGAGTTGTATTCCTGCTTCTTGCAGCGCTTCTCCAACCGTGAACGCGGATGTTTCAATTGCTTGCTGTCCCTGTGTCGTGATGAGAGTCGCGGTCACCGCACGGCGGAGCTGGATGATAAGCGGGAAATTGGTAATTGACGAGTCCGGCGAGACTGTTATTCCGTTCACTAAGACTCGGTCATTTGGGGTGAGCGTGAATCCAGCCTGCGTGAGAATTGATGAAGGAACGCGCTCATCCGTTTGAAGCGTAATGACCTGATCTTTGTCAATGATCGTGACAGTTGGCAGTGCGGTTGGCTGGCATGCATACAAGAAAAGGGTAATCGCCAGAGTCCAATATCGATTCAACTTCATGCTGTAATTATAAATCAGGCGATTCAAGCAGGCGTTGGTCGTTTTGTGGTTTATTTGTCCCTACGATCTCCAAAGTGTAGCGAATAAAATCCAGAGTCCTTTGCAGGTCGTCGGGATAAGATCCCATGCCTGGTTTTTGCCTTCCAATCCATGCTCGTTCAATCAGTGATTTCCATTTTTCATCCAGATTTTCCTTTGCCCATCTTGCTGCAACAGGCTTGGTGACGACGGTACCATATCGGAATGTGTGTAGAATTCGGCATAAGGTCAGCACGGTGTAAGCTTGATACCCGCGGCTATTCAGGATGCTTGGGTCGTCGAGAAAGCCATTGATCCAGTGATTCATAATATCCACAACAGCCCATTTAAGATCATCTGATGAAACAGGGTCAATGAGCAGTTTGGGTTCAGGTCCCACGATCGTTTGTCCGCGTTCGCGCAGGATGAAGCGTTGGATGATCCAGTCGCTGTCGTGTTGCATGAGTTTTAGCTTTTCGCCCTTATCCCTGTCAAGATGTGGGTGCTTGTTGCAGGAAGGATCGTAACGGCGCAATGGCTTTTCAGGGATATAGGAGACCTCGAGCTGGTACGCCCACGGAGAATCGATTGTCGCGATATTCTCGTGCATGGTATGTAATGTTGAAAAGATTTCATCCGTGATTTCAGCTTTTGTGACAATGAGCACGTCAATGTCGCTGTCCTTGTCAAAACCGCCATTGGCGAGTGAACCAAAGAGATACATGCCAGCCAACTGATCTTTCAATATCTCTGTCACGTTTCTTAGAAGGAGGTCGAGTAATTCGTTTACTTCAGGATGTTGTGTGGGTGATATCGGGTTCATGCTATTATTTCTCAACCTTTCTGTCTTTCATGTTCCAAACATCAGATGCGAAGCGCTCCAGGAAGTAGCGATCGTGGACAATGGCAAGGATCGTCCCTTTGAAGTTGGCGAGTGCTTCCTCAAACCGTGCCCGCGATGGGATATCGAGATGATTGATGGGTTCATCGAGCAGGAGGAAGGTACATCCCTGGGCAACGAGGGTTCCCAGTTGCAAACGGGCACGTTCACCGAATGACAGTTCGGATGTGGGGCGTAGAGCATCATCGCCTTTGAACAGGTAATAATGCAGGAAGTTTCTAGCTTCGGTCTCGTTGAAGGACGCGACACTTTGGATGGTTTGCAACGCGTTGAAATTTGGATTCAACAACTCCTGCTCCTGTGCCATATATCCAAGCTTGACGGTCTGACCCAACTTCAAATCGCCCGCCAGTGGACGCAGTTTCCCTGCGATGGTGCGGATCAAAGTTGTCTTGCCTGTTCCGTTTGCGCCGGTAAGTCCTATGCGTTGACCTGCACGGACATAGAGATTCAGGTTTTCGAGCAGGGGCCTCTCTGGCGTGTAGCCAATAGAGAGGAATTCGGTGATCAGTACATCTTTACTTTGATGTATGGATGTACTGAGGTCCAGTTTCATTTGATACGAAGAGCGCGGACGCTCAATGAGTTTATCCGATTCAAGAAAGCGTTCCAGTTTCTTTTCACGGGACTTTGCCTTCTTGGCGACTTTCTTGGCAATGCCTTGTTGGTAGGATTTGTATCCCTTGATTTTGTAATCCGACCCACCTTTTCGGATGGAACTGGCTTCACGCTCGGTCTTGGCGGCCTGCTCTTTTGCACGGGTAATGTCGGCTTTGATGCGGCGGATTTCAGCTTGCTGGTCGAGGTAGGTTTGCATTTGACGTTTGCGTTCGGCTTCTTTTCGCTCGGTATAGGCACTGTAGTTGCCCGGATATGATTTGATTTCGTGGGTGAATGGGTCAAGTTCAAGGAGGGAGGTGACTGTATTATCAAGGAACGCACGATCGTGCGAGACGATCAGTACTGCGCCTTGGAACCGATTGAGCCAGTCTTCCAGCCATTCGAGCATTTCGATGTCTAGGTGGTTAGTCGGTTCGTCGAGTAGGAGAAGTTGCGGTTCTTCAAGCAAGACGCGCGCCAGCATAAGCCGGGTCTTTTGTCCGCCGCTGAGATGGGAGATGGGGGTATCAAGGGGGATATCTGCCAGACCGAGTGGGGCGAGGATGATTGGTAATTGGTGATTGGTAATTGAGAGATGGTGAAGCGTCTCGTCATATTTGATTTGGATGGTTGAGTCATTTGGGTTGGCGGATAAGGCTGATGCAAGGGACGCGATCTCAGCTTCGAGTTCCGCTTGGAGGTTAGGACTCAGGCTGAGGGTAGTCCGAATCGTCTGTTCGGGGTTGATGTCCATTCCTTGGGCGAGGTAGCCAATGCGTAGATTTGGGCGTGTCGAAGCTACAGTCCCCGAATCGGGCTGTTCAATGCCAACAAGAATGCACAGGAGGGTGGTCTTGCCGCAGCCGTTGGGACCGATGAGGCCGATGCGTTCGCTGCTGCTGATGTTGAAGGAAATATCTTCCAGAATGGGCTGGATGCCGTATGTTTTATAAATTTGATGTGCAGTAAGCATGATGACCTGTAGTTTTATGTCACTCAGAGCGGAGCGAAGAGTCTCTCCTAAGGTGGTGGGGTTTCTTCGTGGTGCAAGGTGCCACACGGAATGACACGGGCAATTAAAAACGAAAACCGAGGGCAAGCCCTCGGCTGGTTGTTCCCGACAGCCAATACTATCGGGATACGCAGTTGACGGCTTGATGCCGCCACTGCTAAGTAGCCACATGGGTTGGTGCCCTGAAAATATGTATGGACTACAGGGTGTCTGTCATTCGCTATGCTCCTACTAATTTCGGACAATAGAATTATAGCACATACTTATATGCTTCTTTTCTCAACCATGGATTTCATGAGTTATTGTGCTTCACAAGTTTCGTCCCCGCACTCGCATTCCATTCCTGCGGCTTTCTCAAACGCTTCTTTCCCTTCGTTGTATGAGAACCAGATCAATCCGAGTGCGCCGATGGAATCCACGAAGCCGAAGCCTGTCAATTCGTAGATCAAGCTCGAAACCAACAAAACAACGGACATATAGATACAGACCATCGTGCAGTTTGCATCGGAGAGAATTGGCTGGGAATTGAGTTTGTTTCCCACCTTGCGTTTGCCCATGACAAGTGCCCACATCATCGCAATGGAGATGACTGAGATAATAAGTCCGGGCAATGTAGTTTCAGGTTTGTGTTCTACGATAATGTTATAGATGGCGGTGACAGCGAGTCCGGCAACCAATAGATAAAACGCTGTGCCTGTTATACGCAATGCTGTTTTCTCAAATTGCGTGCGGGATGTCTCGGGGTTTTGGCGGATGCGGATCACCATCGCGAGAATCCCGATGCCTGACATGACCTCGATGAACGAGTCTACGCCAAAGCCGAAGAGGGTTAACGCTTCGTCGGAGAATCCGAAGTAGACGGAGATCAATCCCTCAACAAGATTATAGAAGATTGTGAAGAATGCCAGCCATAAGGCGTATATCCAATACTGATCTGTTGTTTTTGAGTGGGTTGTCATCTGTGCACCATGTGGAAAAATCCAATTCATCTGAAAAAATTTGACAAAATCTACCTTAAATATTTGCATTTTAAAAACAAAAAGTTGTATATTTGACTCTATCCTAGTACCAATCTCGGAGGAAGCATGAAGAAGTATCTTGTCCTAATTGTAGCAATGTTTGGTTTGTCGCTGATTCTATCCGCATGTGGTGGCGGTGGACCATCCGACACCCTCAATGTTACCATGACTGATTTCCATTTTGAACCGGCAGAGTTCACCGTCCCCGCCGGGCAAACGATCACGGTCAATGCCGCGAACAATGGAGCGGTGGAACATGAGTTCGTTGTCTTCAAACTTGGCACGGATGCCGGGGAAAAGTTTGGCGACGAAGATGAAGATAACATCTACTGGGAAGTGGAAGTATTCCCGGGTGAGACCTCTTCCACAACTTTTATTGCCCCCACTGAGCCAGGAGAGTATTATGTGACCTGTGGTATCGAGGGACACCTCGAGGCGGGCATGAGCGGCAAGTTGACAGTCGTTGCTGGCGAGTAAGCCTTGATAAGCGGAACTCGGATGTTTTAAATACCTACGAGTTCTTGATTACAATGGAGGTATGAAAAAGCCTTTGATTACAAGTATGAGCAATCCGCTCATCAAACAAGCGCGAAGTCTACGCCAAAAGAAAGCACGCCGCGAAAGCGGACTTTTCCTCGTGGAAGGTATCCATCACGTGGGTGAGGTGATTGAAGCGGGATGGAATGTCGTGGATATCCTGTACGCTCCAGATACGTTGACCAGCAGTTTTGCCCACGACTTGATTTCCCGGCTCACCAGTGCGCCCCAGCCTGTTACGTCACAAGTGATGGCATCCCTGGCTGACAAGGAAAACCCACAGGGCATCCTTGCTGTTGTCCGCCAAAAACAAACTCGTTTGAGCGAATTAAGTCAAGTCGTGAACGCAGTGGCGCTTGTTTCCCCACAGGATCCTGGTAATGTCGGCACCATTCTTCGCACTATGGACGCGGTCGGTGTGGATGCGTTGTTCCTGCTGGATGGCGGTGTGGAGTTGTACCATCCATCGGTCGTGCGTTCCAGCATGGGGACGCTGTTCTGGAAGCCAGTCGTGCAAACATCGTTCGATCATTTTGTGCAATGGGCGCGTGAAAAAAAATGTCAGTTGATTGGCACGTCCGCGCGCGGCGATGTGGAATATCACACACTCATTCCTCAGAAACCCTGGGTGTTGGTGTTGGGTAATGAGCAAAAGGGCTTGTCGCGCGAGCAAATGGATGCGTGCGATGTCACTGTCTCTATGCCCATGAAGGGACGCGTCAGCTCGTTGAACCTGTCCGTTGCGGCGGGAGTGTTGTTGTATCAGTTTGGGTGGTGACTTGTTTTTGTCCGCCCATCTCAACAATCGTTTTTCTGTCCGTATATTCGTTTTGGTAATCTACCTTATAAAAAGACGGGACACAGCAAAGGCTGTATCCCAGTTTGATTGTAAGCGTTGCAACAATCAGGGCGAAAAGTAGCGCTAGAAGTCGTCGTCATCCTCTTCCCAAAGGTCATCTTCTTCCTCTTCTTCGTCCTCCCATTCCAATTCCTCTTCTTCTTCCCATTCCTCGTCTGCTGCATCGGATGGAGAGTATGTGGCGCAACCTGTATCGGGGTCGATCTCCACTGCCGCGGCGCTGCATAAACCTTCATCCAAGAAAACACAATCTGCGTAATGACACTTAATGCGGGGCATTCAATCCTCCTGATGAAATTAGGGTTGTCGAACCACTCGAATGATCGAAAGAATAAATATGATGGTCATGGTGATCTGGGAGGTCACGCAGAACGGACAGAGCGCTTTCAAGATGGTGATCTCCACATACACCAGCCAGAGCGTGAACAGGAAACCGATCAACGATATGCCAAAGAAGATCATACTCCCATTCGCTTCAAAGAACTCGTTCCTGCGCTCGAGCCAGTGAATGCCGAGGATGGCAGCATATCCAAGCACACCGATCAATGCCACAGGGATGCCGTTCACTTCTGAGTACCTGCTGGCGTTTACTGTGCTGCAATCACCTGACCCGAGGCACATGCTGTCATTGGCAGTGACTTTGTAGATGGTCATATAGATCGAAACCAGCAAGCCGAGTATGGCGAGTGCAACGGTAATTTGTATTAAGCGTTTATCCATGATTCCTCATAAAAGCCAGGCATCAACCTCCTGACCAGCAGGCACGCATTTTACACCAGCGGGGATAATTAGTAAAGCATTCGCTTGTACCAATGACAATAGATTCCCCGACCCTTGATGTCCGGTCAATTTAGCGATGGTTTGACCGTTCTCTTCGCGGATAACGGCGCGCAGGTAACTTTCGCGTCCATCGGAGTGGATCTCCTCCCCGCTTCTCACGCGGACCCTGCGCCTGCTTCCATTCGAGGTGCCTTTTAATTGCCCGATCGCATCGCGTACAAAGACCTCAAACCCGACGAAAGCTGAAACGGGATTGCCCGGAAGACCAATGAAAGGAATGTTCTTATATTCGCCAAATGCAAGCGGTTTGCCGGGTCGCATGTTCACGCGCCAGAAGTTCAAACTGCCATTGGACTCAACCACATCTTTCACGTAATCAAACGCACCCACGCTAACTCCGGCGGAGGAGAGGATCAGATCAGCATTGAGCAGTACAGCCTGTTCGATCAATCCCTGGACGGATTCGCGCGTGTCTTTCGCTATGCCGAGACGCAGTACTTCCGTGCCTGTGCTTTCAACCAATGATGCAAGCATGTAGGAGTTCGAGTCGCGGATCTTTCCAGATTCAAGCGGAGCACCTGCCTCGAGTAGTTCGTCTCCCGAAGACAGCAGGGCAATGAGTGGTCGTTTGTATACTTCCACTTCGGGGAAACCAAGCATTGCCAGCAAGCCGACATCCTGCGGTTTGAGGATGTTCCCTTTTTTGAGCACCGCGTCCCTGGCACGCACATCCATGCCGCGTTGACGGACGTTGTCTCCGTGTTTGACGATCTTTTCGATGGATATTGTTTGAGGCGGGGGAGTACCGGGTGAGCGATCGTTGAAGTCTGTGTCTTCAACTGGGATGACAGAGTCTGCACCTTCGGGCATTTGTGCGCCGGTCATGATGCGAGCGGCTTGACCGGGTGCGATGGAAACTGTCGAGATGGATCCGGCTGGGATGTCGGCGACCACGCGCAAGGTCACGCGGGAACCGGGCGCGGCGTTTGATGTATCCGCGGCCTGGATGGCGAACCCGTCCATTGAGGAGTTGTCGAAAAGAGGGAGATCGTCCGCCGCGACTAGGTCCAGACCCAATACACGGTTTGCACAGGTTGTGAGTGGAATGGTTTCGGTGCCAACCGGATCGAGTTGGGAAAGGATGCGTTCGCGGGCTTGTTCCACACTAAGAATTGACATTGAAGCCTCTGGGCGGCGACATTATACCCTCTATGACGCAGTGATGGCACATGGTCATTACCCGGGGCGTATGCGATGTGCTTCGAGGACGTTGGGTAGATTTTCGATGCGTGTGAGTATGCGGCTGAGTTGATCGAGATTTTTCACCTCAACGACCAGGCTTAAATCAGCAAATGTGCGTGTGATATTCACAGAGACATCTGCAATGTTCACCCCCTCGCTATCGAGCAGGGTGGAGATATCGCCCATCAAGCCCTGACGGTCGTAGGCTTTGACCTTGATCGGGATCGGGTAGGTACGTTCGACCTTGCCCCAGTCCACTTGCAGGAGGCGTTCCTTGTCCTTGAGGCGCAGGATGTTCGGACAATCCTGTCGGTGGATGGTCGCGCCGCGACCGCGCGTGATGTAGCCGACGATCTGCTCGCCCGGCATTGGGTTGCAGCATTTTGCCATTTGCGAGAGCAAGCCCTTTAAGCCCACAACCTCAATCGAATCGGTGCTGGTGGTTTCCTTGACGTGTGTCCCTGCCACAAGCACATCGGTACTTTTTTCTGTCTCTGTTTCTGCAAAGCGGCGGATCACGCGGCTGATGGACAGGTCACCTGTGCCGAGCGCAATAAATAGATCATCCGGTGTTTTGAACCCAAGTTCCCGCGCCATGGTTTCAAAATTCATCTCGGATATGCCAAGCCGTTGCAGTTCGTGTTCTAGAGAGGCGCGTCCCTGTGCGAGATTCTGCTCAACTTCCTGTTTCTTGAACCAGGTTTTGATCTTGGAACGGGCGCGCTGGGTCTTGACAAGCCCAAGGTTCGGGTTCAACCAATCCCGGCTGGGACCGCCTCGCTTCGCTGTCAGAATTTCAACCTGGTCGCCGGTTTTCAAATCCTGATACAACGGGACAAGTTTCCCGTTCACACGTGCACCGCGGCAGCGATGACCAATATCCGTGTGGACATGATAGGCAAAGTCAATGGGCGTGGAACCCGCAGAGAGATCGATGATATCGCCGCGGGGGGTGAAGACGTACACACGATCCTGGAAGACATCCGTCTTCATGCCTTCCACGAATTCCTGCGCGTCGTTCACTTCCGAGCGCCACTCCATCATGCTGCGAAGCCAGTTGATGCGGTCTTCGTAGACTTTGTCGGATGTGCGTCCGCCCTCCTTATATCGCCAATGTGATGCGATGCCGTATTCCGCGTTCAGATGCATTTCGGGCGTGCGGATCTGCACCTCAAGCGGGCGCTTGTCATGATAGATCACGGCGGTATGCAGGGATTGATAAAAGTTGTCTTTTGGCGCGGCGATGTAATCATCGAATTCGCCGGGGATCGGACGCCAATGAGTATGGATCACGCCCAAGGCAGCATAACAGGATGGAACATCCGGGACGATGAGGCGGACCGCGCGCACATCGCGCACAAGATCAAAAGGCTTCCCCTTTTGGGTCATTTTTTTGTAAATGGAATAAATGTGTTTGGGACGTCCACTGATCTCAGATTTGATATTGTGTTTGGCGAGGAGCTTGACTAGATCATCTTTGATGACCTCGATCTTTGCTTCACGATCAGGCTGCTTTTCATTGAGGTGTTCGGCGATCTCTTTATATTTTTCCGGGTTGACGTAGCGGAAGCCAAGGTCCTCAAGTTCCCATTTGATCTGCCAGATGCCCAAACGGTTGGCGAGCGGGGCGAAGATGTCCATAGTCTCTTTTGCGATGCGCCTCTGTTTTTCCTCCGGGGTATGGTGGAGCGTGCGCATGTTATGTAGCCTGTCTGCCAGCTTGATCAACACCACACGCACATCGTCACCCATGGCAAGGAAGGTCTTGCGGAGAGTCTCAGATTTTAGGTCCTGTTTGCGCTGTTTGGGGTGTTCGGGTTCCTCCACTGGTTTTGCACCGTTGCCTCCATCGTTGTCAGCGTGCTGGTCGCCGCGTGAAACGCGCGGCAACTTGGTGAGTTTGGTCACACCATTCACAAGGTTGGCAATCGTATCTCCGAAATCGCGGCGGATGTCATCCAATGTGACCGGAGTGTCTTCAACCGTATCGTGTAGGAGCCCGGCAGCGACCACTTCCGGCGGCACGCGCAGTTCCGCCAGGATACCCGCGACTTGAATGCAATGATTGATATACGGACCACCAGATTGGCGTTTTTGTCCGCGGTGTGACTCTTCCGCAATACGGTAAGCGCGCTGAATCAACTCCCTGTCAGCAACCGTGTAATGTTCGGGGAGTTGCTCTATCAGACTTTCGATGGGAATTACGGTCTTCGGTTCAGTCATCGATGAGTATTTTACTACGCAGACAAAAAACAAATCAGCTCTTCTTTTTAAGAAGGCTGATTTGGAAATGGTTTTGTATGAAGCGAGTTAATTATAGGGTTTTCAGTAGCGCCTGACGGCTGTTGCGTAGGCGATCTGATACGATGGTTGTGATTCGCAACATTACTTTAAAGCCATCCTCTGGATGGTTGCTGAGAATCTGCATGAACTTCTCTGAAGGGATGGCAACCAGTTCGGAGTCTTCTTCGCAAGCCGCGGAGGCAGTGTAATGATTTGGTGCAACGACACCTGACCAGCCGAAAGTCTGGTGCGGACGGTTAATAAAGGAAACGGTGACAGAATCAGGACGTGATGTAAGTTTGACGCGCAGGACAATGCTTCCGCTTACGAGCATGTGTATTTTGTCTGCCAATTCACCTTCGCGGAAGACATGGTCATCCTTCTTAACCTTTACGGTTTCGCTGATGGCGGAGACCTCCTTCAAGGTATCCTTGGAAACATCCTTGAACAAGTCGAATTCTGCGAGTATTTCCGGTGTTAACATAACTTCCTCCAAAGCGGTAAAATTTAGTGAGTTCATTTTAACACGGATGTGCATATGACCCCTGTGAATAACGTCACCCGTTTTTTGGATGCTCGTAAGGTTCGCTATACAGCATTTGAAACCTCGCCGGAAAAATTGGGAGCCCTGGAAACGGCTCATTTTCTGGACGTTGAGCCTGCTTCTGTTTTTAAGACCATTGTCGTCACCCGTGACAAGCCTAAAAAACCTTTACTGGTTCTTGTGCCCGGTCCATCGAATGTGGATTTGAAACTTCTGGCTTTGGCATTGGGTGAAAAGAAAGTCCATCTGCCGACCGAACGCGAAGCCGAGCAACTGACCGGTTTGCAGGCAGGTGGTATTTCGCCGCTGGCATTGATCAATAAGGGATTTCAGGTCCTGATCGAATCGTCCGCACAAAACTTTACAGAGATCCATGTTTCAGGCGGACAAAGAGGCGTTAATATCCGTTTGTCTCCGACCGATCTTGCAAAACTGACCAACGCCCGTTTTGCAACTGTTTGTTCAAATTTATAAAATTTTTATTTCCCCTACGAAATTCTTTGCTATAATGTTTTATTAGATACTGAAAGGAGGTGGATGACAAGGTATATTGTTTATATCGTTTTCAAGTAAGTGTATCGCTCAACTAAATTTCTCTATAAGGAGGAGAACATGCGTAAGCTATTAGCTATAACGGGGATTGTCATGATCATGGGCTTGGTGCTAGCCGCCTGTGCCCCGGTAGAACCCGAAATCGTGACCGTCGTCGAAACCAAGGAAGTGAAAGTGATCGAGACTCAGGAAGTGCAGGTCAATGTCCCGGTCTCGTTCGAGATGGAGTCAGCCCGCTTGGAGGCGGTCAAGAGCAATGGCAAAGTTCGTTGCGGGGTTAATTCCGGCGTCCCTGGATTCGGTTTCCTCAACGAAGCCGGTGAATTTACCGGCTTTGACACCGATTTCTGCCGCGCCCTAGCTGTAGCCATCTTCAACGATCCCACCGCTGTCGAGTTCCGCCCGCTGACAGCGGCTGAACGCTTTACCGCCCTGCAAACCAATGAGGTCGACGTCCTGATCCGCAACACAACCTGGACATTCTCGCGCGATGTGGAACTGGGCACCGACTTCGGCCCAACCACGTTCTACGATGGTCAGGGTATGATGGTGCGCAAAGACAGCGGTTTCACATCGCTCGCTGATATGGATGGCGCCACGGTGTGTGTGCTCTCCGGTACGACCACTGAGCTCAATCTGGCGGACGCCTTCAGCGCTCGCAGCGTTTCCTATGATCCGCTGGTCTTCGACAAATCAGACGAGACCGCCGCCGCTTATGATGAAGGCCGCTGTGACGGGCTGACCTCCGACAAGTCTCAGCTGGCCGGTCTTCGCACCACCATGACCAACCCTGCCGATCACCAAATCCTGGCCGAGACGATGTCCAAGGAACCGCTGGGACCAGTCTGGGCGCATGGTGATCAACAGTGGGGCGACATCGTCAGTTGGGTTGTCAATGGCATCATCATCGCTGAGGAGAAAGGCATCACCTCCGCCAACGTTGCCGAAATTGCGGCTGGTGCGCCTGAGGATCCCGAAGTCGCTCGCTTGCTCGGCCTGGAAGGCTCCTTCGGTGAACTGCTTGGCCTGGAACCCAATTTCATGGTCAACGTGATCAGCACAGTGGGCAATTACGGCGAAATCTACGCGCGCCATCTGGGACCCGAGGGCACCAACATTCCGCGTGAGGGTTCATTCAATGCACTCTGGAAGGATGGTGGCCTGCTCTACCCGCCGCCCTGGCGCTAGCCCCGACACTTGTGATTATAGATTGCAGCCCTACCTGCGGGTAGGGCTGCAACCTCGATTTCATGACAATAAACACCCCTGATACCACCTCGCTCCAACATAGCCGCTGGTCCTTCTGGCGAGACACCCGCTTTCTGCAGGTGCTTGCCCAGGCGATCTTCGTCACCCTGGTGTTGATCGCCGGACGCTGGCTGGTCAGCAATCTGCTGACCTCGCTCGACGAACGCGGGCTGGATCTGAGCTTTAGCTTCTTCCAGCGCACTGCTGGCTTCGGTATCGGGGAAGGTCTTCCCTTTGAACGTACCGATTCCTTCTGGCGAGCCTACGTTGTCGGCTTCGTAAACTCAATTCGCGTAATTGTCTTTGGCCTTGTCTTGGCAACCGTACTGGGTATCCTGACCGGCATCGCCCTAATTTCCACCAACTGGCTGCTGCGCAATCTCGTAGGCGCTTACGTCGAGGTCATGCGAAACACTCCTCTCTTGGTGCAATTATTTTTCATCTATTTCGGAATTATCCTGAAATTACCTTCGCTCCAGGATCGCTTGATCTTTGGGCCATTCAGCCTGAGTAACCGTGGTTTCTACTTACCGCGAGCAGTTCCCCAGGAGGGCTCTACGCTTTGGCTGGCGCTCACCATAACGGCGCTGGTCGGTGGGATCATCCTCTATCGTGTTTTGCTTCAACGGCGCATCTTGACCGGGGTGGAGACCCGGCCCGGTCTAAAGGCGAGTCTTCTAATCTTCGGCGTGCCGCTTCTAATCTGGTTCCTGCTCCCAGGAAGCCCGTACTCGATCGAGTATCCCGAGTTGGTGGGCCTGCGCATCGAAGGCGGAGCTCGCCTAACACCCGAATTCGCTGGAATCCTCTTTGGACTCGTGCTATATACGGCGGCGTTCATTGCCGACATCGTACGGGCTGGCATCCTCGCAGTTCACAAGGGACAGCTCGAAGCTGCGAAAGCCTCTGGCCTGACCCAGGCACAGGTGCTACGTCTGGTAATCCTGCCCCAGGCCATGCGGGTGATCATCCCCCCGCTTACCAACCAGTATCTCAATCTTGCCAAGAACTCCAGTCTAGCCGTAGGGGTGGGCTTTCCGGATCTGTATAACATCTCATCGACGATCTTCAACCAATCTGGCCAGGCGGTGCAAGTGCTCAGCCTGATGATGGTCACCTATCTCCTGATAAGCCTGTTGATATCTGCTGGGATGAATGTCCTCAACGCTCGCCTGAAGATCCCAGAACGGTAAAGAGACCCATGGAACGCGTAGAAAACTCCTCGATCAAACCACCGGCCGCCTCCCTAGGTGTACTGGGCTGGTTGCGCGCCAACCTGTTCAGCAATTGGCTCAACAGCCTGCTGACAATCATCTCTCTGATCCTGATTTACATATTAGGGCGTTCGTTGGTGATCTGGTCTGTGCGGGAAGCGAACTGGTTGGCAGTCACCAACAACTTGGGCGTGTTGACTTGGGGCCGCTATCCCGATACAGAAGCCTGGCGCCTGGGTGTGAGCTTGATCCTGATCGTCTTGATGGGCGTGCTCACCTGGGCCTTGTGGTCTTGGCAGGAAAATCCGCGTGCGCGCCGGGCATTACTGGCCGGTTGGCTACTGATGCCTTTTGCGCTGACCATCCTGATACGCGGCATCACTCTGCCCACCTTCCGCACCATCGTCAATAACATTGGGTACTACATCGTCCGCCCGGATGTGCTCATCACACTTGACCAAACTTGGCGGGCGAATGCCGCGCTCACACTCACGGGTCTCCTGGCTGGTGCCTCTTGGGAGATCTTTCAGAAACGTCGATCCCGGATTCTGGCGACTGTCGGCGCGCTGGTCGTTCTCGCCCTCATGATTCCCCTGAGCGCATTGAGCCAGCCCTGGATCTTTGGACTGCGCACACCGATGGTCATCCCGTTGCTGCTCACCTTTGGCTTGAGCCTGCTCATCGGTCGCACTGTAGGGCGGTCTTTTGCTAACGCGGGAGGGGCCGCCCGTGCGCTCGGAGCGATCTGGTTTGTAAGCCTCACGCTCATCTTGATCGTATTGACCACCTTCGAGGTTGGCAATGAAGCGGTCGATCCAGTCGAATTGCTCTTGATTGTGCCCCCCAATATCTGGAGCGGAATACTGCTTACGCTGTCGCTCTCTGTAGTCAGCATCGCGGCCTCCTTCCCCATCGGTGTGCTGCTTGCGCTTGGACGGCGCAGTTCGCTGCCCGTGGTGAAAGGGTTCAGCATCTTGTTCATCGAGTTGGTTCGAGGCGTGCCCCTGATCACCATTCTCTTCATGGCCCAGGTGATGCTGCCGCTCTTCCTGCCGCTGGAGGTTAACATAGACAGGGTGCTGCGTGCCATGGCCGGCATGACCCTCTTCACCGCCGCCTACCTGGCAGAGATCGTACGCGGCGGTCTGCAGGCTGTGCGCAACGAGCAGGTCGAAGCCGCCCGGGCGCTTGGCTTGAATGAGTTCCTGGTGACTAGCTTGGTAGTGCTACCGCAGGCACTGCGCGCCGTCATCCCTCCAATCATGGGGCAGTTTGTCAGCATTTTCAAGGATACCTCGCTAGTGGCGATCGTTGGGTTATTGGACGTGCTTGCCGTCGGCCAGAGTGTCATCAAAGCGCGTGAGTATCTTGGAGCGGTGCGGGAGATATACCTTTTTGCCGGTCTGTTTTATTTCGTCTTCAGTTATGCCATGTCCCAGGCAAGTCGTCGCCTGGAAGTGCGCCTGGGCGTAGTCGAAAGTGAATGAGAGTCCTGTTATGAGAGAATCGATCATCGTTTGCAAAGATGTCCATAAGTGGTTTGGTAACTTCCATGCGCTCAAAGGCGTTGGTATGGAGGTTAAAAAGGGGGAGGTGGTCGTTATCTTTGGCCCTTCGGGTTCAGGAAAATCGACCTTCATACGCACGATCAACCGCCTGGAGGAACACCAGCGCGGCACGATCATTGTGGATGGCATCGAATTGACCCACGATATACGCAACATCGCCGCCATTCGCAGCGAGATCGGGATGGTCTTTCAGCAGTTCAATCTGTTCCCCCATTTAACGGTGATGCAGAATGTCACCCTGGCTCCAATCTGGGTGCACAAATGGCCCAAGGATAAGGCGGAAATGGTAGCCATTGAGTTGCTCGAACGGGTTGGCATCCCTGAGCAGGCCCAAAAATTCCCCGGCCAACTTTCAGGTGGCCAACAGCAGCGGGTTGCCATTGCCCGGGCGCTTGCCATGCAGCCGAAGATCATGTTGTTTGACGAGCCAACCTCCGCGCTTGACCCCGAAATGATCAAGGAAGTGCTGGACGTAATGATTGAACTGGCAAAGTCAGGAATGACCATGTTGGTGGTCACACACGAAATGGGATTTGCCCGTGCTGTGGCTGACCGCATGTTCTTCTTCGACCAAGGTCAAATCGTGGAGAGTGGAACCCCTGAGGATATTTTCAAGAACCCGAAAGAGGATCGCACGAAGTTGTTCCTCTCACAAATACTTTCGCATTAGGTTAGGAGTGAGGAAGCCGGTGTAACAACCGGCTTTTTTTATATCAGAGTTTTCTCCCTCCTCTCTTCACAATCAATTCACAACCCAAATCTATACTCCTGACATAAGTTCAAACAAAGGAGTAGAAAATGAACGGAAAAATTGGTTTACGTATCGTTTCGGCTTTGGTGTTGATCGCTGCAATCGCTGGCATTGGATTCTTTGCCTATCGTGCAGGCGTTGCTCAAGGTTCGACCATCACCATCGAAGACCCAATGGGTGAGTCGGCGCCTGCGCCGTATCCATATAAAGGGAATGGATATGGGATGCCCTTCCATCGTTCGCAGTTTAGTTATGGTTGTTTTGGCATCCTCATTACGCTCTTCTTTTTCGTCCTCGTCATGAAAGCGTTTCGTTTGATGGTCTGGGGTCCGCACTGGGGTTGGGGGCATCACCGTGGTCCGTGGGGCAGGCACTGGGAAGGTGGTGTCCCGCCGCTGTTCGATGAATGGCACAAACGTGCACACGAAGGTCCCGTAGGGGGCGGCGAAACATCTGAAGATAAGAAAGAATAAGAACGAATAATTGTCGTGAGGCAGAGCACGTCACTGCCTCACGATCTTTCCTCCTTCTTTCTTCGCACGAAAGAAGAAAGAGAAAATACGACCAACCCTCGAACTTATGAAGAAGATCCTAATCGTTGGCGAAGAATCCAAGATTACCTGACTGGACTTTAACCGTGAGTTTCGCAATACATCCAACGCCTCAACCATTATGCTGACCGCCCGTTTTGGAGAATGGGACAAGCTTAGCGGGCTCGAACTAGGTGCGGACAATTAGATAACCAAAACGTTCAACCCGAAGGAGTTGGTGGCTGGAAATTAGTCAGACACAGCACCATCTCATGATGAGCAAGATCTTTCGGGTTGTAGCACCTGGGCGATTGGCATGTTGGAGGAAGGTTATAAAATAACCAAGTATGGGCACCTTTCCAAACCCGTGTTCTGATGCATTAGCCACATAATTGCCGAATCACGTAACCAATTGTGAGATGAAAAATAACCTTGACCTTGAGAGAATGTTTGGTTGGAATGTTATCGTTCCCGTTATCGATAACAGGAACGATAACGCTGATATGCGACCCAAAGCTTTACGTGCTACGATCAAGGAAGTTGCTTCTGTGGCAGGGGTTTCTACACAGACCGTATCCCGTGTTATTAATGACAGACCGGACGTTTCTCCCGAAACCCGCAAGAACGTACAAGATGTAATAAAGGACTTGAACTATTATCCCAGTGCTTTGGCGCGAAGTTTGATCAGTCAACGCAGCCACACCTTGGGTGTGGTCACAGCTGGGCTAGATTATATAGGTCCATCCAGAACTTTAAGCGGAATTGCCTCAGCGGTAGAAACGGCGGGGTATTCCTTACTTTTAAAAGAACTGCCCAGTTTTGATACACAGGAAATAGCACCGATCTTTCAGGCTTTCATGTCCCGCCATGTCGATGGAATTATATGGGCTGTTCCTGAGGTGGGGGAGAACCGAAAATGGATAAGCAATCCGCCAACGGATATTGAGATTCCCTTGGTTTATCTTTCGATGGAGTCCCTGGAAAATCTTTCAATTGTCTCCATTGATAATTATCAGGGCGGACGTATTGCCGTTTCTCATTTGCTTGAACGGGGCTATCGGAATATTGGACATATCTCCGGTCCATTGGACTGGTGGGAAGCCGGTCAACGGAAAACTGCTTGGGTTGATGGGCTGACCGAAGCGGGGATAAAGGTTGAAGATTGCCATTGGGCTGAAGGAAACTGGTCTTCAGAAAGCGGTGCCCGGGGATTTGAAAAACTTATTGAACAGTATCCTGAAATGGATTCGATCTTCGTAGGCAACGACCAGATGGCCCTTGGCG
Organism: uncultured Anaerolinea sp.; assembly: GCA_964436455.1. GTDB lineage: Bacteria > Chloroflexota > Anaerolineae > Anaerolineales > Villigracilaceae > Defluviilinea. Next base: position 44,632 of record CAYTDB010000016.1, on the reverse strand, counting down.
CTATACAAATCGCCAATCAAAAAGGGTTGAGGATCCCTGAGGATATTGGTCTCGTGGGCTTTGACGATATTCCCGAGTCTGCCTATTTCTGTCCACCACTGCCGACTATCAAACAAGATCAATTCAGCCTTGCAAAAATGGCTGTTGAAGAAATTATAAAAACAATCGAATCTGTTTGGGATGGTTCAGAATTTAGAAAATCTGCCAATAAAGTACTGCCCCCGACTCTGGTTATTCGTCAGAGTTCGTTATACCCACGGAAATAAAAAGGAGGTGAAACCGTAGAATACCGCAAGTTTAAGGAAGGAAGCGCACACCGCGAGATTGGCGTCTGGGGTGCACGCTCCCTGATAAGATTGCCGTCATTGCGAGTGGCAAGAAGATGCCGTTGCACTTAGTGATTATGCGTCAGGATTTAGCTTCGACTGGCATTTTGCAATTGCGCCTCTCGATATCACCCGCGCGCTTGGAAACCTGTATTCCGCCCAATACCTCAACCCACCACCCTCGCCCATGCTCGTCATTGACCGGGATGGCAATGTCCACCACCTCGAGTATGGTCTTAAGGAAGCGGCAACACTCCAGAAAGCAGTGGAACCTTTTTTGTTTAAGTAATTGATAATTTCTGTATTTCTTGGGAGATGAATATGGATCAAAAAGAAATCCAAAAAACGATCGTGAACAGACAGACCGTACTCGGTATAGAGCTTGGCTCAACGCGTATCAAAGCAGTTCTGATTGGCAGAGACCATACACCGATCGCTTCAGGAAGCCATGAATGGGAGAACCAATACGAAAACGGTATCTGGACGTATACCCTTGATGCTGTTTGGACGGGTTTGCAGGACAGTTTTCAAAAACTCAACAAAGAGGTTGCTGAAAAATATAACACGCCGCTCAAGACCATTGGTGCCATCGGTTTCAGTGCCATGATGCACGGCTACATGGCATTCGATAAGGATGGTAACCTGCTTGTCCCAATCCGCACAAGGCGCAATACCAGTACCGGTGATGCAGCAGAGAGACTCACCAAGTTGTTCCAATTCAATATTCCCCAACGCTGGAGCATTGCCCATATCTATCAAGCGATATTGAACAAGGAACCACATGTCAAGGAAATCAACCATTTGACAACTCTGGCAGGGTATGTCCATTGGATGCTGACGGGACAAAAGGTGTTGGGCATTGGCGAAGCATCGGGTATGTTCCCGATTGACAGCAGGAGCAATGATTATGACCGGCGCATGATCCAGCAGTTCAACGAACTTCTCAAAACAGAAAATGTTTCCTGGACTTTGCAGGACATATTGCCCAAAGTCCTCATGGCGGGGAACTCCGCTGGTGTGTTGACCGAGGAAGGAGCAAAGCACCTCGATCCTTCGGGACAGTTGCTCGCTGGATCCTAGCTTTGCCCACCCGAGGGCGATGCAGGCACGGGCATGGTGGCAACCAACAGCGTAGCGGTCAGAACCGGTAATGTCTCCGCAGGCACTTCGGTCTTTGCGATGATCGTTTTGGAAAAGGCATTGTCAAAGCTCTACCCCGAAATCGACATGGTCACCACACCCACCGGGAAACCCGTGGCGATGGTGCATGCCAATAACTGCACATCCGATATTAATGCGTGGGTTGGGCTGTTCCGCGAATTCACCGATGCGCTGGGCGTGGATGTGAGCCAATCCCAGTTGTTTGAGCTGTTATACAAGAAAGTGCTTGCCGGCGATGCGGATGGCGGCGGGTTGCTTTCCTATAATTATCTTTCGGGCGAGTCCATTACAGAGTTTGAAAGGGGACGCCCGTTATTCATCCGTACCCCCGAAAGTAAGTTCACACTTGCGAATTTCATGCGAACGCATCTCTTTTCGGCACTTGGTACCTTGAAGATCGGTTTGGACACCCTATGAGGAAAACGTGCAGATCGATAAAGTGCTTGGTCACGGCGGCTTCTTCGATCTACGTCTTGAAGCAAATTCAGCGAAGAATTGTGTGGGACTTATTATGTGGATGCACACCTTCTCGCCCGCCAAAATGTGGGTTGCAGGTTTGAACCTGCTCAAGAAGCCGTTCCTGCATTTGCATACGCAATACAACCGCGAAATCCCCTGGTCAGAAATCGACATGAATTTTATGAATCTGAATCAGGCGGCACATGGGGACCGAGAGTTTGGTTTCATTGGCAGCCGAATGCGCCTGAACCGCAAAGTGGTTGTAGGTCATTGGGGGGATGATGATGTACAGACCGAGATTGGCATTTGGGTGCGTGCAGCATGCGCGTGGACAGAATGGCAGGGTGCGAAGATTGCCCGTTTTGGCGACAACATGCGCGATGTTGCAGTAACCGAGGGTGACAAGGTCGAGGCGCAGATCCGACTCGGCTACGATGTCTATGGTTATGGTGTCGGCGATCTGGTCAAGTCCGTAAAGGATGCGTCTGATGATGAAGTCAAGAAGATGGTGCAGGCGTATCTCGACGAGTATGATGTCGCCCCTGCCTTGCAGCCCGGTGGCGAGAAACATGCTTCGCTGCTCGAAGGAGCTCGCATTGAAGTGGGCATGCGCAACTTCCTCACTGCAGGTAACTTCAAAGCCTTTACAACAACATTCGAAGACCTGCATGGTTTGGCACAATTACCAGGTTTGGCGGTTCAACGTCTCATGCGCGATGGATATGGCTTCGGCGCAGAAGGTGACTGGAAGACCTCTGCCCTCGTCCGGGCTATGAAGGTGCTGAGTGCGGGTATAAAGGGTGGTGTCAGTTTCATGGAGGACTATACCTATCATTTCAGCGCCAATGGTGACAAGGTTCTTGGAGCGCACATGCTCGAAATTTGTGAATCAATTGCTTCCAACAAGCCAAAACTGGATATTCTTCCGCTTTCGATCGGTGGGAAGGCTGACCCCTTGCGCCTCATTTTTGACGCCAATCTGGGTCCTGCCATCGGAGCCTCCATCATGGATATGGGGCAACGCTTCCGAATCGTCGCCAATGTTGTGGATGTGGTCCCGACCGATGCGCCTTTTCCCAAGCTGCCGGTTGCACGCGCCTTATGGATCCCGCGTCCAAACCTGAAGGTTGCCGCGGCAGCATGGATCCATGCTGGCGGCGCTCATCATACGAGTTTCAGTTATTCGGTCACTGCCGAACACCTGATAGATTTTGCTGAGATGGAGGATATTGAATTCTTGTTGATCGATGAGAACACCAAAGTGGATGAATTCAAGGACAAACTGCACTGGAATGATCTGTATTACCACTTGAACAGAGGTTTGTGATTCATCTTTCTTTCTTCTCCAGCTCCATCGAGGATCAGACCCTCGATGGAGCTAAGGAATACCATGAGCAAACACACCCTTGAGAACGACTTTCTTGAAATTGAATATCGTACTGATGCGTTACGCATCATGAGATTGACACCTGTTGGAAAATCCAATCTCCTGGCAGATATGAGTGACGTACCGCCTGTTTCAACACAGTACGGCGATTATCGCTTCCTTGGCGGGCATCGGCTCTGGCACTCACCCGAAGCCATGCCACGTACCTATATCCCGGATACGCCAGTGCTGGTCACTGAACTGTCTGATGGAGTAATTCTTGATACCCGAACCGAACCCGGCACGGGGATTCGCAAACGGATCGAGATCCATCTTGCACCGGATAAGCCTTCTGTAACGTTGACGCATACACTTTTCAACGAAGGTCTGTGGGCGGTGAAATTGGCACCGTGGGCGATCACACAATTCCGTTTGGGTGGCACTGTCATTATGCCCATGCCTGTCGGGAATGTGGATGATGCTGGATTGCTTTCCAATCGTCACATGTCGTTGTGGCCTTATGCGCGCTTCAACGACCCGCGCGTGAAATGGGATGACGAGTTTATCCTTTTCAAAGCGGATGGGCTCACGCCGCCGTTCAAGATCGGTTATTTCAATCCGCATGGCTGGCTGGCATATTGGGTGAATGGTGTACTCTTCCGTAAAACATTTGAAGCAGTTGCGAATGCAGCCTATCCCGACAACAACTGCAATGCCGAGATGTATTGCAGCGATAAATTTGTTGAGTTGGAGAGTCTAGGTCCGCTCGCCAGGCTGGACCCTGGTACATTAATTCAGCATATAGAGAAATGGGATATCTCCAATGGCATGGATTCCTTGACTACAGGTGTACAAAGATTACTTGTTTAGACCCAGATACCGATTTGGGATCAGGAATAAGTCTGTACATTGTTAGAACATTTGGGATGTGAGGAAAATCCTCGGAATTTTGCACTTATCTTGCAGCTTTTTGATAATGACATCCTGGTATCTCTGGCGCAGACATGATCAATGCCACGCATTGGCTTGGGGCATTGGCGGGCGTGGTTGGCACAATTGGAATTAAAGATACGCCTGTCCGTGCGATGATTCATACGGCCGCGAATCGCTTGCAGACTCCTGTTACGTTGGTGGCGTTGGTCGTGAAGGAAAGGGTTGAGTGGGCTGTTCGTTGGCGATCATCTGTCGGCTTGGAATGAAGCGGCGGAACTATCCGCACAGTGTCACATCAATTGGTGTGAGAAGCCGTTCCAAAGTGTCCTATCCTGCACTCCCGTCATATATGATGAATTATGGACGGGGGCAAAGGCGATGTACAAACTCGAACCCTCTGTTACCACCGGCGGTGAAGCCATCATCTGCGCCCCGCATCTGGATGTGGTTAGCCACATGCATGGAAAATATATCTATGAAGTGGGATATCATATCCTTCCGTATTGCTGAACGATTGGGAGCGTTTCATGCACATTCCGCTGGGCGTGCTGGCGCATTTAACGCACGTGCGTGGATCAGGCGTAATTGAAAATGGAATTGAAAAACCAAACGTGCATGTGACATTATCAAGCAAAATTTCTGCAGAAGATTGTGCGCAACTCAATTTGGGATATCTTGACCCTGCGAAGGTCAATGTGGATGGATGGAAGAACCGCGAAGATGAAGACATTTTGTATGTACCCAAAGCGGGTGAAATTTTATATCGGTTGAAAAAATGAAGACACGTTTCTTTATTGTGATGGGAGTCTCTGGATGTGGCAAGTCAAGCGTGGGAAAAGCTCTCGCGGATACTTTGGGCTGGAACTTTTATGATGCGGATGATTTTCATCCACCCGAAAATGTTGCCAAAATGGCGAGCGGGATCCCACTCAACGATTCAGACCGCGCCTCGTGGCTCGCCTCGTTGCACGAGCTGATTTCATCTTCTCTGAAAGCGAATCGTCCCGGCGTATTGGCTTGTTCTGCATTGAAGGAGCGTTACCGTGAGCAACTCATGGACGGAAATGAAGACGTACAACTTATTTATCTCAAAGGAAGTTATAGCCTGGTATGGTCACGCATGGAAAAACGGACAGACCATTACATGAAACCACAGATGCTCAATAGCCAATTCGAAACTTTGGAGGAACCAACGAATGCATTGACAATGGATATATCAATGTCGGTAGATGAGATCGTGGAAGAAATACTTAAAATACTTGGAGCAGTAAATTGAATATCGGAACACTTGGATTGGGTGTGATGGGGCGGAGCCTGGCTTTGAACTTTGCACGGAATGGATATTCCGTCGCAGGATATGATGTTCACATAAAGTTTGAAGTGTCTCTTTTTAAAGATAAATCCATAACCATATTTGATACCTTGGACGGTCTGGTTGCTGCATTGGAGAAACTGCGTGTTCTATTGATGATGATCCCTGCGGGAAAGCCAGTGGATAAAGCGATTGTTTCCATCACGTCACTCCTTGATAAAGGTGACATCATCATCAATGGTGGCAATTCCTTCTTTATGAACACAGATCGCAGGACCAGATATATAGCAGAGGATGGCATTCGCTTGGTAGGGATGGGCAGAGGCGGTGCAGGGCATTATGGTGCATAAAGGCATCGTGTACGGAGATATGCAGTTGATCGCTGAGGTATATGATTTGCTGCATCGTGGTGCAGGGATTTCAAACGATGAACTTGCCGATATTTTTGCCACATGAAATGAGGACAATTTACAATCCTAGTTGATCGAAATCACTTCAAAGATCCTGCGACGCTTGGATGAAGTAACAGGCAGGCCGCTTGTCGACCTGATTCTTGAGGAAGCCACCCAAAAAGGAACAGGCAGGTGGACAAGTCAAAATTCATTGGATATTGGTGCCCTCGTACCCACGCAAGGCACCATCGAACATGGCACGAATATCGAGGTGGCGTATTTCGGTGCGTATAGGTCAGAGGGTTGCCGGCGAATCTGATTCAGGCACAGCGTGATTTTTTTGGTGCACATACCTATGACCGGGTAGATCTGGAAGGTGCGTTTCATACTCGATGGGAATAAGAAAAAAAACACCGCAAGGCTTTTGCATGTATTTTCTATGGCGATAGTAGGCTGAATATAGTAAGTTCGGGATACCGGGGCTTGGTGGGATAAACCTGAATAAGTGAAAAACAAGATTCCCAGGAACCTCTTATGGACAGACTGCTTGAATCAGAAACCATTGCTTCCTGTCTATTGTGTTTGCAATACCTGTATGATCTGATCGAAAAAAACCTCCCCAATTTCACGGGAGGCTTTTTTAAAGGATTTGGTGACATACTCTGATTTGAGACGTTGGGGCTTTATTTCAATTCCAGCCGTCAATTTTATTGTGGTCTTGACAGGACTCGAACCTGTGACCTCGCCGATGTGAACGGCGCGTTCTAACCAACTGAACTACAAGACCATCTGAGCTATGCGCCCATAGCGACGCCGATTATAGCCGAGATAAACCTGTTCTGCAAGCGAAAACTAAATCCGTTCTGCGATCCATTAACTTGCTAACTATGGTGCTGGCAACACATCCCACGGGTTGACGAACGAAGAGATCGCCCGTATCTCGAAGTGCAAATGCGGACCGCTCGAACGACCCGTAGTGCCAATCGCGCCGATCAGGTCTCCCTGTCCAACGGATTGGGCACAACCGACCTGAATTGAACTCAAATGTGCATACAGGGATTGGAAATTGTTCCCATGGTCGATCATGATCATATTTCCGTACCCATAATTATTCCAGCCGGCATATACGACCACACCTGCATCTGTGGCAAAAACGGCTTCGCCCTCATTCCCTGCGATATCGATCCCCCAATGGTTGGTGCTGGGTGAATAATCAAAGCCGGAAAGATAATGCTTGTTCGCAGGCCAGATGAACGTGCCATACCCCACCGCTCCGCCAGAGACCGGATCACACGCGCCTTCGCCAAGCACGCGTGCTGAAGCGGGGTTCTCGCGCGTCACACCCAGTGGCGCACTCCAGGAGACGAACTCACGCCGTCCGTTGGGAACGATCAGCCACTTTCCTGGCGGGATGTTGGGATTGGTATAATCACCAATCATCGCTGCATCCAATTCGTTGGCGGTGTAATTGATAATATCCTCGGGCGTCACCCCATAGTACTTTGCAACACCGTTCAAACCTTCGCCTTGCTGCCACTCGTGATAGGTGCCATTGACGGGCAAAATGTTCAAGACTTGCCCTGGTTTTAACGAGTGCGGGTTATCCAGCAGGGTATAGTAATTTCCCCACAAAATCGTTTCAGGCTTCAGACCAAACTTCTCGGCAATTCCAAAGATCGTATCCCCTTCCAGGACGGTATATTTCTGAATCTCCTGCCGCGGACGCGATGGGATGATCGTGCGTTCCTGTGCCAAACGCGGGACACCTCCAAAAGCGTCAGCCACTTGTTGCGGGACAGCTCCGCCTCCATCTGCCCCGGTAGTCTGTACTACAACAGGGATACTGGACTCCGCCTCTGCCTGCCGCGTAGAAAGTTGAATTAACCAGATGACCATGCCCAGCAGAGCGACAGACAGAAGAACAGTCCCAACCCGAAGAAGGGTCTCCCCCAGCCCCAACTGTATAAAAAAATTAAAGAATCTTCCAAAGATTCCGCGCGTTTTATCATCATTCATGCAGTATTGTTTCTCCAGCGAAAATCATAACATGCGCGAAAAATGGACGTCAATCTGTCCATCGATACGCTAACCTGCCATTAACCCGACGATTTGTGTACGTCCCGGAGTGAAAATCGAATTGCCAGAATTCCCAGCAGGCAGGTTGTCCCCCCGATGATGATGGTCACGGGGACGTTCCAAGCTTGTGCCATGCTGCCGATCACAATGCTTCCAAAAGGTGCAACCCCTTGGAATGCCCAAAAATACACACTGAACACCCGTCCACGCAAACCATCCGGTACCTCCATCTGGATCATGGTATTCATCATCACCAGTTGGGTTACCGTGCCCCAGCCGACAAAGACCAATATGAGCAGGGCGATATTTACATTCCTTACGAATCCCAACAGAATCAGAGGAAATACAAAAGACGCCTGTCCAAGTGTCAGTAATCTGTGTTTGTTTACTGAAACCAGATACGCGGCAAGGAAAGCCGCGGTCAACGCACCAACACCTTGTGCGGCGTACATATTGCTTGTGCGAGTAGCAACCATCGCTTCCGTATCAGCGGCGGTTTTCAAAACATCCCGTGCCACCGCCGGGATTTGCTGAATCAAGGGGATGCCGAAAAAACCTATCAATGCCGCGGTCAGGATAATGGACATGATGGCTGTGCTGTTCCGTATGTATACAATGCCCTCTTTGAACTCACTGCGCCAATTGTTTCCCGAATTTGCTTCTTTCCCCACCTTGAAACGGGTCCGTGCAAGGAACAGCCCGGCGATCACGAACAAAAAGCTGATCCCGTTTGCCAGGAATACACTCCCTTCATTCCCTGTCGCAGAGATCAGCCCCGCCGCCATGATGGGACCAATGACTCGCCCGGTGTTGAAGGCGGTAGTTTGCAGGGCAATGGCACTGGGCAGGGCTTCGCGTCCCGCCAGTTCGATTAACATGGATTGACGTGCTGTCACTTCGATGGATACTGCTGAACCAAAAAAGAAGGCGAGCACCACAATGTGCCAGATCTCGATGCGGTTCGTGAAGGCAAGGAAGGAAAGCCCGAACGCCTGAAGTGACATGATGGCTTGAAACACGATGACTGTTTTGCGTTTGTCCCAGCGCTCGACAAGCACACCTGCCGGCAGGGCGAACAATAAGGTTGGGAGCGTATTGGAGAAACCGATCAACCCCAAGTCAAGCGGGCGACCCGAGATGCGGTAGGCAAGGTAGGGCAAGGCGGTGGCTTGCGCCCAAGTGCCAACGACCGAGACGAGCTGACCGATGACGAATATGACAAAATCGCGTGAGGCAAGTGCGGGGAAACGTTCGATGAGTTTGGATTGGAGTCGATTCACGGTCGGTTTTGTGGCGTTGAAGTCTCTCTATTTGGCATTGAGCGGAACAACGAGTTCAGGCGAGTCATTGGCAGGTTTGTTGACCAGCGTCGAAACGGGGTAGGCAGACATATCGTCAGCTGGGTAGGGCTTGATGAGGGGGAGCAGGTTTTCGGGAGTCGGATGCGAAGCATCCAGCCATTTTTTGTAATCGCGCGGATGGAGGATGACAGGCATGCGGTCATGGATCATCCTCATCAATTCATTTGGCTGGGTGGTGATGATGGTGCAGGTTTTGATGCTCGAGCCGTCGGCGCTTTCCCATGAGTCCCACAAGCCTGCGAATGCAAAGGGCTTGCGGTCGTTCATGTGAATGAAATATGGTGTCTTGGTCTTTTTCCCGGCAAGGGTTTTCCATTCGTAAAAGCCATCTGCCAGAACCAGACAGCGCTTGTGCTTGAAAGAGCCGCGGAAGGATGGCTTTTCTGCGACCGTTTCACCGCGGGCATTGATGAGGCGGCTGCCGATGGATGGGTCTTTTGCCCACATGGGGATGAGACCCCAAATGAAGAAATCGGCGGCATTGGCTCCATCGTTTGGAATTGCCAGCACGGGTTGTGATGGCGCAATATTGAAACGCGGGGCAAACTTCGTTGGGAATACGAAGTCTGAGAATGTATCCTGTAATTCTGCGGGGTCAACAGTGAGGGTGAAACGTCCGCACATGGTCACTCCTTTTTTTGTGATGCGGGCAGGGAGAAGTAAAACGTGGCGCCTTTGTATTGTTCTGACTCAACCCAGATGCGCCCGTTATGCACTTCGATGATCCTTTTGACCAATGATAAACCAATTCCCGTCCCTTCGGATTGCGCATCGAGTTTGTTGAATAAGCCAAAGATGATTTCGTGATACTCTGGATCTATGCCAATGCCGTTATCACGCACGAAGAATACCGGACATTCTTTTTCGTTTTGACCGCTTGTACCAATTTCGATTCTTAACCGGACCTCGGGGTTGGTATATTTGACCGAGTTTTCAATCAAGTTCTGGACTACCTCCACTAACCTTACCCTGTCACCATGAACGGTGGGGAATTGGTTTTGTGTCTCGATGGTGGCGTTCGCTTCGTCCAGCCGCCCCCGTACATGGTCGATGGCTTCGTGAACGATCTCCTCAAATGGGATATCTTCAGGCGGGTTCATTAACCGTCCGATACGGGAGAGTTCCAACAGGTCATTGAGCAATTTCTGCATTTTCTTCGCGGCGCCAACGATACGGTTTATGCTTCCCATGACCCGGTCGGTGTTACCTTTCAGGGCATCCTGTTTGAGAAAACCGAGAAAACCGGTTATGGTTACCAAGGGAGATTTCAGGTCGTGTGACACGGTATAAGTGAAACGTTCCAGTTCGGCATTCTTGGTTTCAAGTTCGTTGATGAGTCTCTGGCGCTGTTCAAGTTCGGTTTGCAGGGCGGCGTTCAATTTTGAATTCTGGATTGCCAGACCAGCATACCCTGCAAATAATCGCAGGGACTCAAGCTGCGCCGGTGTGAAGGGTCGGCCGGATGGATGATTATCAACCGTGATGATGGCAACCGGTTTGTCCCCTGCCCAGGCGGCGACTGATGCAAAGTCCTTGACATCGTGCATCTCGTGACCATCCGGTATTTCGAATTCGATGCCGAAGTTGGCTGTGTAAAACAAGCCATTGGGTTGTTCGAGCGCGCACATGAAGGAAGTTGGCTTGTCGTGATCCAGGGTCCGTGTATAGTCCCATTCTTCGACGATCTTTCCGCTGTCGTCGGTTCCCAGCGAACCTCTAATTGTGCTTGTTTCATGTTCGTAAAGGAAGATCCCGAGACGATCAAAACCGATATCATCATGGACTCCATGCCAGATGCGCCCGAGAGTGTCCTTCAGCTCTTTCACCTCGGTTACACTTTGCCCGAGCAGGATCACCTTTTCCAGCATGGAGCGTCGGTTTGCCTCGGTTTCTTCAGCGCGTTTTTGCTGCACCAACTCATACTGGAGAGACTCATTGAGTTGTGAGTTTTTGATGGCCAAACCGGAAAAACCCGCGAATAGGCGGAGCGCCTCCAATTGTTCGTTGGTGATTGGTTTCTGTGAGATGGCATTATCCACGCACAGGACCGCTATGGGTTTGTTGCCTGCCCAGGCGGCAATCGCCGCATAGTCTTTAACTCCGCCCATTCTCGGATTTGCCGTTACATCGTGTTCCAGGTCATACTGGTGTGTGAAGTGAAGCCCATCCTCGTTTTCCAAAACTTCAACAAAGGTTTTTGCCTCAGGTGTATCATCACTCAGGGATATGCAATCGTTCCATTCTTCCACCATCTCTCCCTTGTTGCTGGTACCGTATGCGCCATTCATTGTTTTGCTTTGCGGATCGTAGAGATAGATGCCAAGTCGGTCAAATTCCAGGTCGTGACGGATGCTGTTCCAGATCCGCTTCAGGGTGGTTTGCAGGTCTTGTGTCTCGGTCACTCGCTTGCCGATTGCGATCACTTTTTCCAGCAGTTGCCGGCGATGCTGCTCTCGTTCCTCTGCCTGTTTTCTTTCGGTTACATCCTGTGCCGCGCCGACAATACCGGTCAGGCGGTTTTCTTTTTTATCCCAAACCGGATGTGCGTATACGCGCACCCATACGATCTCTCTATTCTTTCTGAACGTCCGCACCTCCGAAATCGCTGATTTGTTCCGAGTGAGTTTTTCGAACGCAAGATTGTCTATTTCAATATCATCCTGGAAAAGATGCCCCTGCCAGCCGCCGGACGCAACATATTCATCGAAGGTGTATCCCGTCATTTGTTCGAACGCACCAGCCACCCAATTCAGCTGCATATTCCCTTTTGCATCCAGGACGGTGGAAAAAGTGTAGTCCGAACTCACTCTAGAGATCAAGCGGTAACGCTCTTCACTGTCCCGTCCATGACCCAGGTTGAAAATTCTTTTCAAGAAGTTCATTTCTTCAGCTTTCTGAAATCTCCGTCTCTTGCAGTGATACCCTTTGCATCAAGGTGTTCCAGAAATGCCTGTGCATATTTGCGTGACGTTTTGAATAGATCACGCACTTCAGCCAGTGTTATCTGTCCATTTTGCTCAATGATCTTGCGTATCTCGAGCACCATTAAATCATAATCCTGCTTGCGGAAAATAACGTCTGAGGATACTGTCATGAACTCGTTCAACTCGATCAAAGCGTTGACAACTTCCTCGCCCGCCTCCGCCTGACATTCCTTGACACTCGGTGGACTGAACGGATTCACCTCAAACCTGCGCCTCAATGTCTGGACCTTGACCTGCTCCTGTCCATTGAACCTGATCTCGTGCCCAGCCTTCGCCACCGAAGAGGAAAGATCAATAATCGAGTTCTCACTGGTCATTTTCTTGGTGAGTACATTGAACACGCGTGGTGTCAATTTGAGTCTGCTTTTCAACTCCTCGCGTGGAATGCCGCGCCGTAGAGGGTAATCCTTGTGATAAGCCTCAACCAATTGCATGGTTTTGTCTCGCCATGTGTTCCAGTGGGGGAGCGCTGCAACAAGAATATCACTGGTAATGATTGGCTCGCCATTTTCAAGCGCGACAAGTTGACCAGTCTCCAGTATCTCCTTTAGCCCGGATTCTGCATCTGGATCATCGAGACGCGACTGCCGGACGATGTCCTTTATCGAAGCAATATTCAGGCTGAATGCCGCTTCAAGAAGAATTTCAGCGGGTGTACCCTGTGCAAGTGATTCAAGCGACTTCAATACCGATTCATCAAAGCGCTTGTGCCGCCCCTTTGGCTGGTGGTCAACAATCACGCCTCCGCCCAGCGTTTCGCCGGGCGACGGACGCCGCAGGATGTAACGGTCACCGCGTACAGCAACAACCGGGTCGCGTAACTCAAGTTGTATCCAACCCTCCTCCCCGGGCTTTAGTTCTTCCATGCCAAGCAATCGTAAAACCCCAATGGTTTCCGACGCTCCAACAAAGAACTTGACCTCCTGTCCATGTTGGATGGATGAGGTTGCATCTTTCAGCAATCTAATACGCGCATCCAGACGGCGCGTGGGGGGATATTGACCTGGGTGTGCAACCACATTCCCGCGTTGGATCTGTTCTATGTTCACACCTGAGATGTTTACCGCCGTGCGCGAACCGGGGACGGCTTTTTCCTCTTTCTTCTTGTGAGTTTGAAGTCCGCGGATTCTTCCCTTTAGCCCAGCAGGCAGTATTTCAACTTCATCACCCGTTGATATATGTCCATCGCTCAAAGTGCCTGTAACAACGGTGCCAAATCCGCTCATGGTGAAGACGCGGTCAACGGGCAGGCGCGGACGGTTCAAGTCGGGACGTGCAGGTTTTTCTTGAAGGACGGTTTGCAGGTGGTTGATGAGTTCGTCGAGTCCCGTTTTGGTTTTGGCAGAGACGCGTATGATGGGAGCATCGTTTAGTACGGTATCGGCTACAGCGGCACGAATGTCTGTTTCGACGAGATCAAGCCACCCTTCGTCTGAAGCGAGATCGGTCTTGGTCAGGACAATGAGACCGGATGGAATCTGCAACAGGTCCAGAATCGAGAGATGTTCCTTTGTCTGCGGCATGACACCTTCATCCGCAGCAATGACGAGGAGCGCCGCGTCGATCCCTCCGATTCCCGATAGCATATTCTCGATGAAATCGCGGTGACCGGGCACATCCACAATGCCGATCTCTTCTCCATTCGGCAGTGTCATCCAGCCGAATCCGAGTTCAATGGTCATCTCGCGTGCCTGTTCCTCTTTGAGGCGGTCGGGGTGTGTACCCGTCAGAGCTGCGATGAGCGTGGATTTACCGTGGTCTACGTGACCTGCTGTTCCGATAACGCGCATGAAATAAAAAGTCTTTCCTCTTTCCTCTTTCTACAGGAATCGAAAGAAGAAAGAGGAAAGATGCATGATGTGTGCTGGAATTATTTCTTCGTTTTCTTTGTCGCCTTGCCGTGACCCATGATGCGCTCGTAAGCGGATAGCCATTCATGGGCGACATTCATCAGTTCCTGTAATTGTTGCTCGGTTGCGTCGGCGGTTTGTTCCAGTTTGTCCTGCGTCACTTGGATAGCCTCATCTACTGTAGTGATGCGGTCTTCCAGTTTTTGCATGGTTTTGTGTACATCCTTGCCGCCTTCATCCTGCGAAAGTGTATAGCCCGTCCAACGTTTCTGGTCATCGGCTTTAAAGGTGACCCATTCCTGACGCAGGCGATCTTCAGCCAGCCTCTGCATCTCAGTGACCTCGTTGATGCGCCGTTCAAGTTTTGTGTTGAGTTCGTTATATGTCTCCTGGGCACGTTTGGCGGAGCGTAATGTTTCTTCCAATGCCAGAGATTGCGTTTCGAGTTTGTCTACCTGTTTTTGAAAATCGGCATGGCCGGCGTTCCATTCCTTGTATTGGCGTTCACGGTCAAGGTGTGCAACTGATTGCTTCTCGATGAACTCAACCTGCTGGGCTTTGCGTTCCGCCTCTGCAACAAGCAGTTCCTTGAAGCGGTTCTCCACATGACGGGTAGTGTCCGTTCCTGCATCCGCTTTGACGCGCACTTCGTCGATCCGCTTGCGGAGGGCGGTCAGTTCGCCCTGCAAGTCGGCGATGCGTTTCATATCCTGCTTACGGTTCTCATCAAAAACGCGTTGGGTACGGGTGGCATCCTCGGCAGCGTGTTTGGCTTCCTCAATGGGTGGCTTTAGTTTGTCGATTTCCACCTGCAGGCGATTTTCAGCGCTGGCGCGTGCTTTAAGTTCGCGCTTGATAGGTGCGATCTCGGTCAGTGATTTTTTAAGTTGTTCTATCTCTATTTGGAATGGTTCAAGATCTTTTTGACGTTGGGCAAGCAATTCTTTTTCACGCTTCTGGTATTTTTTTTCAAGTTCATCGAGAGCGGTCTTCATTTCTTCGCGCTGTTTCGCCAATATGACCTCGAACTGGTCGATGCGCGCGGTATTCGGAGTTAACCCAGCGATCTGTTTTTCAAGCGGTTTGACCTGCTTGGTGACTGTAACGAGATTCCCCTCGTAGGCTGCCAGGCGTTCCTCCAGTTCGATGATGGCGGCTTTATCCTTGCGGTGTTCTTCGTCCAGCCATTGCAGGCGTTTGACGATCTGTTCAAAGTCCATAATTCCTCCGGCGCTTTTTCTTCAAAATGCTGCGTTTATTATAACGCCTCACCGACCGAGGTGCTCGAACATGGATGGCAGGTTTGCTAAGAAGAATTGAACTGACTGTGGGAACAAGCCCAGGATGAAAAGCCCGATCACCCCCAGCCCAAGCATGATCCCCTGCAACCAGTTTTCGCGCATCTCCCAACCTGTGTACTCGTCTGCCATGCTGATGACAGCCAGTGTACGGAAGGAGGCAGTGAACAGACCAATTATGCCGATCCCCATCCAGAGTGCTGAATTGAGAGAAACTCGTGCCAGAGCGTCTCCCAATGCCAACCGGGCGGGAAAGCCTGCCAAAAGGGGAAATCCGCATGTGGAAAGCGAGGCTATCACCAATCCCGCACCTGCAAATGGCACAGTCCGCAGAAGACCGCGCACGTCACTGAATCGCATGGACTTAGAGTGTTCCTTGATGACGGTCAATGATAATGACCAAACGGCAAGCCCGAGGGCGCGTGCTGGAAAGAGCAAAAATAAAATGGGGATACCAAACCTCAGGTCCAGGCTGAGCGCGAGCAGTGAAAAGCCGGTCTCTGCAACGGAACCGTATGCCATGATCCGCCCAATGTGATTTTGGAATGCTGCCCACAGTCCGCCTGTAACCAGCATGAGCAGTCCGGAGAATTGCAGGGCAGCGGTCAATTCAGGTGAGGAGCGAAGCCAGGAGTAACGGTCGATAAAGCCTGCACCAAAGATCAGAGTGGTGGTTGGAATTATCCATAGCAGGAATGCAACCGCAAATGGAGGCGCTTCCTCCAGTAACATGGGTATCCAGCTGTAGAGCGGGAAAATCGCCAACAAGAAGGCAAAGCCCAGCCCGAGGATCGCGGCGGATTGTGCAGCGAGAGCCAGGTTGCCCGGACTGGCTTCCACCCCTGCCAGCAACCAGCCAGACAAGAGTATGAAAGGCATGGCAAGTGTTTCATAGATCACGAACCGAATCACACCATTGCCGGGCGGGTGGTGAATGCTGGTAACCAAGGGGACGCATAATAAAACTGCCATCTCGATAAAAAGCGCGGCAAAGAGAAAAGGCTCCACTGCGATGGATGCGACCATTAGGGCTGTGATGAGCAGTCCCAATGGGACGAGCGGCAACGATGATTTTGATGCCTCTGCCCCAAAGAACCATAAGGCAGTGGCGCCATAGATCAGAGCCAACAGCGATCCCTCCTGGGAGTTGATGACCAGTTGTCTGCCGAGAATGTTCAGCGAGGATTCGATTCTGACAGAGAATGTTCCCAAACGGAGGGCTTCCTCCAGTGGAACGAATTGTGCGATCAATGCCAGGATCACGGCAAAGAACCCGCCGATGAAACTCAAGGCGCGTTGGTTTCGGATCGGTATCAATAAGACCGCGACGATCGAGGGTACTATGATCCAGATGGTTGGGGCGTTCATGTACCTTCAACCTCTGTTTCGGTTACTTCGATAGTATTGGCGGCGATTATGAGATAAGAGCCAACCAATGCCAACCCGAGGTTGATCACAGCCAGCGATGCAGCAACAGCGATCGAGTTTTCCACGGCTGCGTAGATGATCTCGAACCCGGCAAGGATGGTCATCAAGCCGACCGTCACACGCATTATCTGGTCTGTGACACCCAGGTGAAGCAAACCCATGCCGATCAATAAAAGGCTTCCAGTGGAAACGGTAACGCCTGCATCTGCCATCATTCCATCCACAATGGGAGCACCCGTTATAGCGAGTAGTCCGACCATGCCCGCTGCGATCAAACGGAAGAAACGTCCTTGCGGGAGGATGCTTGTATCTTTCTCATCCTCCAGATTGGACCGCGTCATGCCGAGGATTGCAGCGCTCATCCAACCGGCGATGACTTTGACGGTTGCCATGCTAAGCGGCAGGTGTTGCAGGGAAAGTACAAAGACTCCAATATATTGCGCGGAAAGAAAGATTATCAACCAGCGCCAGTCACGCGCGAGAAGAATGCCAATCGACGTGATTGCGATCAGCAGGATGATTGCCCACGAGAATATGGATGACGACATGGATCAGGGGCTCCCTTGTGAGAAGATGGAGATGAAAAGTGCCAGGAAGAGCAGGGTCCACATGATTCCACTTTCGCCCTCCAAAACATTTGAAAAGGTGTTGAGAATTCTCCTGACTCCACGATACAGTTCCCATATCGTTTGATACGCAATGCTCAAGCGGGGTGCTTCGACAGAGTTTACCCAATGGGCATGGATCGGGTTTAATATTCGCATCCGTGGGATGAGCCAGAGCAGCCCAGAGGTTAACGGTGCAGCCAGGAGAGGAATGATCCAGTTGCCGAGTTGAAGTGCCCCATCCCAGCCGAAAAATCCAAGCAGGATAATCGTCAACAGGATGATATAGATTCCGAATGGATAAACATTCTTTGCCCAAATAGGTTGGTTCTCGAAGGAAGTGCGTGATGAAGTACGCTGACTCTGGCGGATATATCCCGCCAGCAACGTCACCTGTGCCGCCACAAGAAGCGGTGTAGTGTACCAGAAACCTCCAATGGGGCTGACCCATCCGCTGGCGGAAAGAGAAAATGGGAATGCCGACAGCCCCCAAACGCCAACGAATAGAGCCTTGTCCAGCCATCTGTTTTCGGCGGAGGCAAGGAAGAGTGCGCTGCCGGACAGGATAAGTCCACAACTCCAGGCGATTGCACCAGGTGGGTTACCGCGTAACGCGGATGCAACTGCAAGTGATCCGACCGCTATCATCCAATAGGGACGCGCTGTCAGTTCATCGGGTGAACGCAGCCACATCCAGGCACCGTAGAGCGCGGCAATCGAAACGAAGATCATCAAATAAGGTGTAATGGGCGATTGAACGCCGCTCAGTGAAACACGCGCCAACAGGATCAAACTTGAACCTGCGGAGACCATACGTAAAATGGTGCCGAAACCACGGCGGAAGGATGACTCGCTTGCGTAAGGTAAATGGAGCGGGAATACACCAAGACGAAATGCCGAAGCCGCAACGAGATATAAACCGGCGCGCGGCGCTGGGGAGAGAAAATTAAGCAAGGATCCCTCCGAGGCGCTGACCATGCTTGCCCAAAGCAGGATCAGGGTCCCGGTCACGCGTGAAGCGAAAGTGATCACAGCGCGTTCGCTCAGGCGCGGGTCTTCCACAAACCGCAATTGTGAGATGATTTCCGTCAGGTCTATCGCCGCCCAGAGGAGGACGAGAGTCAAGGGGTTGTCAGCAGTCACTGCCAGCACGCCGAACGCGGTTAGAAGCAAAACACCGATCCAACTGACCGGGCTGGGAAAGTTATCGCGCGCCACGGCAGTCACGATCACAGCCAGGCAAATGGTCACAATGCTGAGCGCAAACGCCCATGAAGTGCCATCCGCGATGAATACTGGTGACTGGCGAAAAACTGCTTCTGGTTTCCAAAGAGGGAACTGCACCAATGCCGGCATGTTAACCTGCCAGATAAAAATGCTGATCCATGCCAGGAATGCACCGCCGGTTGCTGTAAGCCATGCAAACCGAAAGTCCGGCAATGCGAAGCGCAGGATCAACAATATCAGCGCAGTGAAAGACAGAATGCCGACCGTGATAAAGATAAACATGCAAACGTAATTTTATCCTATCGCACTGCTTCGCGTGTCAGCACTTCGACATGCCTGACAAGGATCCCATCCCATCTCCTTATCATGCTGAGGACCAACCAGGATTTGCAGGTCCTGTCGATTGTTGTACAATTTGGTCATGCGATGGATCCCTACAATGATTGTGTGCGTTTCTCTTGTTCTCTCTGGATGCACACCCGCCAATGATAATGTATCTGCCATTGGACTTGCCTCCCCAACCCCTTTTCAACCCGAACCTGACAATGCCTCAGACTCACTCTATGATGGCGCGGCGCCAACACCCTTTTCCTTGCCGACAGTGACTCTGCCAACACCCTTCCCAACAGCGACACCCATCATCCCCACGCAAGGACCTCCGCCCACGCCGACTATTCCGCCCGTGCTCAACCCCCTGACCGGTTTGCCGCAAGCTGACACATCCCTGCTTGAACGCCGACCAATGGCGATCAAGGTTGCGAACTATCCGCGTTATGTTCGTCCGCAATCAGGACTGACGCTTGCCGACCAGGTCTTCGAATACTACATCGAGGGCGGACTGACTCGTTTCATCGCTGTCTTTTATGGCAATAATTCTGAATGGGTGGGACCCGTCCGCTCAGGCAGGTTCTTCGATGAACACATTGCGCGCATGTATCAGGCATATCTCGTTTTCAAATTTGCCGACAAGCGCGTGCTGGACTATTTCAAGACAACTGACATCGCACAATTCCTTGTTGTACCCTCGATTGGAGAGTGCCCGCCGTATCGGATCATGACTTCGCGGGATATCGAAGATTACAGCAACAACTATTTCAACACTGTCAAATGGGCGGATTGTGTTGCCAAGAACGATCTTCCAAACGACAAACCCTACCTGCAGGGGAACTTCGATTACACGGTACCGCCGTTGGCGAACGTGGAAGCCGCCCGGGTCTATGCCTACTTCTCTGAATATTCCTATCACTACTGGGAATATTCTCCGGAGATCGGCGAATACTTGCGCTATCAGGAAAAGAACGATACGCACGACGGCAGGGAAGAATCTTATGTGCCACTGACCGATAATGTCACCGGGCTTCAGGTACATGCCTCAAGTGTGGTGGTTCTCTTCGCTTACCATGAGTTTGCCAACCCATATCAGGAGGATGATGAGGTCTATCACATTGACATCACTGGAAGTGGCGAAGCCTATGTCTTCCGTGATGGAATTGGTTATCCAGCAAAGTGGCATCGGCTTGCCAAAAATGAACCCCTTACATTGACCACCACATACGGGATTCCCATTCCCCTGCATCCCGGCATTACCTTCTACGAAGTGATCGGCTCCAATTCCTACGCATCACAAGGTGATGGTGAATGGTTCTTCCATCACACGACCCCATAAGATGGGATAAAATACCTTTATGACCCTCGATCCCACATTCGTCAGCAATCTGCTTCTGGTTCTCACCGGCTTTGGCGGCGCGTTTCTTGCCGCATTATGGATCTCACTCATCGTTTGGACGTACCGTGACATTCGCACGCGTGCGCGCGATCCACTGGTGCAAACACTCGCGACTCTGCTGGTCGCTGTGCTCAACCTGCCTGGTATTCTGGTCTACCTGATCCTGCGTCCCACAAAGACACTTGAGGAGGACTATCAAAAGACACTTGAGGAGGAGGCTTTGCTCCAGGCTTTGGAAGACCTTCCGCTTTGCCCGGGATGTGAACGCCGCGTCAAAGATGACTGGCAGGTCTGCCCGAACTGCCATACGAAACTCAAGAAGGACTGCGAAAACTGCAACCGCCTCATGGAGTTGCCGTGGAATATCTGTCCGTATTGTGGAACTCCCGCCGCAGGCATGCGCCGTGATGCCGCCACCAGCGTGGACGAGGCATTAAAGGGGTTAGGTTTGGAAAGCAACACTGAAGAGTGAACGATAAAATGATCGTTGATAAACTGAAGAAAAATTCTGAAAAGCCCTGGTTCTATCCACTGGCCTTGTTAGTTATAGGATTCGTCTCATATGGGTATGTATTGACCAGTCTGGGCTATTTTTGGGCTGATTGGGAAATTATGATGTTTGCCAAACTTAATCCTTCCTTGCAGTTTGGTTACTATGCCGTGGATCGTCCATTTCCCTGGACCTACAGGCTGATAAATTTTTTGGTTGGTTCGCATCCGATTGGCTGGCACATTGTTACTTTGCTTATTCGTTGGGCTGGGACACTATTTTTTGTAAATTCGATCATCCTGCTTTGGCCGCAGTATAAAAACCACTTCTTTTGGCTTGGTGCTCTGTTGATTGTGTATCCGGGTTTTCTTCAGCAGTCACAATCTGCTACTAAAGCGCGCCATATCATGGCGCTTTTACTTTTTGCTCTCTCCGTATATCTAATGGTGCTTGCAGTCAAACGACCAAAATGGTCGCGGCTTCTATTTCCTCTTTCCTGGATTGCAACCTTCTCCCATCTCTTTACAATCGAATATTTTTCCGGGATTGAATTGATGCGCCCTCTTCTCCTTTGGATCCTTGTTGTAGGCAGCAACAAACCAAATTTGCACATGGTGCGTCGAGTTGTCGTCTACTCCCTGCCTTATTTGTTGATCACCGCGTTTTTTTTCTGGTGCCGATTTGTATATTTCCCCGAGATATTTCAAACAATGCATCGCCTTGGAGATATCTCCTCAACAGTGGGGAGACTTCAGGGGTCTTTTATTGAATTTCTGTTGAATTTGTTCAGTCGGGCATTTTTAGATTTGGTCTATTCCACGTTGCAAGTTTGGGTCAGTGCCATTTTTAATATGAATGGTTTTACTTTTCAACGGATAACGGCCTGGTTCGCATTTGGCTTGGGGGTTATGCTTACAATCGCCTTCTCGTTTTTTTATGGATTCAGCGAAGAAGAAACGCCAGAGAATTCATCTCCGACTTCGGTTTTCCTGGTTGGTTTTTTCTTATATGTCTTTAGTGCTCTCCCGATTTGGGCAATCAATAAGGAGGTTAGTACAGGTGGTTGGAATGATCGTTTTGCCCTTGCTCCCATGCTTGGTGCTGGCTTGATGGTTATAGCGCTTCTGCTCTGGATTGTTCGCCCCGCCAGGCAAAAAATTGTTCTCAACGTCCTTCTGGTTTTTTCGATCGCCACACAGGTTTGGGTTGTCAATTTATATCGTCGCGATTGGAATACCCAACTTGACTATTATTGGCAGCTCCAATGGCGTGTACCAGCATTGCAATCCGATACTGCCATATTCAGCTTTGAATTTCCATCGCCTTTCATCGGACATGATACAGAGGCAAGTTATGCAATAAATGTCCTATTTAATTATGAAACGGATGATGGCTCACTTCCATATTTATTCCTTACCCCCGAGGAGCCATCTTATTTCCAGCCGATGGTGGAGTTTAAGAAACAGATTCGTAATTTGGAATTTAATGGAAATACATCAAATTCCGTTGTTGTCGTACATCAGACCGGGGATGCGTGTCTGCGAGTGTTAGATACAGTATACAAGCATGATCCTCTTTTTCATGAGGGACATGAAAGGCTGATCCCCATTTCCAATACTTCGCGCATCATTCCTGATCCTGCGGCTGTCCTGGATACGGATATATACGGTCCTGAGCCCGGGCATACCTGGTGTTATTTTTTCGAGAAGGCTGATCTTGCACGCCAGACAGAGGATTGGAAAGGAGTACTTGAGTTGTTTGAGCAGGCACAACAACAAGGTTTCACTCCGAATTATGGTGCAGAATACATTCCTTTCATTGAGGCATATGCCTATTTGGGTGATTGGCAGAAAGCTTACGATTTTACACTTAAGGCTGACCAATTGACGCCGAATCATAAAAGAATGCTATGTAGTATTTGGGATCGATTTGGCGAAATACCGTCAGCGGACATGAAGATCATTGAACGGATAGATCAGTACCTGTCGTGTTAATTTAATGCCCGTGGTCGCACACCTGTCCTGATGGGCGGTGTCAGCGAATTGCGCTTATCCCTTTCTAAATAGGGGAATTTGTGACCGAATGCGGTATAGATGCCATAAGTAGGCAAAGGGTATCAATAAAATGAAAATCGACTCCATCACACTCCATCATCTATCCATGCCGTTGGTTGCGCCTTTTGAAACCTCCTTTGGGCGCGAAACGGACCGTGAATGTATCATCCTCACCCTGCAAGCGGATGCATTCACTGCATACGGGGAATGTGTCGCTTCGCATGATCCAGGCTACAACTACGAGACCATTGGTACGGCATGGCACATCCTCAAGGAATTCATTGCGCCATTGATCCTTGGTCAGGATGTGAAAGACGCGCTCGATTTCCAGCGCAGGGTGGAACACATCCGCGGACATCACCTTGCCAAGGCAAGTGTGGAGATGGCGATCTGGGATCTGCTCGGCAAGCGGGATGGCAAGTCGTTGAAGGAAATGTTCGGAGGGAATAAGGATAAAGTGGAAGTTGGTGTCTCGATTGGGATCCAAGAATCAGCCGAGGCAATGGTACGAACCGTTGACTCCTATCTGGAGAAGGGTTATCGCCGCGTCAAGATTAAGATCAAGCCGGGGCGCGAAGTCGAAGAGACGACAGCGATCCGTAGGAAATATCCTGATCTCCGTTTGCAAGTGGATGCAAATTCTGCGTACACGTTGGATACCGCCGAAGCGCTCAAGCCGATCGATGACTTGAATCTGCTGTTGATCGAACAGCCATTATTCGAAGATGATATTTGGGACCACCGCAAACTTCAGGCGCAGTTCAAAACGCCGATCTGTTTGGACGAAAGCATCATTTCTCCACGTCATGCACGGTACGCACTCGAAATGGAGGCCTGTCGCAATATCAACATCAAGCCCGCCCGTGTAGGTGGGCTCAGCCAGGGCCTCATCATTCAGGAGTACTGTCGTGAGAGAAATATCCCCGTCTGGTGCGGTGGCATGCTGGAAACAGGGGTGGGGCGTGCATCTAACCTTGCGATTGCATCCCTGCCGGGTTTTGTCCTGCCGGGTGACATTTCAGCCTCCGACCGTTATTATCACCGCGACATCACGAATGAACGATTTGTCTTGAACGACGACAGCACCATCAACGTCCCGAACAAGCCCGGTCTCGGTGTGACGATTGATGAAGATGCGTTCAAGCAATTCACAGTTTCTAAACTGGATATAAAGCCGCAATAGGATAATCGGGCACTATGCCTATCAAACAAATTGATCGCTTATTCGTTATTGTCAGTGCCATTGCTCTGATTGTTTCTGCCTGTTCACCTCAAACAACAAACACTCCAATTACACAAATTCAGAAAGAGCCAACTTCAATTCTGCCTTTAACTTCTGTTCCGCCGGTGGAAGTATCCATTTCCACACCTGCATTTCTTGGTGTGATCCACTCGGATGCAGTTCCACAAGCATTACGCGATCAAGTAGAGAATGCGGTGATTCCATTCAGCGCCAGCATGAGTCTGGATGTTTCTAAGACGGTTGACGCAGGGGGGACGCATTTCCAGTGGGTGTATGCGCTTGTTGCCCCATTCCCAACTGTACAAGATGGTGTGACAATGGATGAACTGCGGTCTCTCTGGACCTCGGGCAAGACTCCGTTATTGATGGCAGAATCCACCCTGAGGGCGTTTGCAGCAATTTGGGGCGAACCAGTTTCCGGATCAGTGCGAATCGTGGATGAGGGGCAATTGATCGATACAGCGTGGAGTGAGTCCGCGTGGGCGATTATCCCGTTCGAGTCGCTTGATCCCAAATGGAAAGTGCTAACGATTGATGGGCAGTCCCCAATTCGTAAAGGAATTAATGTCACGACTTATCCACTGGTGGTTGACTTCTCGTTGCTGCCCGATGGAATTGTAAATACATCCTCCTGGGTACATTCCAATTATGATTCGAGCAAATTGACCACCATCATCATGACCGGCGTAACCGCCCTCGTACGTGCCACTGCGGTAACGATGGAACTCAAAGGTTCAACGTATCCCGGTGAAAAAATGCGTGATATTTTCCGCGAAGCCGACATCATGCATGTGAGCAACGAGATTCCGTTCTTTACAGGATGCCCCTACCCAAAGCCTGACGCGCGTGCGCTCGTGTTTTGCAGCGACCCAAAATATATGGACCTGATCGAGGATGTTGGCACGGATGTGATCGAACTGACCGGCAACCACTTTGCAGATTACGGTCCGTATGCGATGTATGAAACCCTTGATATGTATAATGCCGCACACATCCCTTATTTTGGCGGGGGACGTGATTTGCAGAATTCACTCAAGCCTGCGTTGTTCGAGGTGAACGGCAACAAGATCGCGTTCGTTGGCTGTAACAAACCGGATGTAGGGCGTTTCCCAACCGCCACCGATTACCAGCCCGGTGCGGCGCCGTGTGATTTCGATTATCTTCCGCAAAAGATCAACTCACTAAAGGCAGAAGGCTATGTCGTCATTTCTACGTTTCAATGGAACGAGAGTTATGATTACAAACCCAATCCGCAGCAAATGAAGGACTTTCGATTGATGGCTGATTCAGGCGCTTCGATCGTCAGCGGCAGTCAGGCGCATTACGCCCAAACGATGGAGTTCTACGATGGCGCATTCATCCATTATGGGCTAGGCAATCTGTTCTTTGACCAGATGGGCGACCAGGAGTGGATGCCGCCCGGTATTCGACGTCTTTTCTTCGACCGTTACGTGATCTATGATGGGGAACTTATCAGTGTGGAATTGATTACAGGGATACTTGAAGATTATTCGCGACCACGTATAATGAGTGAGGAAGAGCGTGCGGGATTTTTACAGGAGTATTTCAATGACAGCGGTTGGACTTCATTCCCGCCAACCCCGACTCTGACCATTACTCCGACTTTGACTCCCATGTCCATCCCGCCTCTTTCCGGACCGGTAAACCAGTTTCCAACCAGGACACCGGGTCCGTAGTAAAAAAAACGCTTCGACTACGCTCGCACCAATCGCAATTTTCGTCCTGAGCGGAGTGAGGAGCGATCGTTGCGATGAATGCAGTCGAAGGACGCTCCGCTCAGCGCGGAGGTAATCAATAAGGAGCCAACCATGACCATTTACGACATTTCCCTGACGATTTCCCCTGATCTTCCCACCTGGCCCGGTGACCCAGGACTCGAACTTGAGCAGTTCGAATCCATGAATAAAGGCGCTCACGCAAATGTGACTAGAATTAGTTCCAGTGTGCATCTTGGTACCCATGTGGATGCGCCGCATCACTTCCTCAACGATGGGCGTACGGTTGATGGGTTATCGCTTGAAGTGTTGACCGGTCCCTGTTATGTGTTGCAGTTGCCGGATGGAGTCGACGCGATCACTTCCGAAGTGCTGGAGCGTTCGGAGATCACGCTGGATATGAAGCGTATCCTGTTCGGGACGAGCAATTCCCATCTCTGGGCGCAGGGCGAGAAGGAGTTCCAGACTGATTTTGTTGCAATCACAGAGGATGGCGCGCAATGGCTCGTGGAACATAAAGTCCAATTGGTGGGCGTGGATTACCTGTCCATTGCACCGTATGGTGATTCGGTGGGGACACATAAGGTTTTGCTCGAAGCCGGGGTTGTGGTAGTCGAAGGCTTGAACCTCTCGAAAGTAATGCGCGGATTCTATGATCTGTATTGCCTCCCGCTAAAGATTGCCGGTTCCGATGGGTCGCCGGCACGGGCGATCTTGATTCAGTCATGATGTTATAACGTCGTTCGACTGGGGAACGGGTAAGATTCTCCGTATCTCGAATTGAACATAGAGGACAGATGGACGAAGAGAAAAGATCTTTTGACCCGAAGCAATTTGTGCTCAACTTCATTGAAGGCATGACCAGGATGCAGATTTACATTTTAGCCGGGATGGCTGTGTTCTTAGTCGTGTTTATGTGCTTTGGTGGGTGGTTTGTAATGAAAGGTTTCGGAGGCGGACCAGGTTTATCGGAACCGGCGTATACTCCCACGAATGCCCCAACTGTAACATCCATTGTCGAAATTTTACCGACGGTAACGCCCACGATCACACTGACGCCAGCCCCGTATGAGCAATTGATCCCTGCAGACTGGAATCAATATAAGACAGACTTGGTGGAAATCTGGCTCCCCAAGAATTTTTCCGCCGCATCCAAAAAAACATCGGATTTCACGAACAACTTCTTTGCAACCGAACTCCTAATGACCGAAGTTTCAAGCAAGTCATCTGCCTATCGAATGCAGGTTGCGGTGACGTATGATCTTATGATAGGCGACTCCCTTGATGCTTTTTTGGATGGTAAATTTCCGCACTTCCCCTATCAAGCGCGTGTGACCGACAGGCGCACTGTCTTTGTCAATTCGGTTGAGGGGAGAAGGGTCGTGATCGAGTTCAAGAACAACAATGTCGATTACAACGATATGGTGTATGTTTTCCAGGATGGGAGTACGGTCTGGTATGTGCAATATATAGCGGAGCTAAGTGAATTCTTCGATAATCTTCCCATTTTTGAACAGAGTATAAAGACGTTTCGACCAGTGAAATACTGATAAGGAATGCAGAACAGGTTCAATCAAAATAAATGTTCAAATCCGAGCAGTCGAAACGATTCCCGCAGTTGGGACAGGTGACTTTGCAATTCTTCTCGTACATCTCGCTTCCACAGCGATCGCAGATGTAGGTGTGTTTTCCCTCTTTCCAAAGCACAGGTTTTAGCATCGCTCGATCAAATTCCCCGAGTCTTTCTGGACCGAGTCTTTGCACCTCTTCCATAACCTTCTTGGCGTCGATCCGCAACTGACCGACTTGGACTCCTTTGCATACTTCAGGCAGTCCGTTCAGCCATCTCATGCTCCGTTCGTGGACTTTGAGCGCGCCGCTGTAGTTTCCGCGCAGGATGTGCAGGTAGGTGACCGCAACCTGTAAAATCCCCCGGTAGAGATTTTTAGTATCACCTTCTTCAACGTTCCACGCATCCTCCAGCGCCTCGTGTGATTCGAAGTATTCGCCCTGGTTGAAGAGATTCAATCCCTGCCTGGCTTTGGGGTGTAATGTGCCGTTGCAATCGCTCATTTGTAGAAGTATACTCCTGTGGAGGGGTTCAGGCTGATTGCCCCAATGGTAAAATTCCTTTCGCTTATATGCATTCCCTTTTTGAAAAGAAACCTTTGGTATTACTTCTGGCGGTCCTTGCGTTGGGGGCGTTGACGGCACTCTCTGTCAGCTTGAGAAGTGTTTCATTTGGCAGCGCCCAGCCCATCGGTCGGGGAGAGGCGGAGCAGTTGACCAGTCCATCTCAAGCGGCTTTGGGTGAGCCGGATGAAACAACGCTCCAGTCGCAAGTTATCCTGATCATCGCATTTGTGGTGCTGCTTGCGTTGATCAGTGTCTTACTTTCAAAGGAGGGGCGCAAGAGACTGTTCATTTTTCTCATCCGCATGGCATTTACGATCTGGGCGTTGTATTTCCTGTTCAATCGTTATCCTGGCATGTTCGATTTTTTGAATCCTGCAGCGGATGGACCTGCACAACGCCCCGTGGAAATGGATGCAGGTTCAAGTATCCCGCCGTCGGTTTTTACACCGCCGCAGGAGACACCCCTGCTGAATTATGCGATCAGTCTGTTGATCGTGCTTGGCGTTGTTTTTATAGCTTGGCGGGTGTTCCTTGCGTGGCGGGCGATGAACCAGCGTCCAACAACATCCTTAAGGGATCTTGCGCGGATCGCGCGTTCGTCCTTGCGTGATCTGTCTGATGGACGGGAGACGACAGATGTCATTATGAATTGTTATTTTCGAATGAGCGATGCAGTGTCGGACAGGAAAAACCTGCAGCGCGGCTTGAGTATGACACCGGTGGAATTTGCATTACGTTTGGAGGAGGCTGGTCTGCCCGGTGATGCAGTGCGCAGGTTGACGCGTCTGTTTGAGGGCGTACGTTATGGTGACCGAAAAGCAGGCCCTAAGGAAGTCAATGAAGCTGTTGCCTGTCTGACAACCATCCTGCAATATTGCGGAGAGCCTGTATGAGTAAAACTCTCCAGCGCAGTCTTGCATTGACGGGCATCCTCCTACTTGCGATCCTGCTGGCGTTCCCGTTGCGCGATGCAGTATATGAGACAGTTATCATTCCCGCGGCGTATGTATGGTGGGTGCTTGGGTTGTGGTATCACTCGGTACATCAATCCATTTGGTGGGTTGTTGCCCTTCTCCTCGTCCTTGTGGTTTTATCCCGTAGCCTGCGGTCGGTTGGAAGGGTCAGGGAACGGGTTCGCCTCAAGCGCAAACCGGTTATTGGACAGGTGGAAAATCTGACAGCCTGGATGAAACGCACCGAACGCGGGATCTACTTCAAGTGGCTGATCGCCAACCGTTTGGGGAAGATTGCCCATGAAATACTCGAACTGCGAACCGGAGGAAAAACACGCTCTTTCTTCGACCCTCTGACTGGTCCTGATTGGGAGCCGGACGCGTCTGTACAGTCATACCTTGAGTCTGGTTTGAAAGGCTCGTTTGCAGATTACCCGCAGGGTCGCAGGATCTTCTCAAAGCCCGAGCCGACACCGCTTGACCATAGTGTTGACGATGTGCTCAAGTATCTCGAAACGCAGGTTGTTAATCAAACAGGCGATAATCACTTTTCAACCCGCCCCCATTAAGAATGCGCCACAAAAGTGATTGTGATCTGATAATAACGGAGATCAAAGTGACAGAACTATCAAATGTTTCAAAAATAGGAAGACAAGTCATTGCGGAGGTCGAACGTGCCGTGGTGGGCAAGCGCGACCTGCTCGAGATGATGATGGCATCCGTGCTGGCTGGCGGACACATCCTGCTTGAAGACTTTCCCGGTTTGGGTAAAACCCTGGTAGCCCGCAGTTTTGCCACCGCGTTGGGATTGCAGTTCAAGCGCATCCAATTCACGCCCGATCTATTGCCCGGCGATATCACAGGCGGTTACATCTTCAACCGTACCAAGAACAAGTTTGAACTCCGCAAGGGACCGATCTTTGCCAACATCATCCTTGCCGACGAGATCAACCGCGCTTCACCCAAGACCCAGTCCGCTTTGTTGGAGGCGATGCAGGAGGGGCAGGTGACCATCGAAGGTGAAACGCTGCCGCTCACTGAGCCGTTCCTTGTGCTCGCCACGCAGAACCCGATCGAATACGAAGGGACATTCCCGTTGCCTGAAGCACAACTTGACCGCTTCATGTTGAAACTCAAGGTGGGATATCCGACCATCGAAGAAGAAAAGTTGATCCTTCGCCGCCGCCGCGAACGAAAGCAGGATGAAGTATTGCTAAGTCAAGTGACGAAAGCAAAGCAACTGCTCGACATGCGCGCCGCGGTCGAGACCGTGCATGTGGATGCTGACCTTGAAGGATATATCGCGTCGCTGATCCATGCCACCCGTGCAGATCGTCGTGTGGTTGTCGGTGCCAGTCCGCGCGGATCGCTGGCGTTCCTCAAAATGGCACGCGCCAACGCCGCGCTCGATGACCGCGACTACATTACACCCGATGACATCAAGCGTTACGTGACAGCCATCCTTGGCCATCGCGTCATCCTTCAACCTGAATATTGGATGGCAAACTCCGTCACCGATGACGTTATCCGTGACGCAGTGGGGAAGACCCCTGTGCCGGTGATTAAATAATTCCCTCGCCCCAGCCTCTCCCGCAGGGAGAGGGGATACTATGTCACGAACTCTATTTCTCGGCATCATCGCTTACCTTCTTTTTCTCGCTGGCATGGGAACCGTGCATGGCGAGATGTTCGCATTGATGCTGCCGCTGGTCGTGTATTTGCTGGCAGGGTATTTGTATGCGCCGGATGAGATTCAACTCGAGGCGATGCGTCATTTAAGCGCTGAACGCGTCTCACCTGGCAGCGAAATACACATATCAGTTACGATCACCAATCGCGGTTCACAATTGGAAGAAGTTCTGATCGAGGATGTTTTACCAACGGATTTGCGAATCGCTTCAGGACATAACCGACACTTGATCCGATTATCGAAGGGCGGGATCTACACCTTTGCCTACACCGTGACCGGTCCACGCGGCGGGTATGGGTTTGAAAGGGTACGGGCGAAGGTGAATGACCATCTGGCGGTGACCAGCCGCGAGGTCCAGTTGGAGGCGAAGGGACAGTTGTTCATCTTCCCGTCGGTCATGCGTCTGCGTCATGTGGCGATCCGTCCAAGGAGGACGCGAGTCTATGCCGGGCAGGTACCTGCGAAAGCGGGCGGTTCAGGTACCGAGTTCTTCGGCGTGCGTGACTACCAACCGGGCGATCCACCGCATACCATCAACTGGAGGGCGAGTGCGCGTAAGTTGGATGAGTTGTACTCAAACGAGTTCCAACAGGAGCGCGTGGCGGATGTAGGCATCGTGCTGGATGGGCGGTTGAGAGCGAATGAGTATGCGCGCGGTCACACGTTGTTTGAATTTTCAGTGCAAGCCGCTGCAGCCCTGGCAGATGCACTATTGATGCAGGGCAATCGTGTTGGCTTGCTGGTTTATGCCACATTTCTGCGTTGGACGGTGCCGGGATATGGCAAGGTACAGCGTGAGCGGATTTTGCATTCATTGGCACATGCGCGACCGGGCGGCAGTGAAGTTTTCTCCGATTTTGCACATATACCAACTCGCTTGTTCCCGCCTGAATCACAAATTGTGTTGGTCTCTCCGTTATTGGAAGACGATCTGATGCCGCTCGTGCAGTTGCGGGCGCAGGGGTATCAGGTGCTGGTGGTTTGTCCCAACCCGGTGAAGTTTGAGTTATCTTATCTGGCGAAGGATAAAAATGTGGAATTGGCTGCGCGCGTGATTCAATTGGAACGGGCGTTGTTTTTGCAAAAAGTTCAGCGTGCCGGTATTCAGGTGCTGGATTGGGATGTCAGCGAGCCGTTTGACATGGTTGTGAAACGAAAGTTGGGTCGTCCGCCTGCATGGATGAGGGCAGTTGGGAGATAGAATAGAGATCAGTGGTTGAGTAGGGCGAAGCCCGTATCGAAACCACCACGAACAGGAATTGTTTTGTTTACATGCTGGTTTCGATATGTCCATCGACTATTATCTCAGGACTACTCAACCAGCGAATTGTTGAGGATATCAATGACACTCGTTGCAATGGTAATCAGCATCATCGTGGGGATCATCTCACTTGCGTATGGATATTCGCAGGAGGGTTTTGCTGACTATGCCCTCTGGATCGTATTGATGGGAATCGTCTGGGTGCTGGCGCATTGGCGCAGGATCTACTGGTTTTCATCCGTTGCCCTGCTTCTGATGATCTTTGCGGCGGGGTTTGGTGTCTGGCAGGATTTCCGGCTGATCTGGATGATCCTTGGCGCGTTGGGCGGCTTGCAGGGTTGGGACCTGTCCGATTTTGCGCGCCGTTTGCGTTATTCCGCGCCAACGGATAATATTGTCAAGATGGAACGGCTTCATCTGGCGCGAGTAGGTGTTGTCGCTGCCTTAGGGTTTGGATTAGCATATTTGAGCACTGTGATCCATGTAAAACGGTTGGCGTTCGAAGTGGCGGTGGGCTTGACCCTGCTCGCGGCACTGGGCTTAGCGCGCCTGGTGATGCGGTTGCGGAAGTATTAGTGGAATACGTTGCCGGATGGAGGAACCATGACTGAATTACTTTATCAAACCGATTCATATCTTCAGGAATTCGAAGCGATTATCAGTTCGGTTTTTGAAGAGCCTCGTGCTGTAGTGCTTGATAAGACCGCTTTCTATCCGGGCGGCGGGGGACAACCTTCTGATTTTGGAAGCCTGATTATCAATGGCGTAACTTATCTTGTGGACAAGGTGAAGAAACAGGGAGATGACGTGTTCCACTTCTTGGGTGGGGATGCGCCGTTGCCCACACCCGGCTCCGCGTCTCGCGGGACTTTGGAATGGTCGCGGCGATATAAGCTGATGCGCACCCATACCGCTCTTCACGTGCTGTGTGGGACAGTATTCCGCGATTACGGTGCGCTGGTCACCGGCGGAGATATGGAACCGCTCAAGGGACGCATGGATTTCGAGTTTGAGACTATGAAAGGTGAGTTGGTGCGTGAGATCGAAGCCGCGGTCAATGCAGAGGTGGCAAAGGCTCGGGATGTTCGAGTCGGGATCCTTCCACGCGAAGAAGCGTTCCAGATCCCGGATCTAATTCGTACGAAGATCAACCTCCTGCCTGAGGGAATCCAGCAAGTGCGGACAGTCGAGATAGTTGGCTTGGACCTGCAAGCGGATGGCGGTACTCATGTGCGTAATACGAGCGAGGTTGGGAAGATTCGCGTAAAAGATTACAAAAGCAAAGGTGCCATTAATAAACGCCTTTATATAGAAGTCGAGTAGCGTTATAATCCTGCGCTTGTAATACCATTCGCCTACCAGGAGAAAAAAATATCATGAAAGCCAGCAAGTTGTTCCGGTTCGTTATGTTCGTTCTTGTGCTCGTACTTGCGTCCGTTGCCTGTGAGTTCAGCGCGTCCACTGCGAATATTGACAATGCGCACATGTCAGCGGATGAAGCGGACACGCAGCAAACCACATCGTACGCGCCCGATGCGCCTGCGTTCTATTGCTACTTCGATTTGAATAACGCTCCAGATGATACAGTCGTCAAAGGGACGTGGACGCTGGTCTCAGCGGAAGGATATGATCCCAATCAGGAGATCGATTCAGCAGAGATCACTGGTAGCGACAATACCTACTATTTCAGCTTGGGCGGCGGGGAAGATCCCTGGCCTGTTGGGCAGTATAAGATCGATCTATATTTGAACGGGGAGTTGGTTCAGACAGTGAATTTTAGTGTAGAGTAAAAATTCAACCATAATAAAACACGCGCTCCGATTGGGCGCGTGTTTTTTGTTACCTTGGATGATCTTCTACGACAGTAAGACCTGTCCGCAGTACTCGCATTTGTCCATGCCGAGTTCGAGGGTGCCGCCGCAGTTCGGGCATTGGATCGTTTCCACTTTGACGCTGTAGCCTTGCTTCTTGAACGCAGCCTCGTTATCTGCCAGATCAGAGCGGAGACGTTTGAGTCGTGCAAGGTAGGCGTCACCGGTCACTTCACCAGCTTTACGCAGACGTTCCACATCGGCAATGGATTCCTTCAACATGCGGCGTTGTGCATCCAGCGATTCGCGACTCGTATCCTGAAATGCAACTTTCATTTCTGGTTTCTTTGGAATGGAAGCGAGAATTGCAGCGATAACCAGAATGACTGCAGAGACGATCAGTCCCACGATCAAAGGCGCGTATTGAAAGCCGGGGAGGGAACTGAAGTTGACTTTATTGACCTGCACTTCGCTCAAATCAGCGATGACTACATATTTCTCGCTTCCCAGTTTTCCGATGTCAACTCTGGCAATGCCGTTCGAGCGGGAAGGGAGGTTGTTGCGTGATCCATTCTCAGTGAAGATCGAGACCTTGCCGCTGTCGTCTCCGATCACAGCTTCCTCTTTTCCGTCATCGTCAATGTCAATGCCTGCGATCTCAGTGACTTTATCGGACATGGAGCCAGCCCAGATTTGATTCGCAGTGGAACCGTCGAACGAGAAAGCCCAAACGCCTCCATCCTTCCCGCCGACCACGATCTCGCGTGACGATGGGTCGCCGTTCAGTTCTACTTCACGCACTTCGCTGACAGCCTGCCCTAGCGATGTGTTGAAAAGCACACTTCCATCTACGGCACTATAGATATTGAATGCGCCATATTCCCCGCCAGTGATGATCTCGCTTGTGCCATCGCCGTTCAGGTCAAAGGCGCGCATACGGCGGAGTTGTTCCTGGTTGGTTTTCCAGATGGCGTTGCCAGTGCCGTCAAACACTAGAAGTGTTCCATCGTAGTTGGCAACGGCGGCGTGCATTTTACCGTTGATGAGCGCATCATCCATGCCGCGTACTTCGTTGAAGCCTGAGTCGTCGCCCCAAAGCACCTGTCCGTTTGCGCTGAGGGCGAGGAGATTGCCGTCAGAATCGCCGAGCAGTATCTGAGGTCCAGAAGAGAAGCGGATGACTGCGGTGCGTGAAGGCTGTCCGATTCCCAAAGTCTGCGCAATGGTATTTGCCTGTCCCTTGCTGATCACATCCACCGCGGCGCCTTGTCCCAGATAGTAGACGATGATGTCTTCAGTATTGTCACCGTTCACATCACCGAGAGTCGTTTTCATGCTGTCGTATCCAAAGCCAAAGATCGGTTCACCGTTTTCATCAAGGACGGTCAAATTATTGGGGGATTGAATGAATAGATCATCCTTTCCATCACCAGTCAGATCAATGACCTTCATGCTTTCTGCCGATGAAAAGGGACGTGACCAGATCACGTTGCCCCCAAATTTTTGTGCCTTTACGATACCGCTGAATGCAAGCACAACAGATACAGCCATGACCAGACAGACCAGGATGCCGGCAACAACAAAGGGAATGATTTTACGACTACTCATTATGCCGCCTTTCTTTGCAGGAGCGAATATGTGGATTGTAGAAAGCCAAGAATATGTTCTGTTTCAACTTCCTCGAACGGGGAGCTTGCAAGGACATCAATAATGCCGTCCTCTGTGCTAAGAACCGTGATCCGATATTTGCCAATGTCAGCGCCTTGCCTGAAGGTCTTGTTCGGAACAATGGAATACACTTCGGGATTGACAGCGATACGGATCTTGAGTTGCTGTTCACTGCCTTTGAACTTTGCTGGCTTGAGTTTTGTTTTACCACTACTGCTGCTTTGCTTCCAATAGGATTGCCTCTGTTTGGAGCGTTGAATGGCTGAAAGACGCAGAACATTCCCATCATAGAGTTTTGCCTTGAGTGAAAGCCATTCGTCGCGGAAGTGCTGCGTGGTGCGGCTGCGCGCATCCTTGGTCTCTTGCGCGACCTTTGATTTCAACATTGCGCCTGTCAGATCAAGATGACCATTGAGGGTGCTGCCAGGTTTCAGGTCGTCACGCAGGGTTTGGATAATGTTCTTTGTGCCTTCATACCTTGGAGGAAATTCCTTTGTATCGCTTTTACGCAAACTGATTGCCATGATGAACGCGGCAAACCAGATCGCAAGTCCGCCTGCGCTGAACACGAACGAACTGTACCCAAGCAAATTGATGAGCCCATCAAGGAGCATCAACCCTAAACCACCAAAGAAAAAGAGTAAAGGCACTTTCCGCCATTTGTCCCCTGCCGATTCTGTGCGATTCACGTCTGCCACGAACTTGTCCATGCCGCGCAGAATAGGCTCTGGTTTATCGGCAAGGGACACATAAACGGGTGTGTAGTCCTTGGTTCCGCCGAAGGCTGCAGGCTGTGATTTTTTTCGTGCAGTGCTCCTCAGGAAGAAGAACAACGAAAGACCGCTAACACCAAGGATGACAGTTCCGCAAATCAATGATTCCATGTTGTCCGCTCCAAGTTTATAATTCAAACGATGAACAGGGTTCTTTACACTGCCTTCGATATCGTGCCAAGCCCGAAAGGCGCGTCCACACATATTTTGCATAACATTCGCGGTCTGGTCAATAGCCAATTTGATGTGCATCTGCTCACGCCCAACGATGGCTTGCTTCCTTCAGAAGATATCATCGATGGCGCGCGTGTCATACGCATCCCACAGGACCTTACATTAAACTTCCTCAAGCGAGCCGCACATTTTGGCAAGGCGGTTCAAAGTCATATCGCATTGCATCATGATTATGGAGTTATTCATTATCGCAACATTTGGGACGGGTTGTTCATCGCCCAAAACAAAAAACGATTTGGATATAAAACACTTTTCGAAGTGAACGGACTTCCCTCCATCGAACTTAAATATCATTACCCTGGCATTGACCTGAACCTGCTCTCCAAGATCAAGGAACAGGAGATTGCGACTCTGCACTTAAGCGACGCGATCATCTGTCCCTCGAATGTGACGCGTGACTACATCGCCTCGCTCGGTCTTGACCGAAAAACTGTTACCGTTATCCCAAACGGAGTCAGTCCCTCAGACTTTTCCCCGTCTCCGCTGCCAAGCCGTGATGGTCGCATTCCCATTCTACTTTACATTGGCACCCTTGCAGATTGGCAGGGTTTGGAAGTCGTTATCAAAGCATTGCCGAAAATTCTTGAAGGGCAACCTCTTCGACTCCAAATCGTCGGGCGTGGACGCTCGCGTCAGCGAAAATCCCTGGCAAAGCAAATTAGAAAATCAGGGCTTGAAGAACATGTGACAATCCAGCCTGCCGTGCCCCATCACGAAATCCCTGCATTAATCGCATCCGCTGATATTTGCGTTGCCCCGCTTGGACTGAACGATCGCAACGTGACACAAGGCGCCTGTCCGATCAAGGTGTTGGAGTACATGGCGGCAGGGCGACCATTGATCGCTTCGAACATGCCGATTGTGCGCGAACTTGTCCGAGAAGATGTGGACGGGTTGTTATTTTCCCCGAACGATCCTGATGACCTGGCGCGTCAGGCGTTGGCATTGTTGAATGATGTAGATCTGTCGAAGCGTCTGGTAATTTCAGCATCCGAGCGCGCGTTGACCAAGTTCACGTGGCATGAATCGCAGAAGAAGTTGGTGAAGGTGTATGAGAGATTGTTGTCATAAAACCTGACAGGTTTTATCTGTACCATCATCAACCTAAACGATTGCGTGAACATAGTTCAATTGTCGGACAGGTTTTTTGGAAACCTGTCAGGCTTGTTTAAAAACGTCCATCACTTCCCTTGGCACTGCTTTCGGCATCCCCGTTTTTACATCCACGAACACCCAGTCCGTCTCTCCTTTGACCAAAACCTTGCCATCCGATTTGCGGACAAATTCATACTTACGCAGTGACCGCACGCGCCTCACATTTTCCATCCAAGTGCGAACTTCGATCTCTTCGCCTTCGAATGCAGGCAGGAAATATTCGATCTTGTGCTCGCGGATGACCCAGGTTGACTCAGATCCTTGTGCTTCGATGCCGCCAATGGACGAATAATGCTCCACGGCAATATCCTGCATCCATTGAACATAGGTCACGTTGTTGACATGTCCATTCCCGTCAATGACATCTTTAGGGATGATAATGGTCTTTGAGTAAGTGGGGGAGACGGGCATGTATCAGGATTATTTTGTTTGGTCGGCACTTCGCCACCAGTAATAGGTTGCGGCAACACCTATGATACTTGCGATGATGACAACCACATATCCATGTACACCGAGCAATTCTGCACGCGGACCTGCTGCTCCGCTGAACAAACCAGGAACCGCCCACGGGAACCAATCACCCCAACCCATAACGATGGCGATCTGAGCGAGTGCAACCATGAGTATTGTCCAGCCAAATGGAGGAATGTAACCACGCCCTGTGCTTGCGAACAGTGCAACATATGGTAGCAGGAGCATGTTCAACAAAGTGGAACCGAGTACGCCAACAAAAGAACTGCCCAATAACCCAACCGACCAGCCGGGAATGGAAACCAGCGTTCCAACGATTAAACCGATGAGGAACGTTACCAAAGTTAAGATGAAAACCCATACAGCAACAACAATGAATTTTGCAGTAACCGTGGCTTCGCGGGAAGTGGGAAGAGCGAGCAATTCTTTTGTGGTATGGTCTGAGAACTCGCGCCCAAATACCCACGCTGTAACGATCGCAAACAGGATCGCGCCGCCGATTGCAGTTCCCTGTAAAAGCAAGTTGAAAAACG
Organism: uncultured Anaerolinea sp.; assembly: GCA_964436455.1. Classification (GTDB taxonomy): domain Bacteria; phylum Chloroflexota; class Anaerolineae; order Anaerolineales; family Villigracilaceae; genus Defluviilinea. The sequence continues at coordinate 5,920 of CAYTDB010000016.1, read as the reverse complement.
CAGACCAATCTGCTGTGCCTGCTGTAATCTGTGCCTTGGTGGTGATCAATCCCATTGACTTGGCAGCTTCGGGGTCTTTCAGGATGATCATGAAAAGCCCGCCGACCAGCGGTAATATGAAGAAGCCGATGGTAGTATACAACGGCACTTTCGAGCGACGCATTTTCAATGCTTCCGAGTACAGGGCGGCAGGCAAATTCTTCATTGCTTCCCTCCTGTCAATTGCATGAAATGTTCTTCAAGGTTCTGTTGCACCACAGCAAGATATGTTGGCGATGTTCCCGCGTTAACGAGAATATGCGCGATGTCATCAGGGTGATCAATTGCATGTTGGTTATTAAGGATGATGACACCATCTTTCACTTCGTATTTGTAGCCCGCGCTGTGCAGACAGATCTGCGCCGCTTCGAGGTTGCGTGTTTTGACCTCCAGCCGTTGCGTGCGTAGTTTTTCGAGATCAGCCGCATTCAGCTCCTCGATCAACTTTCCCTGATGGATGGTGCCAATGCGCGTTGCCAGCCTGTCCACTTCGGTCAAAATGTGACTCGACATGAAGATGGTAACGCCTTTTTCCTTTGCCAGTAAGCGCAGTAATTCGCGTATCTCGATCACACCTGCCGGGTCGAGACCATTGGCGGGCTCATCGAGGATCAAAAGTTCGGGGTCATGTAATAAGGCACGCGCCAGCCCAAGGCGTTGGAGATTGCCCGTTGAAAGCGCGCCAGCTTTTCGGTCCGCGTATGAAGCGAGCGACAGTTGTTCCATAACTTTGTCCACGAGCTTGACGTCCTGTTTGCTGTGCAGTCGTCTGGCGATATCCAGATTTTCGCGGACAGTCAATTCGGGATATGCAGACGGACTCTCCACAAGATGCCCTACCTGCGCCCAGGGTCCGCGTCCATTTGGACCGAGGGGCTGCCCCAGCACTTTGACCTCTCCCACGCTCGGGCGGATCATCCCCAATAACGCGCGGATGGTGGTGGTCTTCCCCGCGCCGTTCAAACCGAGAAAGCCATAGATCTCGCCTGTGCCCACCCGCAAGTCAATGGAATCAACGGCGAGAACATCACCGAAACGTTTGGTAAGTTGTTGGGTTTCGATTGCATTTGACATGATAGGCGTATTGTAAAACAAAAACCGCCCTTCTTGGGGCGGTTGGATGATGGCTATTCTTCAAGATGATCTTTGATGCTTGTGTATAGTTCGTCGAGACGGAAAGGTTTTGTCAGATAATCATTCGCGCCTGCGCCAATGGCGACGATTCGGCTGTCGGTATCGTTTAGTGCTGTGACGATGATGATGGGCGTACTTTTGAACTCGGGTTCCTTGCGGAGCATGCGACAGAGTTTAAAGCCATCAGGCTCGGGCATCATCAAGTCAAGGATGAACAAAGCAGGGAGTTCCTTCTTGGCGACAGCCACCGCCTTTGAGCTTTCGTTTACCAGGATCGGCTCATATCCATCTGCTTTTAGTACTTCCTCAAAAAGTGCTGTTGCATCTTTGTCATCGTCCACGACCATGATCTTTGTCATATATTATTCCCGGCAATGATGATTTCTGTCCAACGAAAAAAGGAAAATTCTGTTCCTGGCAATCGTCATATTATAAGCCCAAATCAGGCGTTTACCTTGAAAATTCAGGAGCAAGTTATTTTTTGGTAAAGGCACTGATTTTTTCAAGGAAAGTGTCCACACCGAAAGGTTTGGTAATGTAATCCTTGGCTCCCAGGGCAATCGCCTTTTCCTTGCTTGCAGGGTCATCTTTGGCACTGACAATGATAATAGGAGTATTTGCTAACTTGGTATCCTTCTGCAAAAGCTCACACACCTCGAAACCGGTCAAGCCGGGCATCATCAGATCCAGTGTGATTAGATCAGGGTTTACCGTGTTTGCGACATCCACGGTCTGCAAACTGTCGTTCACAACGGTAGGTTCATGTCCTTCCATTTTGACCAGCGCTTTTATCAATTCGGTCATGGTGACATCATCGTCCACGATTAATATTTTGGACATCGACAATTCCTGAAGGAAAAAGATGACCGTATCTTACAGGAAATAACAGGTTATTGCAAGGATTTTGTTGTTGCACATATAAGAAACAGCCGTCCCCAAGAGGGCGGCTGGATAAATGGTCTGGTATATTCTGGATGAATTACTCGATGCGAGCAGATGTTCTTTGGGCTTTTTCGAGCAGGGTGTTTATCCTGGATTTGAGATCCCCAATGTGAAAAGGTTTGGTAATGTAATCATTTGCCCCGGCACCCATGGCAACCAGCTTGCTGTCCATGTCGTTGAGCGCGGTAATGATGATGATCGGTGTTCGCTTGAAATTGGGTTCCGCGCGCAGCATTCTGCACAATTTGAAACCATCAGGCTCGGGCATCATCAAGTCAAGGATGAAAAGATCTGGCTTGGCGTTACGTGCGTGTTCCATCACCTTCCAGCTCTCGTTCTCGACGATCGCTTCAAAACCCACGAGAGTCAGGTAATCCCTGTATAAAGTCGTGTATTCTTTTTCGTCGTCCACCACCATGATTCTGGACATAAAACCTTCCAACCTGCCTACTGAAATAATAACTTGATTAGAGAGATTATAGTTCGATACTTGTAATGAATAATTGTTAAAGTATGACAATCAATTTGGAATACTTGCATATACACCTCAAATGGCAAGTCGGTGCCATATATGGCGGTTTAGTATGAAAGTCGTTTTGGCAATGACTAAAATACTGGTTTGCGTTTCTCGACGAATGCTCGGATGCCTTCCTGCCCATCTGGATGCCCCGCACAAGCGCTGATCCCTAGACGTTCCAGTTCGAGCTGGGTCTCCAGTGTGTTGTTGAAGGACTCCAAAAACAGGCGCTTTGACCACGCAAACGAATGGAGCGATGTCTTCGACAATCCACCCAGCATCGCAAGCGCCTCTTTCTGGACCTCTGAATCTGATACCACCTTAGTGACCAATCCCCACTCCAAAGCCTTGACCGCACTAATCGGTTCGTCGAACGCCGCGATCTCCAGGGCATGTGCCAGCCCAACGATACGCGGCAAGGCGAAGGTCCCACCGCCATCGATGCTCAACCCGTTTGATGTATAACCCTGCCTCATAACTGCCGATTCTGCCATCACGCGGAAATCACACGCAAGTGCCAATGAAAAACCTCCACCTGCTGCGATGCCATTGATTGCCGCCGCGACAGGTTTTGCCATGCGGCGTATCTCTGTAATCGCAATATGAAAACGAGGGGCGAGCCTGTGTAATGTGGCGCCTGCATCTCCCGCTTGCTGAGTGATCCATTTCAGGTCGCCGCCAGCACAAAAAGCCTCCCCTTTACCTGTAAGCAGAACCCCCTTGATGGATTCATCGGTTGCGGCAGAAGCAAGTGCATCAGCGAGCATGACCATCATATCGAGGCTGAAAGCGTTGAAGGCTTCAGGTCGATTGAGGGCGATCTCCATAATTGGTCCATGTTTTTCAATTTGAATTGAGGATGTCATTTTTTGATCCTTTGAATTGTAAAGGAGTTGTGTACTTGCGAGGAACTTGTGAAAAGCTTTCTTCCTCTCGGATAAAATGCAATTAATCGAAAGGATGAATTCTTGTGAAAAACAGATACGTTGTGATGCTTGGCTTACTCGTAGTACTTGTGGTTTCATGCTCGACACAGGAAGCGGATGTTCCCATCCTCTAGCGTTGGCGCAGAACCTTCTCAAGATAACAACCTACAACCAGCAGAACCCGGGCAGCTCATACCTGAGGTCAGCACAACTCTTCCTGATACCCTTGTCGCCATACCTCCAAGCGTGCCTCCAGCCAGCCAAACATCTTCATCAGATACGATCATCTTTGAAGACAATGGAAAAACATTCAATTACCATGTTGGTGACTCGTTTTTACTAAATCTTGGTGACGAAGTGTACGAATGGACGGTAACGGTAGAAGATCAGAATGTGGTTGCACTCAAGGTGGGCATAATGGTGATCAAGGGCGCTCAAGGTCTTTTTGATGCGCTTGGTACCGGCGCTACAACATTAACGGCTGTTGGAGATCCATTATGTAGAAAAACTACCCCACCTTGTGGAGCACCCACCATCCTTGTTAAAGTAACCTTGATCGTTGAATGAGTTGGGCAAACGTTTGTTATGTTTGTTATAGTAAAGAGTTTATCTTTGCTTTGAGCTCGTCAATGTGAAACGGTTTGGTTAGATAATCATTTGCCCCTACTTCCATGGCGGTTCTTTTGCTGGCTTGGTCGGTGAGAGATGTGACGATAATAATGGGGGTGTTTCGAAGATAGGGGTCGGCTCTGATCATTCTGCTCAATTTGAAGCCGTCTACATCGGGCATCATCAGGTCAATGACAAAGACATCGGGTTTGACCAGGTAAGCCATTTCGATAGCGGCGATGCTCTCGTTTACTGCAGTTGTATCATAACCTGCGGCTATCAAGGTCTTTTTGTATAAATTTGTGAAATCCTCGTCATCGTCAACCACCATGAGCTTTGCCATAATTTTCACTCCAAAGTATCGATTGCCTTATTTTACCCTGTCAGTAGCGAATCTACAGTCTCTGCCAGTTCCCTCAAGTTGCTGACCTTTAACACATTGTCGCACATCGGAGCGTATTTGGGCATGTCGCTGTCACCGTGCCACATGGCTGGGGGCTCGGGATTCAACCAGATGGTCCGCGCGGCGCGGCGTGTCATCGTGGAGAAGATGTCAATGCGTGGATCATAATAATTGTTGCGTCCGTCGCCAACGATGATGAGAGCCGCCTGCCCGTTGAGCGTGTCCATGTATTCGTTTTGAAAATCGTTCAGTGACCAGCCGAGGTCGGTGTTGTAGTGTCCGCTGGGCATTCGCCAAAGGACGGAGGAAATTGCTTCGTCCGCGTTCGAGCCGCTGAAGACATCCGAAATATATTCGAGATGGTCAATGAATGCGAAGGCATGTGTCTTGCGGACCTGTCCCTGCAAGGCAAATAAAAAACTCAGCATCAATTCCGAACAAAAGCGCATCGATGTGCTGATATCGCAAATGACCACGAATTTCGGTTTGCGCACGCGGTCTTTGTGCTTGATCTCCATCGGCACACCGTGATATTTGAGATTGGTTCGGATGGTCGCCTTCGGATCAAGCTGTCCGCTTTTGGCGCGCTTTTGCCGCAGGGCGATGCGTGTGCGCAGCATGGCGGCGAGTCGCTTGACCTCGTGCTGCAACGCCTTTTTATCCGCATCGCTCAACGCATTGAACGGACGGTTCATCAAGTTATCCATGCGTTCGCCAGGTTCCTTCTCGCTCATGTTCTCGGCGATTCGTTCACCTGCAAACTGTTCGATCTGCTCGCGCACTCCTTCCATGTTTTGCTGGATCATGTTCTGCATCTGCTCGACGCGGTCACGACTCATGCCCATGCGCTGAAGTTCTTCCATCAACTCTTTCATCGCCTCACGCACCTCGGGGAATGCCAGCGCGTGCATCATGCGCTGTGCCATCCAGTTTTGATAACGGAGGTCGTCCATTTGATTCAATCCAACCATCTGACCCAACGCCTCCAACTCCTCCCTGGATAGCTGTTCGCCGCTCATCAACCTGTTCATCCGCTGACGAAGATTCTGCGTATACTGTCGCAACGCGTCCGCCAACATTTGCGCTTCTTCAGGTGTCATCTCATCAGAAGGATTCCCGCCCATCAATGGCAGCTGTCCCATGCCAAAGAAGAGAGGAAAAAGCTTGTCGAAAACGGGAATATCCTTGAGATCCTTGATGAGTGTGGCGCGCAAGGACAAACGGAACTCCTCGCGGTCTTGAATCCCCATGATATCCACCGCCGTAAACGCCTCGGCAGACTCCGCCAAAGACACACGTACCCCACTCGCTCGTACCGCTGAAATTAACTGTAAGATACGGGATTCCATA
>CAYTDB010000015.1:0-70862 GCA_964436455.1 uncultured Anaerolinea sp. | reverse complement strand
TTCGAGTGTCTCTCCCAGCCATTCATACATTTCAGCCGCGAGATCGGGATCTGGGAGGGGGAGTAGTCCTTTGGATGACCATCGTCCGAAGGGAGTGCCATGTTCGAGGGTCAATGCATAAGCGGAGATGTGTTCGGGATGGAGATGGAGAATCCGCTTGACGGTGGTTTGCCAGGATTCGAGTGTCTGTTCGGGTAAGCCGTAGATGAGATCGAGATTTAGGTTGTTGAAACCGGCTTTACGTGCAGAGGTCACTGCTTCGATGACATCAAAGAAGTTGTGGGCGCGTTCGAGCATCCGCAATTCAAATGCATTCGCAGATTGGACACCATAACTGATGCGGTTAATCCCGATCTCGCGCAGTTTGAGAAGGTTTTCGTATGAAACCGTGCCGGGGTTGGCTTCGATGGTGATCTCGCAATCGGAGGTCAAGGTGAAGGCGGAGCGAAGGCTTTTGAAAATGGAATCAAATTGAAGCGGGGAAAGAAGCGAGGGTGTCCCTCCGCCGAAAAAGATGGTGTGTGCTTCGAGCGCGTGCTTCGAATTCCGCTCCGCATGATGCCCAATGTACTCAATCTCTTTACACAGGGCATCCACATAGGCGGGGATCATGTTCTCCTGCCCCGCGTAGGTGTTGAAGTCGCAGTAGGCGCAGCGATGTTTGCAAAACGGGATGTGGATGTAGATGCTGTACATTGGGAAGGTTTTACCACAATCTACGATAAAATCCAGACATGGAATCGAGAAAACAATTCGCAGGTTTGTTGTTGATGACTGCGCTTCTGTTCGGCGGGATCATCCGCTTTGCCGCTCCCATGTCGGCGCAGGGACCGGTAAACGATGGCGGGTTGTTCCTGCAAATGACGTATGACCTGCAAGAGAATCATTTTGTACCTCCCCAAACCACAACCTATAACGATGCAAATATTCCCTTCGCATATCCGCCGCTCGGTTTTTATCTCGCGGGGGTGATACAAAGCATCAGCAATATTTCTTTATTTGATTTGTTCACTTATCTGCCGATGGTCTTTTGCACGCTCGCCATTCTGGCATTCTATTTTCTCGCGCTCGAATTGACACAAGACCCCCTCAAAGCATCACTTGCTGCATTGTTTTATGCGGTGCTTCCGAAAAGTTTCGATTGGTTCATCATGGGCGGAGGCACAGTGCGAGCGATTGGGTTGATCTTTTCTTTTCTTGCCCTCAAATTTTCTTATCGCCTGTTCGCGAGTAAAGATGCACGGGCTATCCTGCCGACTGCGCTCTTCGCTGCGCTTCTCATTCTCACCCACCCGGAAACATCTTATCAGGTGGCATTCAGTACATTGGTGATGGCGCTCTTCTTTTTGCGCGGACGCAGGAGCCTCCTCCATTCAGCCTTTGTCATCCTGTTGGTTATTGTATTTACATCGCCGTGGTGGCTGGTTTTGTTTATGCGTTACGGGCTCGACCCGCTTCGTGCTGCTCTTGGGGTTGGTACCACTTCACCTTATTTACCAATGGCTGTTTTATATTTCTTTCAATTCAACCTTGGTGGCGAAGCCATCCTGACTGTCATTGCAGTGTTGGGTCTGATCGGTCTTATATGGGATATCCGCCACCGGGACTTTTTCCTGCTTGCATGGGTTGGATCCACTTTCCTGATCGAACCGCGCGCCGCGCCCTTCGCTTCCTTGACGCCCCTCATCCTGCTCGGGGTCAAGGGGCTTGATGCCACTCTGACAGGGACCGGCTTTCCTCAAGACTTTGCGAACGGTTTCGAGTCGAGAGGTGCACGCGGCATCCTGCTTGGATTGGTTGCATACACGTTCATGTCTGGCATGATCTATTCTATGCAGTTGGGAAATGAGTTTCGCATCCTGCCGCAAGAGCGCGATGCAATGGCATGGATCGCCCAGAACACCTTACAGTCAAGCCGCTATCTTTTGCTGACCGGTGAGTCCAGTTTGACCGATCCACTTTCTGAATGGTTCCCCGTGTTGACGGGACGCGTTAGCATTGTGACTGCTCAAGGTCACGAGTGGACAATCGATTCGCCGCTGTTGCAAAACGTGCGTGCATACAATAAGGCGCAGGCATGCCTGCAACGTAGTGAAGAGTGTCTCTCAGATTGGGAATTCGATTACATCTACATCCGCAAAGTAGAAGCGACGCCAGAGGGGAGTGTGGCGGAACGCCCAAGCATCCTGGATGTGGCGCTGCGTGGATCCAATAACTACAGGATCATCTTTGAGAATGAAGCGGCGGTAATCTATCAACCTGTCCGTTGAGGGGAAGTATGCCGGACAATCCTTCTTGTGCAAGAAAGCGGCAAATCACTCTTCTTGCGCAGCCGCAGTTTTCTTGATTCTTCTTTTGCATAGTTGTACAACCGTTTTTCTTGCTTCACCCTCCGCCACAAATACAAGCACATCACCAGCATTCAGGATGGTCTCACCGCGCGGAATAAATAAGCTGCTGCCGCGCCGCACACTGGCAATGACGCAATCACGGGGCCATGCTACATCGCGGACTGCCTGTCCGTCACATGCCGCGGTTGCCTGGATGACAAGTTCCTGCACGTCCACGCCGCTGAAAGTGCCCAGCCGTGCCTGTTGTGCGCGATGGCGAAGTGAGGCATGTTTCTTCAAAGCAAGATCGTATGCCCGCACTGCATCGGAACGGCGCAGCAGACCAACGAGTCGTTTTGGCTTTTCACGGGAGACGACAGGCATGCGTCCAATATCGCGGATGGACATGCGGCGCAGTGCCGAGCCGATGGTCTCATCGGGGAAAGTCACCAGCAGGTCGCGTGCGCAGATCTCTCCCACCTTTTCGTCTTCGTTGTTTTCTGAATCCTGGATGTCATGCAGGGTGACGATGCCGTCAAGTTCACCTTTTCGAGTGAGCACAGGTACTCCATGCACGCGGTTCTTGAGCATGTAGTCCATGGCTTCCTTCACGGTCATGTCCTCACGCAGAGTGGGCGGTGACTTGGTCATGACCTCCTCCACGGTGATGCGTTCGAGCACCTCAAGATCGCGTCCGCGTTCGACACGGATGCCCTTGCGCGCCAACCCGAGCATATACACCGAATCGGATTCGATATAACGTGAGATGAGCAGGCTGATGACTACCGCGAACATCAACGGCAGGATGATGCGGTAGTCACGCGTCATTTCAAAGAGAAGCAGGATTGCTGTCAGAGGAGCATGGACCGCCCCTGCAAGCATGGCTGCCATCCCCACCATTGCGAACGCGGCAGGGACGATGTTCAAATTTGGGAACAGGCTTTGCGCGATCATGCCGACCCCGCCGCCAAGCATTGCCCCGATGAACAGGGATGGAGCGAACACGCCGCCTGCAAACCCGCCCCCGATGCTGACAGGAGTCATTACAAGTTTGGCGAGCATCAACGCAAATAACAACCAGATGATTTCACTGCGTCCGCTCAGTACATCGCCGATGACGTGATATCCCTCGCCAAAAATCTCAGGCAGGAAGATGCCCACAATGCCCACCAGCGCTCCTGCTATGGCAGGTTTGCCCCAGCGCGGCATGTTCAAATTATGAAAGAAATCCTGGAACCAATACAGGAACTTCACATACAAGGCAGATAGCGGACCCGCGAGAAGTCCCAGAATAAAATACAGGATCAATTCCCACGGCGAATTGAATGCGTAGGCTGGAACACTGAACGCTGGTTGCGTCCCTGCAACCGCCTGTGTGAATACGGATGCGATAACCGATGAAAGGACGACAATTCCCAGCGAGTTCGTGCCGATCTCACCCAGAATGATCTCAACCGCAAAAAAGACTCCCGCAATCGGCGCGTTGAATGCGGATGCAACCCCCGCAGCGGCTCCCGCGGCGACCAGGGTGCGGACTCGTTCCTCCGACATCCTGAGCAAACTCCCGAGCATGGAACCGAGGTTCGAACCGATCTGCACGGATGGGTCTTCCGGTCCAACCGAAGCACCCGCGCCTATGGACACAGCCGATGCAATTGCCTTGGCAGGGATGCGCCAGTAGCGCAAACGTCCGCCTGAGAGAGCAACCGATTCAATGATCCCTGCCACGCCGTGATAGCGTTCAACGCCAATAAAATAAAACTGAATGAGTCCCACGATCAACCCACCGAGAATGGGGATCAAAGCAATCGTCCACGTACCGTAGGTTTCAAGCAATCCCCCAAGCTTTTCCAAAAATAAATTGTGGCTGAGGAGAATCATCTCCTTGAACAACCAAACGCCGATACCGGTGGCAAGCCCAAGCCCCAATGAGACCGCGCCCAGAACAGCGAAGTCGGAAATTTGATAACGATCAAGCCAGCGGAACAATGAAGTTTTCATATACATTTACCTGTTTCTCGAATATGTTCTGAATTTTTACCACAAAACGAATGGAGCATATCCCCATCAATGAACAGACTTCGGGGGGACCGAAGCCTGTTCTCGTTTCATGGGACCTGTTTGTTTGTGTTTTCACTTGCGAGGCACAACTTACGCACCTCGCCTGCCACATTTCGTTCAGAGAGCAGAACAATCTCATCACCTGCCTTGAGCATTAAACTCCCGCGCGGGATCATGGACTTTTTGCCGCGTTGGATCGAAACAACAACCGCTTCACGAGGCCAGGGGACTTCGCCCAGTTTTTTCCCGTCACTGACTGATCCGTGTTCGATACGCATTTCGATGGTCTCAAAGCCACTGACTTCCCGAATATGGGACTTACTCGTTCTTAGTCGACCCTCTTCCTGCCGCGTCACCCCGACTTCATACGCGCGCACGATATCATTTCTTCTTACCATCCCCAAAAGATGACTCGGGTCCCCGCGCGCAACAACCGGAAGGCGCGAAATGTCGCGCGGTGCCATGCGGCGCAGGGCTGACCCCACAGTTTCATCAGGATATACAGTAATGATGTCGCGCGTGGCGATCTCGCCTAGCTTTAAATTGCCATTTTCTTTGCCATCCGAAATGGCTGTGCGGTAGTCTTCCAGCGACACGACTCCAAATAACTTGCCATGTTCATCCAATACGGGGAAACCGTGACGTCCCGTTTCGATGAATTTTTCGGCAAGGACTGTGATGGGGAGGTCTGTGGAAACAATGACCGGTTCCTTGACCATAACCTCATGGACATGTACAGATTCCATCACATCCACATCCCGCCCGCGTTGGATGCGGATACCGCGCCTTGATAGCTTGAGTGTGTAGATCGAATCCTTCATCAAACGTTCGGCTACAACAAGGCTGGTTACCACTGTCGCCATCAGCGGGACGATCATGCGGTAGTCGTCTGTCATTTCGAAGACGATCAGGATGGCGGTAAAAGGCGCACGCGCCGCGCCGGCGAAGACTGCCGCCATCCCTGCAATGGCAAATGCCCCTGAGTTGATGGAGGCGCCTGGCAGGAGTAGTTCCAGCAATTTTCCAAGCGCGCCGCCAAGGACTGCACCGGTGAAAAGACCGGGCGCGAAAACGCCTCCTGAGTTTCCCGAGCCAAGCGTGAGCGATGTAGCAAGGGGCTTCAGCAAAATCAAAACGAACAACAACCAGAACGGGAAATTGCCTACCAGAGTCTCTTCAATGACGCTGAAGCCTGAGCCAAAGATGTAGGGAAGGTTGTTCGATTTCGCCGACCCGGCTGAGGGTCCGTTTGAGGCGAAAAATCCGAAGACAAGCGCCAGCAACCCGAGCATTAATCCACCGATGGCAGGTTTAAGCGCATCAGGGAATTTCCAACCATCGAATTTATCTTCGAACCAATACAGCATACGGGTGAATCCGATGGCTGCAAAAGCGGCAAGAACACCCAATAGCACGTAAAGGAAAATTTCCCACGGAGCCTGCATGCCGTAATCGGCAGTGATGGCGAAGGCGGGTTGATCGCCGAGGAAGATGCGGGCAATGGTGGAGGCGGTTACTGCGGATATGACCACGTTGCCAAGGTCGCCGAGATGCAGTTCACCGAGAATAATTTCCATGGCGAAGATCACGCCTGCGATGGGTGCATTGAACGTTGCTGCAATGCCTGCCGCCGCACCGCATGCAACCAGATTGCGGATGCGGTTATCGGACAGCCTCAGCCATTGACCTAGCGATGACCCAAGTGCGGCTCCCACCTGGACGATGGGACCTTCGCGCCCAGCCGAGCCGCCGCTGCCGATGCAAAGCGACGATGCAACGATCTTTGCCACCACCACACGCGGACGAATGCGCCCGCCGCGGGTTGCGATGGCTTGCATCACTTCGGGAACACCATGTCCCTTTGCTTCGCTGGCGAAAAAAGAAATGATCGGACCTGCGAGAAGACCACCGAGCATGGGGATGATGACGATAAGTATGGGGCCCAGGAATGGAAGAAGTTGTTCGCCCCTGTTGAAGAAGATATCTTGAATGAGTCCGATCAGTTCAATAAAGCCGACTGCGCCAAAGCCAGTCCCCATGCCAACAACGATAGCCGTGCCGATGAGGACAGCGGTCTCAGAAGGTTGAAAACGGTCAAGGATATTCGAAATTTTTGCGGAAACATTCATGAGGCGAAAAAATTATACTATCAAAGTTGTTGGTAACCTTCTAAGTATGCTTTTGCTTATGATTTCAATCTCATTCTCATCACAAGCACAGGGGGGATCTCGCTGAATTTTCCTCCCCATGCCAGCGGATTTGGTTGTGGATGTTCAGGTGGAAAGGCGCGTTCCTCAAAACCATCAACGATAAATCCGTTTTGGAAGCCGATATTCAGGTAATACTGCAAGGGACGGTTGAAATACAGTTGTGGTTTGGGTTGTCCGCGCAGGGCGAGACCTTCCGATTGGTTGCTGGTCATATAGCGTGAGATCTTTATTGCATAACGCGTATGGACTGTGCCATCATCCCATTCTTCGACGAGATGTGTGGACGATGAGTTGTTGAAGCATGGATGTATGATCGAGAAGACGAATACTCCGTTGGGTTTGAGAAGTTTGGGCAGGGTTTTGAACAATACTTCGATGTCTGCCATATCGAAGAGTGCCATGTTCGAGAGGGCAGAGTCGAATTTATGTTCGCCGAGTACAAGAAGCTGGTCTTTGTTTGTGGCATCCACAACGTGATATGAAATTCGATTCTCAGGGTTGGGACGTTCTTTGGCTTTTTCGATGAGGTTGGCGGAGAAATCGAAAGCAGTGACTTTTGCGCCGAGCGCGGCGAGGCGGCGGGAGGTCAGCCCGTTGCCACAGGCAATATCGAGGATCGCTGAATCAGGTTTCGGGTCCAGAAGAGAGGCGAGAGGCGTCCAGCACAGGATGTTGAAGAAGTCATTGCCTTCGTCGCCCATGCGGGAGTCCCAGATTTCGGCGTTGGCATCCCAGGCATCTTTTGTGATTTTGTTGGATTTGTTTTGCATGTGTAACGTTTTACCACAAAACGAAATGCAGTCTGGGTGTTATATCAGGTAGAATCACAAAAACCTCTTAGGAGCATCTTATGGAAAAAGAGCGGAAGCGGGCGCAATTAGGCTGGTATTTGTACGATTTTGGAAATTCGGCATACGCAGCGGTGGTTTTATTGGCGATCTATTCGGCATATTTCAAAGGGACTGTGGTCGGTGGGGCGGAGGGATCCCGTTTGTGGGGCATCTCGGTGGGGATCGCCATGTTGGTGGGCGCGATCGTTTCTCCCATTCTGGCGGCGATCGCGGATTATTCAGCCTTCAAGAAGAGATTTCTATTCTTCTTCTCATCACTTTCGTGGATCTTTACTGGATTGCTGTTCTTCGTGCAAAAGGGCGATGTCTTCCTGGGCATGTTCTTCTTCATTCTGGCGGAGATCGGCTACCGGGCAGGACAGGTGTTTTATAACTCGTTGCTAACCGAAGTGGCAGAACCGCATGAGATTGGACGCGTCTCTGCCAAAGGATGGGCGATCGGTTCGGTGGGCGGAATTCTTTGTTTGTTAATGGTGCTTCCATTCATTGTGATGATCAAAGGCACCGACCTGCCCGTACGCGGTGCGTTCGTGTTCACTGCGATCTTCTTTTTCGTATCTGCAATACCAACTTTCTTGTGGATCAAGGAAAAAGGCGAACACAAACCGCTGCCTGATGGGAAGAATTATCTTACGCTTGCCTTCAGCCGGTTGGGACGCACGGTCCGTTCGGTGAGACATTTCAACGAATTTCTCAAGTTTATCGTTGCCTTCCTGATCTTTAATGACGGCATTGTCATGGCACTCGATTTCGCCGCCATCATCGGCGCCGTATTGTATGGCATGAACCAGACGCAGCTCATCATCCTGATGATCCTCGTGCAATTTGCCAGTATCTTTGGGGCATATCTTTCCGGTATCTATGGTGAAAAAGTCGGTTTTATGCGTGCGTTGATCGCTTCGCTCGTGTTGATGATTGGTGCAGTGGCTTGGATGTTGTTCAACCAGACTCTGATCGGCTTCTTCATCATTGCTTCATTGGCAGGCTTTGCCCTGACGGGTGTGCAGGCGGTCACACGCACGATGACGGGCGTCTTTGCCCCCAAAGGACAGAGCGCAGAGTTCTACAGCTTTTTTGCCATCGCAGGCAAAACATCCTCGTTCATTGGTCCCACCGTGTATGGTTTGCTTGCCACAGGTGTCGCTTTGCGGCTTGAAGCAGGTGGCATGGAAACCCTGCTTGCCGAGCAGGCAGGGCAACGTGCGGGCATCCTGTCCATCGCGGTGTTCCTGGTTGTTGGGATGGTGATTCTGTTATCTGTCAGCGAACAGCGCGCCCGCCAAGCCGCGCTCGAGTATGCTCCTGCAGACTAAATACAGAAAAAAAGTATTCCAGACCGCAGACCATCGTCTGCGGTCGATTTTCATGAGACAATAGCGTCAATGGCTCAAAGACAATTCACATCACCCAGGCGAAAACTCATCAGGCGGGTTCTGCACTTCCTTGCACGTCCAGCCTTTGCAGTAGTGTCCAAACTTGAGATCAACGGCATTGAGAATATGCCTGAAAAAGGTCCGCTCATGATGGTGGGCAATCACTTCAGTTTTGTGGACCCGGTTTGTTTTGTGCGCATTGCTCCGCCAACCTTGGAATTTGTCGGTGGGGCAGATACTCCTCACGCGCCCGTAGTCACGCGAATCATTCCATTTTTATGGGGCTATCATCCGCTTTACCGCGGCACCGGTGCAAAAGACTCGCTCAAAGCTGCTGAAGGGATACTCAAACAAGGCGGTATTTTGGGAATATTTCCTGAGGCTGGCAACTGGGCAACCGTCCTCAGACCTCCGCGTCCAGGAACGGCTTTTCTCGCCTCGAGAACCGGCGCTTCACTTCTACCTGTGGGCTTGGTCGGCATGAATGATATTTTTCCCAGCCTCGGGCATGGACGACGTGCCCGCATCCAGATCAACATTGGCAAACCGTTCGGTCCCTTCAAAGCCGAAGGGCGCGGACAAAAGCACCGTGAACAACTGGAAGAGATTGGTCACGAGATCATGCGTCACATCGCCGAGTTGCTCCCACAGGAAAAACGCGGACACTACTCCGACGATCCCGCCATCCGTGAGGCAGCAAAAGGGACGGAAATCTACCCTTGGGCAGATAAAATCGAAGGGCAGGTTAGAGGCATCGTTCAATAAGAAAGCAGGGACAAATGGAAGAAGTAAAAGAAGCAGGAATGAAAGCCAGGATATTCGTATCCTACTCCAGAAAAGACTCTGTTGCCGCCCGCAAGCTCATCAACGCATTCAAAGAGATGAAATATGATGTATGGGTGGATTGGGAGGATATCCCTCCTGCCACGCGTTGGATGGATCAGATTGAGGAGGGCATTGAGAAATCTGATGCCTTCATCTTCTTCATCAGCCCTGCCTCGATTGCCTCTGAAGTATGCAATATTGAGATCAACCATGCCGCGAAATACAACAAACGCATCATCCCCATTGTGCTGAAGGATGTGGCTGCCAACGAGACCAATGACAACATCCGCCAGGTCAACAGGAGAAGCGCGAGTTCGATGCCGGGCTTGAACGGTTTCGGGAAGCCATGGATGTTGACTTTGAATGGGTCGCCGAACATAACAAGCTGCTGGAAAAAACTCTTGACTGGCACCACGGGAAAACTGCGAGTTTGCTTCTGCGTGGCAATGAACTGCGCCGCGTGCGAAATGTGGTGGATGGTGCAAAAGACAAGGAGCCTCAATTAACGCAACTCAAACAACCTGTATAGCGACCAGCATAAAAAATGAGCGGCGTACATATTTTCTGTGGGGTGTCATAGCCACTGTGGTTGCCGTACTTGCAGGACTTACGCTTTTTGCCATCGTCCAGCGGAACCGCGCCAATGAAAATGCCATTTTTGCTAACGAACAGAAAGCCATTGCCAATCAAAATGCGATCACTGCTGCTGAGCAGAAGAAAATTGCCGAAGAAAACGCCACTCTTGCACAGGAGAATGAAAGACTGGCAAGAGATGCACAGGTAGAAGCCGAGCGGCAACAAGGAATTGCCGAGGAACGTGCAAGGTTTGCCCTGGCACAACAGAGCGCAGCCCGGGCGCAGATCTATCAGTCACAACCCGCCGGGTTGTACACAAGTACATGGCTAGCTATAGCGTCATGGACAACTGCGGAAGAACATCAGTCTGCTGCCGATCCCAGTGAAACAGATACAGCGTGAAGGCAGGATCAATTCGTTGGAATTTAATGCACAACGCGATCTGTTCGTCACTGCAGGCGCAGATGGCAATGCCTGCGTGTGGAAGGTGTCAGATGGGGAAATGCTGTTTTGCCGGACCAGTCCCAAGTCGGTGAATGATGTGGTGTTCAGTCCCAATGGAAAATATCTGGTCACAGGTGATGCATCGGGAAGGGTCGAGATCATCGAAGTTGAAAGTCAGACCATGTTCGGAATATACGAGGCAAACTCACTCATCAACGATGTGGACGTGCGCAAGAACAATGACCAGATCGCTGTGACGCTCGAAAATGGCAGGATCACACTGCTCGAATTGAACGGCAAACGAAAATATGATCTCCAGGCATCCGGCATTTTGAAAGTTGCTTCATTCAGTCCGGATGGGAAGTACATTGCCTCGGGTTCAGCCGGGGGGGTAGTCACACTTTGGAACATCAACGAAGGCGGCGCGCCTATTTCGAGCGGAAGACATCGCGGTGCAGTGCTGACGCTCGCCTTTAACCCCAATAGCCGTTACCTGCTGACGGGCGGCGCAGACGGATAAGCTGTGGTTGCACGTACCTCGAATGGGCAGGAGATGTATAAACTCCTGCACGAGGATTGGGTGACCGATATTGCCTTCAATGCCGATAGTAAGTGGTTCGCAACCGTCTCAAATGACCGGCGCATTCGTTTGTGGGATACGCTCACTGGTGATGAACGTTTGCGCATGGCGCAGGATGGGTATATCACCGAAGTGAAGATCAGTGCCAATGGTCAATGGCTTGCCACAACAGGCGCTGATAAGACCGTGCGCGTCTGGAATGCCTCCACAGGTTCCGAAATGTTCCAGATCCCGCTCAAGAGCGAGGGAACGGTACTCGGCTTCAGTGGGGATGGGAACAGACTTGTTGCCGGTGACATCTCCGGCGAGATCAACATTTGGGATATCTCCGTCATGCCTGCGCCTGAGAATTACGTCCAATTCACGGGACAGGCAGGAGACGTGCGCTTTAGCCCATCAGGTGAATTGCTTGCCGTTTCAGACGGACCTCGGGTCTGGGTGCTGCGTTCCAATCAGTTGCTTACGCTGACGGAGCGTTCACTCCTCCCACCCAACCTGATACTGAACGGCGATGTGGATACCCTCGTTTTCAGTCCTGATTCCGTTTGGCTGGGGGGCGCCACCTCAAACGGACAGGTGCAGGTGTACAGTCAGGAAACCAAAATACCAACCCCACTATTCCAAACAGGTCTGATGTACCAGATCGTCTTCACACCCGACAGTACGTATCTGGTCACGTGCAGCAGCAGCGGTGTTGTCGAGATGTGGAGCCTTGCCTCCTTCAGGAAAACAGCTGATCTTTTTGAAGAAGGCTCGGGCGCAACTTCCGTTACAGCCAGCCCAACTTATATTGCTGTGGGCATGGCAGACAAGATCGCAATCCTCTCGGCGGACGGTGAACCAGTCACCGAACTCGCATCGCCGGGTGACCACACGCTCCTTACCTTCAGTGCCGATGGTTTCATGCTTGCATCGAGTAACTCAGCCGGTCTGATTGAAGTTTGGAAATACGCGAATGGAAGTTTCAATCTGGTCAATTCCATCCGAAAAGATTCCATTTACTCACTGGCATTCAATCCATCTGGAACACGTCTTGCTGTGGGGACAACCAACACAGTGTATCTGATTGATCCATCAACAGTGAAGGAAGCAGCGCGCATCCCTCAGCCAGGCAGGGTAATCGGCATCTCTTATTCGACAGATGGGGAAATCATGGCAACCGCAGCTTTGAAGGCTGTCCAATTCTGGGAAGTGCCCAAGATCATCGATATTCAATCGGACAGACTTGTTACAGTCGCGTGCTCACGCCTGACCGCTAATTTCTCCCAGGCGCAATGGAGCAACCTGTTCGGGAGTGAACCGTATAAGGTGCTGTGCGAGAACTTGCCAGTGCCGTAGAAAAAAACTTCCGAAGTGTCAAAGACTTCGGAAGTTTTTTTGTAACAACATTGCAACAGGATTTTCTAAATACCCTGCCAGTGCTTGCATGAACTGGGCGTTTACCCTAACGAGTACGATGTCGGCGCCTTTGCTGACACAGTGGTCATGGAGATAGTGACTTTCATCATAGGGAAATAAGTAAGAGTTCATGGTGTATCTATCTTAAAGCAGGGAAGCTACTGAGATACAATCAAATCAAAAGATATTCTGCATATTTTCTCAACCTGCATAATAAGGAGATATTCATGAACAAAAATAAGAATGCGGACATTCCATCGGAAGTTGAAATTACTGAACGAGTCGAGAATCTCTTGAAGCAAATGAGCCTTGCGGAGAAGGTTGGTCAACTCACGCAAATTGGAGGTGCGGATTGGAACCCGGGACCAAAGTCGGAAGACATTATCCGCAAGGGTGGGGCGGGATCGGTACTCTGGCTCAACAACACGAAGAAGTTCAACGTGCTTCAAAAGATTGCTGTGGAGGAGAGCCCGTCTGGGATTCCGTTGCTATTCGCGTTGGATGTGATCCACGGATACCGGACGATCTTCCCAGTGCCATTAGGGATGGCAGCTTCGTGGGATCCGTCAGTGGTGGAACAGGCACAGGCTGTGGCAGCCAAGGAAGCCCGTGCCGCCGGTCTGCACTGGACCTTTGGTCCGATGCTGGATATTGCGCGTGATGCACGCTGGGGGCGCATTGTGGAAGGTGCTGGCGAGGATCCATACCTGGGAGCCGCGATGGCAGCTGCACAGGTGCGTGGTTTTCAAGGTGAAGATATCTCAGATCCAGAACGAGTTTTGGCTTGTGCAAAACATTTCGCGGGGTATGGTTACTCGGAAGGTGGACGCGATTATGATCCTGTTTATCTGTCGGAGACCCAACTGCGTAATGTTGTTCTTCCGCCCTTTGAAGCTGCCGTCAAGGCTGGTGTTGCCACTTTCATGAGCGCCTATATGGATTTGAATAATGTTCCAGCCAGTGGCAACTCCTGGTTGTTGCATGATGTGTTGCGTGGAGAATGGGGCTTTGATGGCTTTGTGGTCAGTGATGCGTTTGCCGTGGCGAACCTCGTCATTCAGGGCTTTGCCCGCGATGGTCGCGAGGCTGCCTTCCGTGCCCTAAGCGCGGGGCTTGACATGGATATGGCAAGCAATACCTATTTGCGGAATCTGGCTGGGCTGGTGGAGGATGGTACGCTGAAAGAAGCCGTTCTTGATATGGCTGTGCGTCCAATTCTTGCAATCAAGGTACGCATGGGACTGTTTGAGAATCCCTACGTGGATGAAACCCTGTTGGACAAAGTGGTTGCCCTGCCGGAACATAGGCAAACTGCCCGGTTGGCGGCGCAGCGTTCGATGGTGTTATTGCGAAATGAAGGCGGGCTGTTACCGCTCTCGAAGGATCTGAAGAATGTGGCAGTGATCGGTCCATTGGCTGACTCGATGGAGGCGACCGAAGGATCATGGATGGTGTTTGGGCACAAGCCAGCCGCGGTGACTGTTCTGGAAGGTATCCGTGCCAAGATGCCTGGGGCGAATGTCGCTTATGCGCCGGGACCGGATATCCGCCGGGATATTCCTCATCCCTTTGGTGAATTCGACATGACTGCGAAGAAACCGGAACAGTCACCAGAAGATGCTGAGACAGCTTTCCAGACGGCGGTAAAAACGGCTCAAGGCGCGGACTTGATCATCATGGTGCTGGGCGAAACCGCCGACATGTCGGGGGAATTTGCATCGCGCGGTTCGCTAGATCTTCCAGGACGACAGGAAGAACTTCTCAAGGCTGTCAGTGCCTTAGGCAAGCCGGTGGTGTTGGTGCTGTTAAATGGGCGTCCGCTAAGTATTAATTGGGCGGCAGAGCATGTACCGGCGATCTTTGAAGCGTGGGGGCCGGGAACAGAAGGCGGCAATGCCGTGGCAGACATCCTGTTTGGGGATGTAAATCCGGGCGGCAAACTTCCAGTATGCTTCCCGCGCAACGGCAATCACGCGCCACTCTACTACGCGCGGACATTGACCCATGCCCCCGAGAGCAACCCGAACTATCTTTCCCGCTACTGGGATAGCCCGACCACGCCGTTATACCCCTTCGGTTTTGGACTGAGTTACACCACATTCGCGTTCACAAATCTCAAAGTTTCGGAATCTCAGATAAAGGTCGGTCAATCCGTGATCGTAACTGTTGATGTGACCAACAGCGGCAAAGTCGCTGGAGACGAAGTGGTCCAACTTTATATCCACCAGAAATGGGGAAGTGACTCGCGCCCAATGCGTGAATTAAAAGGCTTTGAGCGCATCACGCTCCAACCCGGTGAGACGAAGACGGTCACCTTCCACCTTGGTTCGGATGAATTAGGTTACTGGAGTACGAATGCCGGTCAATGGATTCAAGAAGCCACTGCCTTCGATATCTGGGTTGGCGCCGACTCCTTGGCGACGCTCCATGCGGATCTTGAAGTGGTCAGTTGAGCGTGCACAATTGAAGCATGTAAAAAGCAACCTTCCGAAGCCATCTGACTTCGGAAGGTTGCTTTTACACTAACATACTGATCGATTTTCCAAAAATCCAGCCAGCATCTGCATGAACTGGGCGGCTTACCCTACGGGTGCGATTTCGGCTCCGTTGCTGACGCAGTAGACAGCGGATGTGATGGCTTTAGCTCAAAGGCTATTTTTCGTGTTGACAGGTGTGTTGAAACTCTCTAAAATCCAGCAATCATTCAGCATTTACGGTCAGTTAACGAAGGTATTTATGACCAAAGTGTTTATTTCCTGTTCCCGTAAAGATAAAAATTTTGGACACTGTAGCGAGGCTACCGACAATAGGCTGCAAAACTTTGCTTTCTTGGCACTTTTTGAGTATGCAGAAGCAGCTTTGCCCAAAACTCAGCAGACTGGTGGAGTTTTGGGGCGGTTTTAGCCAAGAAAACTCTACGCAACACACCTTAATTGTATAGTCATATTTTGCTCTAATGCCCTTCGGTATGTTTGCTACAGTGTCAAATTTTGCAGAAAAACTGAATAAGGCATTGAAAGAAATCAATCTTGATTCATGGATAGATTGGGATGATATTCCTCCAACTGCCGATTGGTGGGATCAAATCCAAAAGGGAATCGAGTCGTCGGATGCTTTTTTGTTTGTACTGAGCCCAGATTCTGTTTCATCGCAAGTTCGCAGGCAAGAAATAGAACATGCAATTAAGAATGGCAAGAGGCTAATTCCGCTTGTTGTTCGGGATGTCGGTCCAACGGAAGTCCATGAAGCATTAACCAAACTCAATTGGATATTTTTTCGTGAACAGGATGATTTTTCTATTTCATTGAAAAAACTCGAAACCGGTATAAAAACCGATTTATCCTGGGTGGAAATTCATCGCAGGCTGCAAGTCCGCGCGCTGGAATGGGAGAAGGCGCGTGACAACAGTCTGCTCTTGTGCGGCAGGGATTTGCAACAAGCTGAAGAACAGCTGGCAACCGCTGGACAAAAGAATCCGCAACCTACTGACTTGCAAAGACAATACGTACTGGTGAGTCGAAGAGGAACGTACAAGAAACATCACACTTACGGTGGTTGCTTTTGTAATGGTTGGCTTGGTCTTTCTTTCAGTGTATGCACTAAACCAGCGTGATCTTGCTTCAAACAATCCTCTTACTGCGGTGGCAAATCAAAACGATGCCCGGACAGCCCAGGCGAATGCAGTAGATGAAGCAAATGTTCGTGCAACAGCACAAGCTCAAGCAGAAGAACAGGCAAAGATAGCACGAGCAGGGGAATTGGCAGCACAAGCGGTATCTTTGCGTGAGTCCCAATTTGATTTATCCATGTTGTTATCCATCGAGGCATTTCAAATCGAGGATACTTAACGATCAAGAAGCGCTTTGTTTGATGGTTCACAGAGCAATCCTCTTTTGTGGCAGTATATGTTTGGTCATAACGATTGGATAATGGACATGTCCTTTAGCCCTGATGGAAATATCTTTGTTTCACAAAGTCAGGATGGAACAATCCTTTTTTGGGACACGGTAACACTCCAACCCATAGACCTGTCGATGGTGGAGGACATCGCTTCAGCAGTAGGTTTCACCTTTAGCCCAAATGGAGAAAATATATTATTCAGTTATCCTGATGGAACGGCAATCTATCGGGATGTGAAGACTTGGCGTCTTTTGGGTTAGTTTCGTTCTGACCCTGCCGATCATTTTGCTCTTTTCACGCCCGATGGCAAAAATCTGGTCTCCATAAGCAATGAAGGTGAAATTCGTTTTTGGGATGTTGGAACTTATCAATTGGTTGGAGATTCAATCGAGACTGATGAACATCCAATAAAAAGCTTGGATATCAGTCTAGATGGTAGGACGCTTGTTTCTGGGGGAAGTGACGGTATGATTATCTTCTGGGATATTGAAACACGAAGAATGGATGGGCGATTGATCGCGAACGACAAAAACCCGATTGTGAAAATTAAATTTCATCCAGATGGAAAAACAGTTTTGTCGATGAATGAACTTGGTGAGATCCTTTTGTGGGACATAGCCAGCGGACAGCCAGTAAATCAGTTTTCCGTTGTGGCGACTAACCAGGAGGGCTATTATGATTTTAATTTGAGTCCAGATGGAAGACTGTTAGCGATTCTGAGCTGTGGAAAGACCGATACTGACGGTTTTTGTGTGCAAAGCGAAATCGCTTTATTGGATACGATATCCCTATATTGGTTAGGGGACCACTTCAAGGCCAGAGCCATAATGGATATAGTATCGCTTTCAGTCCTGATGGAAAAACCATCGCTTTCGGCGGATGTAGATTTGTTGATGCTCAAGGATCTTGTCTAAAGGGTGAAATATTGTTGTGGGACATTGAGATTTTCCATTCCCTTGGGAGGGTGATCAAGTTGGAAAGCGATCAACTCATATTACAGCTTGCATACAGCCCTGATGGGAAGACCCTTGCGATACAAGATTATGACGGTAAGTTAACTCTTTGGAATGCAACCACTCTTCAAATGCTGGACAAACAACTTGGCGTATATGACTCTGTGAGCTTTGCGTTTAGCCTTGATGGAAATAAGCTAATATCTATTGGTGCAAATGGAATAAATGTTTGGGACATGGAATCGTATTTACAGATTGGTCAAATACCTTTTGATAATTCTGATGCAGGAGGTTTTTGGTCTATAGGCTCAAATGGAGCGATTTTTGCATCAGGCGATCTCGAGGGGCACATACACTTCTGGGACATGAAAACCCTTTTGCCAATCAGAGGGCTATTATTTGATGATGGTGGATCTGTCAGGAGCATTGATTTTATTCCGGACGGGAAGCTCATGGCATCTGGTAATGATGGAGGTTTGATTCACCTTCGAGATCTGAACACCGGTCAGGTAATCGGACAGCCATTACAACCAACAACCCGTCTATTGAATAGCGTGGTTTCTTTTAATCAGGATGGTCATATCCTGGCATCAGGGTATATTTCAGGCACCATTGAGGGTGCGATTGTATTATGGGACACTTCGACTGGTTTGCCTATTGGACAACCTCTGACGGGATATAAGTTATGGAAGAGGGTTGATCAGGTCACAAGTGTGGATCTTAGCCCTGACGGAAAGATTCTGGCTTCCATTAGCCGAGATGGGTTAATTGTTTTATGGGATATTGACCCTCAATCATGGATTCGAAAATCATGTCAGCGAATGGGTCGTAATTTTACCCGTGCCGAGTGGGCAAAGTATTTTCCAAATGAAGAATATCGAAAAACTTGCGATCAATGGCCACTGGAGCCAGAAGTAACTATAACCCCAGTACCATGAAAAAAAACTTCCGAAGCCACAATGACTTCGGAAGTTTTTCTTTTACACCACCATACCAATCGGATTTTCTAGGAACCCTGCCAGAGCTTGCATAAACTGCGCGGCTTCTGCCCCATCGCTGACACGGTGGTCAACGGAGATGGTGGCTTTCATGCGCCAGCCAGGTTTGACCTGTCCATTTTCAACCACAGGGACTTCTCTTGCGGAGGAGATTGCTAATATCGCGGCTTCGGGCGGGTTGATGATGGCGATAAAGTCTTCGACATCGTACATGCCAAGATTGGACGTGGAGAATGTCGAGCCATCCACATCCTCCGGTTTGACTTTGCCATCGCGGGCGCGTCCTGCTATGGTTTTGACTTCGGCAGAGATCTGGCGTAGGGTCTTGAGATCGGTGTCCTTTACGACAACGGTCATCAAGCCGCCGGGGACGGTCACTGCCACGCCAACGTTGACATGACCAAATTGGATAACCTCATTGCCTTTGATGGTTGCATTGAGATTGGGGAACTGTCTAAGTGTGAGCGCCACAGCTTTCAGAATGAAGTCGTTGACGGAAAGTTTTTCGCCGTCAGGCAATGCTGCGTTGGCTTGCTTCCGCATGTCCATCAACGAGTCCATTTTGTATTCGTGAGACACGTAGAAGTGGGGGATGGTTGTCTTTGATTCGACCAGTCTGCGACCGATGGCTTGGCGGAGCTTGGTAGTGGGAACAATTTTGTCTTCTTGGGTGACGTTGATTTGATAAGTCGCTTGTGGCATCGGGCGACTTTCGATCTTTGACGTTTGACCCGCAGTAAGCGCGGCTTCCACATCCTTGCGGACTACGCGTCCACCGGGACCGGTACCTTGGACAGATGCGAGATTGATATTTTTTTCGCGTGCAATCTTCTTTGCAAGCGGACTGGCTTTTACAGGAGCGCCGTCAGCGGAGGCAACTGTTTGAGAAACAGGAGCAGATTCCGGCTGAGTTGGAAGCGGTTTTTCGTCGGCTTTCTTTTCACTGCTCACTGGTAACTGTTCACTGATCTTCTCGCCTTCTGCTCCAACGATCGCAATCGGCGCGTTCACAGGGACTATCGATCCCTGATCCACGATGTGTTGCAGGACGACACCGCTCGCAGGTGATTCCACTTCGACGGTGGCTTTGTCGGTTTCGATCTCTGCGAGCACATCGCCTTTGTTGATGGTTTCGCCGATGTTCTTCACCCAGCGGACCAGCGTGCCTTCCGCCATGTCGAAGCCGAGCTTGGGCATATTGATGGTTTCAGCCATTAGCGCAAAACCTCCTTTGCCGCGGCGATGATGTCGGGCACCTGTGGGAGTGCGGCTTGTTCGAGCGTGCGGTTGTAGGGAAGGGGCACTTCTTTTTGTGCCACGCGGATGATGGGAGCATCCACGTAATCGAACGCCTCTTCATAAATACGGCTGACGATCTCAGAGCCGACGCCATAAGACTTCCAGCCTTCCTCGACGACAACAGCACGGTTTGTTTTCTTGAACGATTCGAGCACGGGTTCCATGTCGAGCGGGCGGAGTGTGCGCAGGTCAACGATCTCAGCTTCGATGCCTTCCTTGGCAAGATCATCGGCGGCTTTCATTGAAAGCTCAAGACCCTTGCAGTAGGTGATGATGGTCAGATCAGAGCCTTCGCGTTGCACCTTGGATTTTCCGATGGGGATGAGAAATTCACCCTCAGGGATTTCGCCACGCACCTGATACATAGTGGCGTGCTCGATGAAGAGCACCGGGTCATCCGACCGAATGGCTGATTTCAGCAATCCTTTGGCATCTTCCGGCGTTCCAGGGCTGACAACTTTCAGACCGGGGAAATGTGCAAAGACAGCATCCGGAGTCTGTGAGTGTGTGGCACCTAACTGACGTCCGCCGCCGCCAACAGCACGGATCACCATCGGGACTTTGAACTGTCCGCCGAACATGTAGCGGAGTTTGGGCGCTTGGTTGACGATGTAGTCCATCGCGGAGAATGCGAAGTTGATGGTCATTAACTCCGCAATGGGACGTTGACCAACCATCGCCGCACCGATCGCCGCGCCAAGAATTGCGTTCTCGGCTATGGGGGTGTCCTTAACGCGGTCAGGACCGTACTTGTCATAGAAACCTTTTGTAACAGCATAAGTACCGCCCCAAACGCCAACCTCTTCACCCATGA
This sequence comes from uncultured Anaerolinea sp., assembly GCA_964436455.1. GTDB lineage: Bacteria > Chloroflexota > Anaerolineae > Anaerolineales > Villigracilaceae > Defluviilinea. The sequence goes on along the minus strand of CAYTDB010000015.1, from coordinate 50,250 downwards.
TAAAGACAGCCGGGTCGCGGTCCATTTCTTCCATAAGAGCTTGCGAGATCGCCTCGCGCATTGTGATTTTTGCCATTTTGTAAAATCCTTTAACCACAAAGGACACGAAGGGCACCAAGGTGGAATGGCTGACGAGCGAATTGCATTTCCTTGGATTTTTCCTTCGACAGGCTCAGAACGAGCCTTTGTGTGCTTTGTGTCCTTTGTGTTTAATTATCCGCGTAGACATCCGTAAACAATTCTTCCAACGCGAGTTCGGGGGATGTTTCGGCGAACTCGACTGCCTTGGCAACTTCATCCTCCACACGTGCTTCGATCTCGTCCAATACCTTGCGGGTGGCAACTTTCTTGTCCAAAAGATATTTGTTGAAAATACCGATGGGATCGTTCTCCTGCCACTGCTTGACCTCTTCTGCCTTGCGGTAACGCTCAGGATCGCCCATCGAGTGACCGCGGAAGCGGTAGGTATTGACCTCGAGCAGGTAGGGCTGGCTCTCATTGCGGACGTACTCAATCGCTTCCTTTGCCGCCTCATAGACCTTCATCACATCCATGCCGTCCACGGCGCTGTTCTTCATGCCGTAGCCCTCCGCTTTCTGGCGAATCTCATCCACGGCTGAAGCGCGGTTCACAGCCGTACCCATGCCATATTGATTGTTCTCGCAGACCCACAGCACGCGCAAGCCCCAGGTCTTTGCAAGGTTCAACGCTTCGTGGAAGTAACCGATGTTTGTCGCACCGTCACCGAACATGCAGATGGTGACATTATCGTTCTTCGAATACTGGTCACCGACAGCGAATCCTGCCGCAATGGGCAGGTGTCCGCCCACGATGGCGTGACCGCCCCACATGTTCTTCTCGGTGTCAGCCATGTGCATCGAGCCACCCTTGCCCTTCGACATGCCGGTTGCCTTGCCAAGCAATTCTGCCATTACTGAGTTGGCAGAAATGCCGCAGTTCAACGCTACACCATGGTCACGGTAGGCGGTAATCACACGGTCACGCGGTTCACGCGCCGCAACCAAACCGGTCGAGACGGCTTCCTGCCCGATGTACAGGTGCATGAAACCGCCGATCTTGCCAGCCTGGTACAATTCCGCGCCACGTTCTTCCACGCGGCGAATCAGCACCATCTGGTAATACAAATCGAGTAGTTGTTCTTTCTTCATTGTCGCTCCAAATAAATTATAGCGGGGTGCAGGCAAAATACATGGCGCTTGCCGCGCCACGATTGCTTTCCTCTCTCCAAGTCCGAGATTATATCAGAGATTTTGCATCCGATTTTCTATCAAAGACTATCCGGTTTCAAGTAAAATCTTATCCCGTGGATATGATTTTGGATAGTTTGACCATTAAACCATTGGCTTTTCGCCTGAGGATAAAGAACGATGGCAATTAACGCATTGAAATTGTTTCGCAGGTTTGCCACGATCGCATTAGCAGGCTATATATTTTATGGTTCCTTTGTAATTATGCAAAGCGCCCATGGACTTGCAAAAAACGGTCCCGGGGCGGGTGATTTTGTATCGGGCTGGGAGGAGCGAATGGAAAAGGTAAAGAAAAGGCTTCCGGATGATGTAACAGTTATCGGTTATGTGACAGATGCGGATATCCCGGGAGTCGAACAAAATCCCATTGATCGGGACAATGAATACATGTTGTCACAGTATTCCCTTGCACCAATTAAAGTTGTCCCTGGACTTGAGGCGGAGTGGATCCTGGGGAATTTCACTGTTCCAGGTTTTCAAACCTGGCTTGACAAGTCATTGGATGAGTATGCGATCAGGAATCTTGGGTATGGCATTTATCTGGTCCATCGGAGACTTCCATGATCCTGGAAAGCTCCCTCACATTCCTGCTTGCACTCCTCGCCGGATTTGGACTAGCCCATCTATTGTGGAAAAGCCTAGGCAACGCCTGGGCACTTGGTCTCAAGTTGTTTTTGGGCGTTGGCTTGGGAATGGGGATCACATCCTGCCTGTATTTTTTTCGGCTGGTTATTTTTCCTGGACTGGATGGATATCTATCCATCGAACTTGGGTTTCTTGGTGCTGTGTTGATCGCGGTTATCCTAAAAAGACGGATCTCATTTGATGCTCCATTGCATTTCCCTTCCATTACTTGGATGAAGATTCTTTTTGCATTAGGGACATTATTTGCCCTGTATAGTGCGATAAGTTTTTCGATGGCAATGGCTAGGAATTCTCCGCATGGTGATTATGATGCGCAGGCGATCTGGAATTTACGGGCACGCTCCATCTACCGATTGGGCGATGCATGGGAAAACGCCTTTTCACCTGAGATCAACCGCAACTTTCATATGGATTATCCGTTGCTGATACCATTGAATGTCGTTGGTGGCTGGAATACGTTGGGCGGGGAGGTGCTGCGTGTCCCGGCAGTGCAATCCATGTTATTCCTATTCGCGGCAGCCGGAGTTCTCTATTGTCTACTCGCCTACACACAGACAAATTCGCAGGCTTTTCTAGCCCTGATAATTCTTCTTGCGACTCCTTTATTGCTGCTCATGACCTCCTTCCAATCTGCTGATATTGCAATCGCTTATTATTTTCTATCGGTGACCTCTTTACTGGTTTTGTTCTTGATCGAAGAGAACCCTCAACTTTTGTTCCTTGCCGGGATAATGGCAGCCCTGGCGGCGTGGACAAAAAATGAGGGAATACCGTTCTTGATCGTGACTGTATTTTTCACGGCGTGGATGCTCAAGAGACGAAGGCAACTTTTCCGAGTTTATTCTTTGTTGGCGGGGTTGTTCCTGCCCGTTGCAGCCATTCTGGTTTTCAAGGTTCTCATACCTGTTAGCCAAAGCAATGACTTATTTGCCGGTAACGGCATTATGGCTATGCTTTCCAAGATTGCTGATCCGTCGCGATATGTTTCCATATTTACACGCCTTGTTTCTGAAATTATCCATGTGGGTGAGTGGCGATTTAGTATCGTTATCATATTGGCGGTCTATGGCTTTCTCGTGGGATCGCAAAGATCAGTTGGATATCATGCGATTGTACGCTCAGTCGCTTTCCTGCCGCTGGCTCAGCTTGCTGTTTATTTTGGCATTTATCTTGTCACGCCGCACGATCTTGTCTGGCATATGGACTATTCGATGAGCAGGTTGTTGCTCCATCTTTATCCAATGTCATTGATGTTGTATTTTCTTTCCATCAACACTCCTGAGGATGCTTTTGGATTAGTTCCAAAAAACGATAAAGGCGTACAATAGAGATATGTCATGGCTCACTGGTGGTAAACAAGGCGAAGCAAAGCGACTGATCTCCCAGCTTGCGGATTCGACCAAACGTGAACAAGCCGCACGGGATTTGATCGGACTCGACGCGGATGCCGAACCCGCCCTCCTGGAAGCGCTTCAAACGCGTGACCCAAACCTGCTCGCCATCTATGAGCAGATCCTTGCCCGCATCCCTTCCGCCTCACCAACACTGATACAAGTGCTTGGGGCAGCACATCCCATCATACGTGCGCGTGCGGCGGATGTGTTGGGAATTCGAAAGGATAAATCCGCTGTACCTGCTTTGCTAGATGCATTGAAGGGAGAGTTTTATACCGTCCGTGCACGTGCGGCGATAGCATTAGGGAGAATTGGTGACAAGAGGGCTGTTGAGCCGTTGTTCATTGCTCTGAAAGACCCGGAAGATGATGTCCGCATCGGTGCATGTCTGGGACTTGGTTTCTTCAAGGAGCCGTCCACCTTCGATGAGATCACGAACGTATTGCTGGACGACCCGAAGATCGAGGTCCGCCAGGCAGCGGCAAAAGCATTAGGCAACACGGGGAATCCTGAGGCCATTCCACTTTTGATGGAAGCTTTGCATGATCCGTTTTGGTGGTATGAGCGTGAGGTGCAGGCGGGTGACTTATTCGATGCTATTGAGAAAATGGGAAGCGCTGCGGTTGAGTCGTTGATCGAAGCATTGAAAGATAACGAAGGTGCTGTTCGTAAATTCGCGGCTTTGCTACTGGGTCGCATCGGTGATGATCGTGCCATTGAGCCACTCGGTATGGCGTTATATGACCTACATCATGATGTAGGAAAGGTCTCAGCGGAGGCATTGGTCAATTTTGGTGTACGCAGTTTCGAGATTTTGGTCGAGGCGTTGGATCATCCTGAGATGTGGATCCGTATCCATTCGGTGGATGTCCTTCCCAAGATCAAGGAGCCACGTGTGGGGCTTGTGTTGCTTGAAATGCTGAAAGTTTCCGAGCGGGAAGTAAAGAAGCATGTCATTGAAGCGATGGGGGAGTTGAGGGATCCGCGCACGTTGCCTGCCTTGCAAGAGATCATGGCACAGCGCGGCGATAGGGAAATGCATGCGCTGGCGAAGGCGGCATTGGAGAAAATAAAGTAACCTCTGCACTACATCTTTTATCATTTGATGGTGTTGTCTTAAGCTATAAGTGAATTATCAAGGGAGTGTGTATGAAATCCAGACCTTTCATAGCGGTCCTTGCGGTCGTCTTCTTTGTGTTAATTATCTCCGTGCTTTTGAATCCGAAAGCGCCATCAAAACCTTATTACGATGGCGTGGCTGGAACCCTTGTCATCGCACATCAGGGTGGTGATGGCGTGTGGCCCGGCGATACGATGTACGCTTTCGAGAAGGCGGTCGAGATCGGGGCAGATGTCCTTGAGATGGACGCGCACATCACGAAGGATGGTCGTATCGTTTTGATGCACGATGAGAAAGTTGACCGCACCACCAATGGCACGGGTCTTATTGAAGACCTGACACTTGCTGAGTTGAAGCAACTTGACGCAGCATACAAATGGTCGAATGATGGGGGACAGACGTATCCGTATCGCGGAAAGGGGATTCAGGTCCCGACCCTGGATGAACTCTTCGAGAAATTTCCGCAGATGCGATATGTGATCGAGATCAAGCTGACGGCAAATCCGATGGAAACGCCCACGTGTGATCTGATCCGCAAATACAACATGCAGAATCGAGTGCTGATTGCATCCTTCCACGATGAAGCGATGAAGAATTTCCGCGCGGTTTGCCCTGAGGTGGCAACTTCTGCTTCACGCGGCGAAGTGACTCGATATGTGCTGCTTGGCAAAGCCTTCCTGTGGGGATTTTATGTTCCGAAATTTCAGACTGTCCAACCGCCCTGGAACCCGGAGGATTCACTCAACATCCCGATCATGACGAAACGCTTTATCTGGGAATCACATGCGAAGAATGTCCGCGTCGAACCGTGGACAGTGGATGATCCTGAATTGATGAAGCGTTATATTGAGTGGGGCGTGGATGGGATCATCACAGATAGACCTGATTTGATGGTGGAAATACTGGGAAGATAGACACTAAAGGAGAACAACATGTTACAGGCTATTGTTGGTCTTTTAAAGGATTTCGAGACACTGATCTATAGGATCCTAATGTGGTTGATACTGGTTCCGAAGACCCTGGTGATGATTATTCTCGATCCGCGCAAGGCAGCGAAGTACGTCCAGTCTGAATTGAATGATGGCAAGGCGCATTTTGATGAATATGTATCTCCCGTGCTCCTGCTGTTGATGGTCGCCCTTCTTCCGTCACTGGGGTACAACGTGTTGCCCGAATTCGGGGCAAAGATCACAAGCCCAGCTGAGACCGAACCCACCATGGATCGTATTATCCTATTCGATGTCTCGGTGAATTTTGTCTCCGCTTCTCCGGAATTAGATTACATCATCGACTGGGAGGTCTGGAGAAAAAGCGCTGATGGGGGGGTATGAAATCGAATCGTTCGAGTCTCATCCCAGGGACGACGGGAGCGGTGTACCGGAAAAAGTGGATGATAACACCATCAATGACAAGTTTCTGTATACCTTTTCGCCCGGTGAATACCTGGTCTACATCCATGCCATCAATGTGAAATCTGACAATGATCAGTATTATCCACTTGAAGATTACGAGTCGTATATAACTGTCATTGCTCCAGTTGATACTGCTGCTCACATGAAAGTCTTCAGTGAAAGTACATCCTCCATTGATGAAAAAACTGCTGCGAAGAGCAAGAAATTCCTGGATCAAGTCAAAGAGGAGCAAACCATCTATCTCGCTTTGGGTTTGATGATACCGCCGCTATTGTTCGCTTTTGTGACCAGGTTATTCAAATCAAGAATGGAGATGATTGGCTCGGAAAACCTGCTTGAAAGTTTCTACGTGCAGTGTTATTACTTCTCTCCGCTTGGTCTTGCGGTCTGGGGTACCTACTATGCCTATTACTTTTTCACAGAGGACGCGTATTTCTATATTCCCTATAATAACGCCCTGCAGTTCCTGCTGCTTGCGTTGGTCTGGGCGGCATTGTGGTTCGTCCGTACTGAAATAAAACGGATCTTCTGGGAATTGACAAGAGAGGATGAACAAAAGACAGAGGAGGATGAAAAGGAACCTGAAAAAGGTCGAAAGCCGCTGACGCAACGGGTTGCGAAGATTGTATCCGTTGTCGTCGTAATTGTCTGTTTTGCCATAATCGGCTTTGGGGCGTACATTATCGTTAATTTCGAATCCTATATGGATGATTTGCGACTGACAGCCATCCGGCTTTTCCCCATTTTGACCATATTGCTTATTTTGGGATTTGCCTATTCATGGTTCACACGAAGGAAGGACAAGGAAGAGAAGGTCTACGGGCTGAAATTCGGTATGAATGTTACAGGGCTTGTAGTGCTTACTCTTGTCTTTTTTGGAATCATGAATCTGATCTCCGGACAGACGGAACTCGCCAGCCCTGTTCCGGAGATCACGGATCCGCAAGCGACCATAATTTCGGAGTCCGCGATAGATGCAGTGTCTACACCGGCAGCACCGTCCGATGCTCTCACTGTTGCAACAAGTACAACAACCCCGTTGCCGGTGGGGCCCTCTCCCGTACCGGCAACACCCACGTTGGCATCTTCACCTTACTTCACTGAGGAGTTCAACAACCTGCCAACCTCCTTCTTTGACTTCATGACCTTCGGTGATCCGAGAATGGTGAAGGAGGTGGTAGACCTGGGTACACTTTCCATCGGACTAACTCCATTGGAAGATAAATATTCTTGGTATTACCTGATAAACAATGATTACTCCTATTCCAGTGTGCGGGTGGAGGCAGTGGTCACAAATCAGGGAAATAACGCCAACGGCATCAGCCTGATTTGTCAATACAGCAGTATAGGTTGGTATGAAGTCATGTTTTCGAGTTCGGGAATCTACAAGGTGTTTGTGGTGGATAATCAAGGAATCGCAAACCAGGGCTACAATGAGATTGCCACTGGTGGTTCCGGTCTTATCAAAACTGGGTTGAATACAAATGTGTACGCGATTGTCTGCAACGGGAACGAGTTGACCTTGTATGTCAACAATGTGGAAGAGGACAAAATCAAAGATACGATATTCAGGCTTCCAGAAGGTAAGATTGGGATTGCGGTATCATCTCCGCAAAAACTTCCTGTTAGTGTGGCATTTGAATCGCTAACGGTAAGTCAGCCATAGATTTTCCGAGATAAAAAGACTTAGATGCAAACGCAGGTAAGCTATTGCATTTTTATGGAATTAGGCGTTTGAAACTTCCTTGTTTTTGGAGTTTAAGGATAAAATTGGTTTATATAGATCACCCAGACTTTGTAGTAGAAGTCCTAGAGGCCAATTTATATATGGGCTGACCAATTGTAAACGCCCATATCCATTGCTTCTGATGGGTGTTTTAGGAAATGACTTGATGTTGATCGGTTGCCAACCCCGTTTTTATGGAGGTGAAAATGAAAATTCTCATGGATGCCCTTGAACAGATCGAAAAACTGATCTACAAAATTATAGTCTGGCTGGTTCTGATCCCCAAGACACTGCTTCAGATCATTCTTTATCCCAGATGGGCGCCGGAATACATTAAACAGGAATTGGGCACAGGGGAGTCGCGTTTTGATGAATACTTCTCTCCCATTATCCTATTGTTGATCGTTGCCCTAATTCCTTTTGTTGTTTGGGGGCTTCTTCCTGATCCAGGTATCGAAATCAACAGCCCATCCATGGATGAACCGACCCCGAATCGCATGGTGGATTTTAGTGCGGATATCACATTCATATCAAGGGATACCGAAGGTTCCATAACGGTCTTCTGGCGGGTTGAAAAAGATGAACCCGAATTTGATTATCCGACCATAAAGTTTGCCAAACACACGAATAATCTCGCAAAAGAAGAAGGACAGTTCTTTACCTATTTCTACCCAGTTGATAATTACACCGTATGGGATAACCATACAGAGACTTTTCCTCTGACTGGTGGCGGCTATTGGGTTGTGGTTGAGGCGTACAAAGCGGACAAAAAGGGGAATGTGATCGAGGACTATTACAATGAAGTATACGTTTTTGTACCTGAAAACCCTCAGGAAAATGTTGAAGTTTCATCTTTTTATCAACCTAAGAAGACCGGTGACGGTGGCTTTAGCTTTGAGGACCTGGGGAAAAAACTACAAAGCGAAGAAACAGTTTTCCTCGCTTTGGGTTTATTGCTTCCGCCTTTGTTGTTTTCCCTTGCGATCAAGCTCTTCTCAGGAAGTACCCTGAGTGAAGGCCTCCTGAAGGAAACATTTTATGTTCAGTGTTATTACTTTTCACCCATAGCAATTTTATTCTGGGCAACCCAATATGCGAACCGGTTCCTGACACCGGACATTTTTATGCATTATGATGCCGGGGTTTTGATTCTTTATCTACCCCTGATCCTGGCTGTTTTTTGGTTTATTTCCGTACAGACTTACATGATCGCCAATGAGCGTGGAATACAAGGCTGGCAGGCGTTTCTCATTGTCATTGGGTGTGTTTTTATACTTGCTTTTGGCGTGTTGTATGTGGTGTTTTTCAATGAACCACAAATTTCAGAGGGCACGCGTGCCTTTTCAATTTGGTCGTATCCAATACTGGCTGTTGTCTTGCTGACGGCATATCATCTGCTTCTTGCCAGGCAGAAACGGGATACAAATAGCAAATTCTCTGTCCGTGATTTTGTGATGGCGGGTGTCTCTGCCTTGATCATTATTGGAGTTGTGGTATTTGTTCGGCTTGCAGGTGTAAATATTTACTCCCGTTACGAGTTTGACTACGATCAACTGTCCCTTCTTGAGACATCCTTGACGCAGATTGCATTGGAACAACAATCCCCGCAGTCTGATACGGTTGATCAGTCTGAATCAGTTGGAAATACTGATGAACCTTTGCCGTCTTCAATAAACGAAACGCCGGTTGGGCAGACTGTTGTGGCAACGCCAACCCCTCAGCAATCTGCGGCTGCTAGTACCCCACTGCCTGAACTGCAGAAGTATTACACTGAGGAATTCAATGACAGCCTTGATGCCTGGCCCTACTTTCTTACGCGCGGTGACGAAAACGTGGCGGATTTCTACCTCGACGATGGCAAATTGTATTTTCAGCTTATCCAGCAGGATGAGAAAAAGCCCTGGATCTATCTGATCAACAGGTTATTCACCTATGACAATGTGCAATTGGAAACTTTTGTCACAAACAATGGCTCAAATGCGAATGGCGTCAGTTTAATTTGCCACTATAATGAGTCGGGCTGGTATGAATTTATGATCTCCAACGGCGGTACTTATACGATCTACGCCTATGATGCAGGGAATAGGTTCTATCATAAACTTGCCGAGGGGGGGTCCTCCGCAATAAAAACAGGTCTATCCACGAATGTGTATTCTGTAATTTGCCAGGATGACGAACTTACCCTTGCAATCAACGGCAGGGTTGTCACGACTACCACCGATAGCCGGTTCAAATTTTCAAATGGGCTTATTGGGGTTGCCGTTTCATCTCCACAGGGACTGCCCGTCAATGTGGATTTTGAGTATATAACCGTCAGCGAGCCATAGTAAGCACAAACAATAGTAAAACGAGCGATGGTGAAAATCCATCGCTCGTTTTGTGTCTTTTACTCCATCCACACCGTGCGGTCTTCAAATGATTGCCGTGTATACGGCTCCCCCTTGAATTCCGGGTACCCCACATAGATGAATCCGACGATTTGCTGGTCTGGGGCAAAGCCCAGAAACTCCTTGACCTTCGCGTCACGTGCCCATTCACCGGTGCGCCAGATCACGCCGAGTTCCAGAGCTGTTGCGGCAAGCAGAATATTCATGCAAGCCGCAGACGCCGCGCTGATGTTCTCCACCTCGATGATCTTTTCTTCTGTTGGTTTGTCTGCGGCAACGGCGATCAGCACCGGTGCGCGGAGCGGAAGGCTTCGGGTTTTGTCAAAGGTTTCCTGGGGCAGATCAGGCTTACGCTCCGCTTGTGAGGCGGCCATTACGTCCCCAAGTTTGGTGCGTCCCTCCCCGGTCAGAACAACGAATCGCCACGGTCTCACTTTGTAGTGGTTGGGTGCTTGTACAGCCGCACTCAAAAGTTTTTCGATTATCTCACGCGGCAGTGGATCAGGTTTTACCTTTCCTTGTGTTTGTCTGTTGTGAATGGCTTCGAATAGTTCCATGGTTTCCTCCAATATCTATTGATACAATTGCAGTGTACCATCTTACGGAGGCGCCATGAAGGTTTTTTATTCCGAAAAGCATCGCCAGCATTACCCGCCGTTTGAGGTTTTTGATGGGGGAGTGCGTGTTCCCTACCTTGAAAATCCGGACCGAATGGATAGGGTGCTGGGCGCATTGCAAAACGTGGACTGGGCGGATATTCATGAGCCGATGGATTTTGGACTCGACCCGATCCTCGCAGTGCACGATAAGGATTATCTGGACTTTCTCGCCTCTGCCTGGACCGAGTGGCTGGCTACTGAGCCCACAGATTCCACCACGCTGATACCTGCCACCTTCGCCCTGCGACGCCAGCCGCAAAAGCCAAAGTCATTGCTGGGACAGGCAGGATATTACATGATGGACTTGAGCGCCTGCATTGTTGAAGGGACATATCAAGCCGCGCTTGCTTCCGCCAATTGTGGGTTGAGCGCAGCGCAAGCTGTGGTGAATGGGGAACGATCAGCCTTTGCCTTATGCCGTCCGCCAGGGCATCATGCCGGGAAGGATTATGCAGGCGGATATTGTTTCATCAACAATGCCGCGGTTGCGGCACATTGGCTTTCCTCAAAGGGACACGTTGCCGTTCTCGATGTTGATTATCATTGCGGCAACGGTACGCAGAATATTTTTTATCCGCGTGACGATGTACTCACAATATCCATCCATGCTGATCCAGATTTCGAGTATCCGCACTTTATGGGGTTTGTGAATGAACGCGGCAGGGGCAGGGGCTTCATGTATCACCATAATTTTCCGCTTCCCAAAGGGACGGGTGACGTAGAATACCTGAGAACCCTTGAGTATGCAGTTGGGTTGATCCGCGAGTTCGAGCCCGTTCATCTGGTTGTTTCTGCGGGTATGGATATTTACGCCGATGACCCGCTCGGTACAATAAAGGTCAGTACGAGAGGAATTGGCGAGATCGGAAAACGGATCGCGTCGCTGAAACTTCCGACCGTCATTGTGATGGAAGGCGGTTACGCTAACGAAGCGCTTGGACGAAATATGGTTGCGTTCCTGTCTGCATTTCAGTAATAATGGTCTATGTAGGTCAGGTTTGCAGCCTGACAATTATTGAAATCGATGATGTGGCGGTTTCAAACCCTTCCTACATGTCGGTTTGGTTTTGGAGTTCAAATGAAAAAATATTTCCTATTGTTACTTTCGCCGATCTTGTTCCTCGCCTCTTGTAACATGCAGTCTGCTGAAGCGCGGGCAACTACAACTGCCGACTCGCTTACAGCCATCGCCGCCGCATGGACTGAGATTCCAACGTCTACGTTTACGTTTACCCCGACCGATACTTTGACGCCGACATTCACCCTCACCCCAACCGAAACATTGACCCCCACACTGACTTTTACCCCCACCATCACTGCCACGCCCACCTACGCCTTCCCAACCGTGACGGTCAACAAGCAGGCGCATTGCCGTTATGGTCCTTCGGTGGCTTACCTCCACGCCGCGGACTTGTATGCTGGTGATGTGGGAACTGTCCGTGGGCGGTTTATTTACAGCAAGTGGCTGTACGTCAAATTTGACAAGTTGAACTATTTTTGCTGGGTTGCCCCATCCGTTGTGGATATGGTGGGGGATATATCGGCGATCAATTACAAAGAATTGAACCTGCAATCCATTGGGAGCAACATGTATGGATCGCCGACGGGTGTGACAGCTATCCGTAACGGGAACAAGGTCACTATCAGTTGGAACCGGGTCGAGATGACGCAGGATGATGATCGAGGTTATTTGCTGGAGTTGTTTGTCTGCCAGAACGGCGCGTACATCTGGTGGACGGACTCGTACCCGGATCAATACACAACCAGTTACACGGTCAAGGATGATGAGGGGTGTCCAGCGAAATCATCCGGCAAGTTGTATACCGTTGAGAAGCACGGGTTTTCTCAGCCGGTTGATATCTCATGGCCTGCACCGTAAGCTTAAAGCTGTATGGGATTTGAAAAGTAGTTTGAACCTTCTGATATATCCATCGTGTTAAACTGGATATATCGATACTTTTAACCGTCACTCGATCAAAGAGACTGTTTCTTTAAGAGGATGTATGTACCCACGAATCAAAACAATTTCTGTTCTGGTTTTATTTGTGATATTGACAGGGCTTTTTGGCGGGTGCGCCTCTTTGCTGTCTGGAAAGGATTCCAGATCTGTTGTTGTGGCTGTTGTCGAGGCAGACCCGGGCGAGCCAGGGAAGCCAAATGAACAATCTGCATACGGGGGCATCAAGCTCGCGGTGAAACAAATGCAGGAACACTGGGGCGTCAAATTTGAAGTGGTGCCGTATGTGGATGGCGGGGTTGCGGATGATGCCGTACTAAAGGCGCAGGAAATTGTTCAGAGCAACGCCATTGCCGTGATCGGTCATTCCAGCCTTGAAACATCGCGTGCCGCAGCGAAGATCTATGAGCAGGCGGGGCTTCCGGTAATCAACTACGTGCCGGTCACTGAAGACTTTACAGTTGAAAATCCGATTTATTTCAATACCACATATACCGCAGAATCAGAAGCAGCGTATGTGGCAAGTTACCTGCGGAAGATTAACGGCGCAGAAACGGCAACCATTATTTATTCGAATGACGAATATGGTCAAATACTTGCGCATCAGTTCAGGAATACATTCCAGGGACTTGGCGGCACGATCACCAGCGAGGAGTATGTACGTTCCTCCAATCTGGATGATCTGGAAGTGGTGATCTCGAACATTATCTCTGCAAATACTGAGACAAATAATCCCGGAACGATCTTTATTGCCACAGACGATGAAACTGCAGCCCATCTGGTCATCAAAATGAAGCAAAAGGGAATGTCCTATCCCATTGCTGGGGGAAGTACACTTGCCACCCCGACATTTCTGGAAATCATCCGCGGACAACAGGAGGAGGAAACCTTCCCTGGTTATTACACGGACGGCATCCTAACGACCCGCGCCATCATTTTCGATAGCGCCAACCGTTATGCAAATCAATTCAAGAGTGATTATCAGGCGCAATACGGAAGCGATAAAGATCCCGGCGACAGGGTAGTCAACGGATACGATGCCGCCCTTGTCCTTATGGCGGCGCTCCGCAGTTCTGATTTTTCTGGCGTAGCAGCTGAAAAAGATCTTGATCGCGCGAAGATTTATAACGCCTTGCTTGCGATCAATGACAGCCAGACCAGTGTACAGGGGATCATCAACCCGATCTATTTTGAGCCGTCGCGCAATGTCATACGTGCCGCCCGTTTTGGTATTTATCAGAACGGGAAGATCGTCTCGGCAAACATACAATTCGAGCCGATTACCGCGCCGAGTGAGATCAAGAACCTTCAGGAACAGCTGGATAACGGACGAGTCATGACTGTGAATGGCGCCTACGTGTACAAGGCGAATGTGGTGTACGCGGGCATTGACCTGCTCAGCATCGATGAAATTGATATCAAGACTTCCACATACAAGGTCGATTTCTACCTGTGGTTCCGCTATCGTCCCAACGAACAGGATGCAGAGTTTCAGCCTGATGACTTTGTCTTTACAAATGCTGAAGGTGATATTGAATCGATATTGATTAGGGAGGAACCGAACTCCGATGGAACATTCCTGAAGACATATCGTGTAAGCGGGGTGTTCAAGAATCAGTTCCAGTTCTACGAATATCCCTTTGATCATCAGGATCTGATTATCGAGTTCCGTAACCAGAATGCCAACACATCTTTCATCCAGTATGTGGTGGACCTGATCGGTATGCGCTACGAGGGTGAAGAAGCTCTTTTGAATAACTTCCGTGAGAACGGGGCGTTCGATGCGATCTACGGATGGGATGAGTGGAGCGTGCAGGTCACACAGGATATCTTCCCGACCTTTTCCACGTTTGGAAGCCCGCAGAACTTCGACCGCAAAGTGGCGACGAATTATTCGTTGATCAACGTCCGGGTGGATATCCAACGCGCTTCGCTTCAATACATCATCAAAAGCCTGCTCCCGTTATTGATTACCCTGGTCCTCGCCTATATCACTTTCTTCCTCCCGCTTGGACATTCGGAGAGACTGGCTGTCGGTTCCACCGCATTGCTGACAACTGCCTTCTTCCATCTGACGCTTGCTGACTCCCTGCCGGAGATCGGTTATACGGTGGCGATGGAATACCTCTTCTATGCTTCGTATGTGATGTCTGCGTTGATCGTCCTACTCGAGACTCTCAGCATCCGTTATGAGAAATTTGGTGAGGACGCCAAAAAGAAGGTAGAGAAGGCTTATTTCGAATCGCAGCGTGAAAAGTTGAACATGATCGGCAGGATGATCTACCCCGCCATTCTTCTGTTCGTTCTCGTCACAGGATATTTTGTATACACCGGGAGGATCACCCTTAACCCTCAGACGGTGGAAGCCAAGCACCTGGCTGAGTTCATTCTTGATAAAAAATTGAACGTGTTTACTGTTGCCGCGACCGAGGAGATTCCTGCCTCCAGCAGTGACACGGTCAAATTGAAGTTGACAACCTGGCGACCGGAAGACTCGGAGCAGATCCAGATCTTGCTTGATGCTTTCCATGTGTACGCGCAGGAAAACCATGGGAAGGATATCGTCATCGAGCACGAACCTGTTGTCAGTGTGAACTACAACTCGATCTTGGATATCCAGTTGTCCCGTGAGCAGGGACCCGACCTGTTCTATGTCCGCCCATTCTCGGTGGATGGGAACATCGCCCGTTATCTCACGCCGCTAAATGATCTTCCCATTGATGAGAATTATGACGAGACAAAGATCGCTCCGTGGAAGAACCACGTGGGCACGTATTATGCCGTCCCGTATGTGGGGGTGGTGCAGGGTGTCTATTACAACCAGGATCTTTTCAAGCGATATGGCATCTCTGTGCCGGAGACTTGGGGTGAATTCCTGGATACTCTTGCAGTGATCAGGCAGAACGACTCGCGCATCACACCGATTGCCAACGGCTTGAACGAGAGGGAGGATAGCGAGATGTTCATGAGCATTGCGGCGAACTTCCTGGGTGGACCCGATGGGCGTGCTCAACTCATGCGTACCGATGGCACAAGCCTGTGTTACAACAATGCACGGGTGGTCAGCGCATTTCGGGCGATCGAAGATATCAAGCCGTACCTGCCTGCGAACGCGGATACGATCGGTTCGAACACCAGCAAGGAACTGTTCTTCAATAACCAGGCGGTTATGCTGTTTGGCGGTTCATGGGACTTGCAAAAGGTTTCTGAAAAAGCGAATTTCAACTGGGGTGTGTTCGCAGTCCCTGCCATGGCCTCAAAACAGAAGTATGTGATCTTCCAACCGGATATTGCCATCGGTATCAACAATGATTCGCCTTATCAGGCGGAAGCACGGCTGTTCCTTGAGTGGTTGATGTCTAAAGAGGCGGTGGATCTGACAGCGCAGAACCTGGCTGGTTTCTATCCCTTGAACAGGTACAAACCTGTCACGAGCAACGGACCGGATGACGAGAAATTCCTGGAATTGGTAAGAGAGTATCCTGGAGATATTCGCTGGATGTTCACAGAGATATCGAACAAGACACCCGCCGCGGCAGATATCATTCGCAAAGACCTGTATCGTATGGTCGCGGAAGACCTGACTCCGTTGGAAGCGGCACAGGATTTGCAAAACGGTTTGGGGGAATGGTACGAGCCTGCCCAGAGTTGCAATTAAATTGACAAACACGCCTCCTGAAGCTGGAGGCGTGTTTGTCAATTTATAAATTGGCTAAGCCAATTGCATGTATTGCGTGGACGACCAGCCGACCAACCCGTCACTTCGGCGGATCTGCCTCCAGCTTTGGTCTGCGTTGGCGCCAATGGCGGTGACGATTTCGTTCAGGTCTACATAGCCCAACGATGTGTAATTTGTGCCCGGACCTTCACGTACGTGCAGGCGTGAGGCTGTAATACGGTATTTCACTCCGCTGCCGTCTGTAGGTGGTACAGTGATACGTTCAAGGTAAGTTGCGGAAGACCAGCCTGCCAATCCGTCGGCTCTACGTATTTTGATCCAACTTCTGTCTGCGTTGGCTTCGATTTCATCGACAACCTCGTTCAGGTTAACATAACCCAACGATTTATAACTCGTACCGGGACCTTCGCGCACATGCAGGCGTGTGGCTGTCACTTTGTATCGCGTTCCTGTTGTGTCGGGTGGTGGTTCTTCCGGTGGATTATCTGGAGGCGGCGTGCTGATAAGTTGTAGATAGATGGATGATGACCAGCCTGTCAATTGATCGGTGAGACGACGGACACGCTTCCAACTTTCATCCGAATTTGATCCCAATTCCTCGACCACATCATCCCTGACGAGGAATCCAACTGACTTGAATGATGATGCGGGTCCCACGCGGACATAGAGCGCACCGGCTGTAACACGATACCGTGCGCCGCTTGATGGCTCGGGCGTGGGTGTTGGAGTCGGTGATGGCTCAGGCGTTGGGGTAGGTGTGGGTGTTGGTTCAGGTTCCGGTGTGGGAGGAGGCGTGACCGGGATCAGGTAGGTGCTCGATGACCATCCCGCCAATCCATCACTTTCACGCTTGACGAACAGCCACGATCCATCAAAATTTTGGTTGAAGGCTTCGACTACCTGATCTCTTGTCAGTAAGCCAAGGGCCTTGTAATTGGTGCCAGGTCCCTCGCGAACGTATAACGCGCCAGTATTGACGATAAATTTTTTACCTATCGAGTCTGGTGGTGGTGGATTCTGAGGTACAGGGACATTGAAACGATCTGCGAATGCCTGTGCATCGCCGTTGAAATAGTTTAGATCGATCTCGGGGCTTTCAGCACCATACAGAATGCCGTCTCCCATTGCGGTGAATTGCCAGAATAACCATTCATCAGAATTCCAGGGTTTGGGCACGAGTGGAGTGCTAACGCCGTAATTTGCTATCCATAACGGGTATTGGTGGAAGTATTCGAGTTCGGCAGCTTGAGAGATTTCATTGGGGGCATTCTGCTGCCAGTAGTAGTAGGCAGTGTAGATGCCAATTTCTTTCTGCCTCACCAGTGAGCGGAGATGGTCAAGAAATAGTTTCCAGTTTTCCCAGCCGGCGAATTCGTCAATATATGCCTCTTCAAAGTCCGCGAAGAGGGGCATTTCGCCCATGTCGTCTTTGATCAGACTAAACCATAAGTCAGCCTGCTGCCTTGGGTCTGCCCGGCTGTCATAGAACCAGTAGGAACCGCGTGGCAGGCTGGTGGCTTTTGCTGCCTGCCAGTTTTTCTGGAAAGCCGGGTCTGCCCAAAGGTTTTGCCCGGCGCGGACGATGACAAAATCTGCAATACTATCCATCCGGTTGAAATCGATTCCCTTGGGGGTGCCTGGGTCATCCTGGTAAAAACTTACATCGGGACCGATGATCTTTCTCAATGAGACCTCCTTATGTTAAGCAAGGTTGCATCATCATTATATTTGAAAAACTCGGAGGCAGGTTGCTCTCCGAGTTTTTTGTTTTTTCAATCCTTTTTGTGCATCTTTCTTTTTGTGATGCCTTCAAGGATTTCGATTAACGGTCGCATATCGTTGGGCAGAGCCGACTCGCCAGCCATAACCTTATACTCATGCTGGTCCGATTCAACGGTGATGGAGTAAACGAACTCATCAGGAACGGGCATTCTGCCTGCCAGTTTCTTCGGGAGTTCTTCGAAATCCAGTTCATCGAGCAGTTCGACGATCTCTTTTTTCTGGTCTTCTGACAAATCAGCCATCTCGATCTCTGCCGCGAGACGGATGCCTGCGAAGCCGCCGGTACGTTCGAATTTTATACGTTCAACATACATATGATTTCTCTACTTTGCAGGCGCGGCGCCGATCGCACGTAGGAGCGATTCAAGACAGCCGCCACCAGGTTCGGTTGAGGGAGGAGTCGCCGATCCATCCACAGTGATTCCAACTTCTGCCCAACCAGTCTTCACGGCTTGTTGTTGGATGCTCCCGGCGCCATATAATTCGCCAGCCGTTTGATAGGTGAAATTGGCACAGTCCTGGAATTTGGAATTGCTGGTTAATTTATCTTTGAGAGTCACGTACCAGATCTGCCCAGCTTTTTCCCACGCATAGCCGCCGAGTTCCATGGCGGTGGCGTAAAATGCGCGGTTCGGGATGCCGGAGTTGATATGCACACCGCCGTTATCGCTGATCGTGGTGACATAGTCCTTCATGTGGGCAGGTTGCGGGTCTTTTCCGAGCACGGGGTCGTCGTAAGCGGTGCCCGGGGCTTTCATGGAGCGAATGCCAACGCCGTTGACGTTCGCTGTTAGCAAACCCGCACCGATGATCCAATCTGCCTGGTCGGCGGTCTGGTTGAGTTGTCGTTGCTTGACAAGTGAGCCGAACACATCCGACATGGATTCGTTCAAAGCTCCGGATTGCTGTGAGTAGTTCAGCTTGGCTTCGAACTGCGTAACACCATGTGTCAGCTCGTGACCGATAACATCGATCGCGATGGTGAAGCGGTTGAAGAGGCGGTCTTCCGCCGGCTGATCCTCGTCTCCATCACCATAGACCATTTGCTCACCATTCCAGAATGCGTTATCGTAGCCTTTCTGATAATGGACGGTTGAGTCCAGGCGCATACCATTGCCGTCTATCGAATTTCTTTGATACATTTCCTTATAAAGATCATAGGTCGCGCCACTGCCGTCATAGGCTTCGTTAACGGCAACATCTGATGAGGGAGGTCCTCCTTCATTGCGGACAGCCGTACCGGGAAGACTTGATCCGTTCTTTGCATCGTAAACAATACGTTCTTTCCCGCCTACTGCCATGGCGCGGAATGCTGCAGGGTTAAAATCAGCCAAGGCACGCCGTTGTCCTCGCATAGAGGCTGACAACTTGAGCGTGCGGATTGCAAGATTTTTTTGGGCTGTTGTACCATTGGTGGCGATACCTTCGAGCATGTGGGGTGGAACAATACAATTAATAGGGCGGTGATGATTGTGCATGAGGAATCCTTTCTTTGGCGAAGTGGATGTAAATGAACAGTGTCAGTATACGTCTTTTCAACGGGAAATTCAATGGCGGCTATTTAAATGACAATTTATCTCGCATTAATGAATTAGGCAAAGTAGTGAGCATTTGAATTTCAACTTTCATTCAGGCTCCAGGGTGATGGTCACAGTTTGCGGTTTGTATCCATCCACTTTGATCATGACTGTCGCTGTTTTGCCGGTTGGCGGAGGGGGAGAATCGCATCCGCGTCAAGCATCGGCTGCCTGGATCGACAGTTCCTCAACTGTAATGCTCGATCCTTGGAATGCAGAGAAAGCCAATTCCTTGGAGTCAAGCTCTGGATGCCTTGCACACAATCGCTCAAAGAGAACGTGATAACTTGTTGGGATGGCGGTATCCCATTTCAGTTTTAGTTTCTCGGCAACTGTTTGAATGACTTCAACACCCTCCCCCTCGATCTCAACGAATTCTCCGTATGGCAATTCATCGAGCATAACATGGACGGAGACCTCCGAAGTCTGGAGTTCATGTGTTGTCCGATACTTCTCGTAATAAAACAACTTTTGGTACCCAAGTGCTTCAAGGAATTCTTTTGCCTTTTCGAAATCTTCCACAACAAACTCGATCTCTTTGCGACTCAAGACTCCCTGCTGGTTGGTGCTTCCGCTTTTATAGGTGAATTTCGCTTCAGTGTCCTGTCTCAGGCGCAAGACCCGCCCTTCGGAACGGAGGCGGTTGTCGGGTAGGTCGAAGCGGATATTCGTCTCCAGCACGCGTGGCTGAATCAAGCGCGTCTCCAATCTTTGGAGACGCGCCTTGATTCCATCCAAATCTGAAACGTAAAATTTGGCTTCGATTTCCTGCATGTCACTGAACACTGAGCAGTGCCTGTTTCTGCTCCACGCTTTCGCCCACCTTCACTTTGATGCGATTGATCACGCCATCGCGCGGAGATTTCAATTCGTTCTGCATCTTCATCGATTCGAGAATGAGCAATACCTGACCCTTCTTAACCTCCTGACCCTCCTCCACAGGGATCGCCACAACCAGCCCTGGCATGGGTGCCTTGAGATGGAATTCGCCGGTCTCTGCCACACCTCCGCCTGCCACGGCACGCAGACGCTTTTCGCGTTCATCCTCGACCTTTACCGGGAACAAACGTCCACGCAATAACACCTGCCATTCATCATCACTCTCGCGTACATACGCCTCGTGCGACTTGCCGTCAGCGATCAATGAATAAACTGGCTGTCCGCTGACTGATTCGAAATCCACTTCAAGAGTTTTCCCATTGATGCTTACGTGATGATCGTCGATGATGTCAACGACAAATTCCTTGTTTCCGATTGTTGAGATGTATTTCATATTCGAATCACCTGTGCATTCTTTCCCAGCGACCGACCCATTTCCAATTGCTGGTGTCGCGTTCATTACGTTGAACGAACTGTGCGGAACGTTCGGTTGCCTGGTGTGCGGCAAGAGTGGCAAAAATGGCGGCAACCTCTTCGTAATTCCTGCGATTTTCCTCCGACTCTTCCATTGAGAACCGTTCTTCTACGAAGCGTGTGTCGTATTGTCCGCCCATGAAGCGATGAGAGTCCATCATGGTCTGGTGGAAGGGAATGTTCGTGCGCACACCAACCACGCGGTATTCCTCGAGTGCGCGGCGCATGCGCAGAATGGCTTGCGCACGCGTCTCGCCCCACACGATCAACTTTGCGATCATCGGATCATAGAACGGCGTGATCTCAAAACCGGGATACACACCCGTGTCCACGCGCACGCCGGGACCGGTGGGGAGCAGGCTGTGCGTGATGCGCCCGGTGGATGGCATGAAATTGTTGTAAGGGTCTTCGGCATTAATGCGGCACTCAATGGCATGACCGTTGAACTTGATTTCATCCTGCGTATAGCTCAAGGCACGCCCGCGTGCGATGCGGATCTGTTCCTTGACGATATCAATGCCCGTCACCATTTCGGTCACAGGATGTTCCACCTGCAAACGGGTGTTCATTTCAAGGAAGTAAAAATTGTTATCCTTGTCAAGCAGGAATTCGATTGTGCCTGCGTTGACATAATTTACTGCCTGCGCGGCTTTGACAGCCACCGCGCCCATCCGTAACCGCAACTCTTCACTCAGCGCGGCAGATGGCGCCTCTTCCAACAGTTTTTGGTGCCTGCGTTGCAGCGAACATTCACGTTCTCCCAAATGAATCACGTTTCCGTGAGAATCTGCCAGGATTTGGATCTCGATATGACGTGCGCCTTCGACCAATTTCTCCAGATACACATTCCCATCCCCAAAAGCGGACTCTGCCTCCCGCCTCGCGGACTGCAGGAGGGTTGGCATCTCTTCCAGGTTTTTTACTTCTCTCATGCCTTTTCCGCCTCCCCCCGCAGTGGCTTTGATCAGCAATGGAAAACCGATTTGTGGAGCAACTTTGAGAAGCTCATCGTCTGAGAGTGCACCTTCACCTTCCGTGCCTGGAACCACCGGCACACCCGCTGCGGTAACTGTGTTACGGGCAGTCATCTTGTCTCCCATTGCCGCAATGGCAGATGGTTTTGGACCGATAAATGAAATGCCGTTCTCTTCACATGCAGCAGAAAAATCTTCGCGTTCCGCCAAAAAACCATAACCGGGATGGATCGCGTCCGCGCCGGATTTTTTGGCAATATCCAGGATCTTGTCCGCGCGTAGATACGACTCGCGAGACGGCGCGGGACCCAACAAGTACGCCTCATCCGCATAACGGACGTGCAAACCGCGCCGGTCCGCTTCTGAATACACGGCGACAGTTTCGATTCCCAATTCGCGACACGCACGGATAATGCGGACGGCGATCTCTCCCCGGTTGGCTACCAATACTTTTTTGAACATGACTTCACCTTAGAGTGGAATATTCCCATGCTTCTTGGCAGGGTTGGCATCGCGCTTATTGCTTAGCATTTCCAGCGCATTGATCAGGCGCGGACGTGTTTCCTTGGGCTCGATCACGTCATCAATATATCCGCGTTCGGCGGCAACGTACGGGCTGGCGAATTTCTCGCGGTATTCTGCAACCAGTTCCGCTTTACGTGCGACCGGGTCTTTTGCCTTCTCCAATTCCTTGCGGAAGATGATGTTGACTGCGCCATCCGGTCCCATCACTGCGATCTCGGCGGAGGGCCACGCAATGTTGAAGTCCCCGCGGATGTGCTTGCTGCTCATCACGTCATACGCGCCGCCGTAAGCCTTGCGCGTGATTACTGTCAGTTTGGGAACGGTCGCTTCGCAGTAGGCATATAAAAGTTTGGCGCCTGAACGGATAATCCCATGGTGCTCCTGATTGGTTCCGGGCAGAAAGCCGGGGACATCCTCCAAAGTCAAAATGGGGATATTGAACGCATCGCAAAAACGGACGAAGCGCGCCGCCTTCTCACTCGCATCGATATCCAACACGCCAGCCAGAACAGCAGGCTGGTTCGCGATGATCCCGATGGAATGTCCGCCCAGGCGCGAAAAGCCGACAACGATATTCTGTGCATAATTTTCGTGGATCTCGAAGAATTGACCGTTATCCACGATCATGCGGATGACTTCCTTGATATCGTACGGTTTGTTTGGGTCATCGGGGATGATGGTATCGAGAGCCTCATCCATGCGGAGTGCATCGTCACCGCCCGGCATAAAGGGCGGGTCTTCCATGTTGTTCTGCGGCAGGAACCCGAGCAATTTGCGGATGAGATAAAGCGTATCCGCTTCGCTGTCTGCTGCGATATGGCACACACCCGACTTTTCCGAATGAACACTTGCGCCGCCCAGTTCCTCCTGTGTCACTTCTTCATGCGTCACGGTTTTGACCACATCCGGACCGGTAACAAACATGTAGGATGTATTGCGCGTCATAAAAATAAAATCGGTCAGGGCGGGGGAATAAACCGCACCGCCTGCGCATGGTCCCATGATGGCGGAGATTTGTGGGATAACGCCCGATGCCAGTGTATTGCGCAGGAAGATGTCCGCGTAGCCTGCTAGCGACACAACGCCTTCCTGAATACGTGCGCCGCCTGAGTCGTTCAAACCGACCACGGGCGCGCCGTTTTTCATCGCCATGTCCATGATCTTGCAGATCTTCTCGGCATGCACTTCTCCAAGACTGCCGCCAAACACGGTGAAGTCCTGTGAGAAGACGTACACCAGGCGTCCTTCCACTGTCCCCCAACCCGTCACCACGGAGTCGCTCATGAACTTTTGTTTGTCGAGTCCGAAGTCGTGGGTACGGTGTTGGACAAACGAGTCCATTTCGCGGAACGACCCCTTATCGAGTAAGAGATCGATACGTTCGCGCGCGGTCAGACGTCCTTTTTTGTGTTGTGTATCAATTCGTTCCTGTCCGCCGCCAAGCCGTGACTGGACGCGTTTTTCATTTAGCATTTGATTCTTCGATTGGTTGCTCATGTTCCTCACTTTTTGCGAAATAATATTTGTTGCCTGGAAGGACCGCA
Organism: uncultured Anaerolinea sp.; assembly: GCA_964436455.1. Classification (GTDB taxonomy): domain Bacteria; phylum Chloroflexota; class Anaerolineae; order Anaerolineales; family Villigracilaceae; genus Defluviilinea. Next base: position 26,248 of record CAYTDB010000015.1, on the reverse strand, counting down.
AGGATCCATGTTATACCAGTTGCCAGGAAGGAAAGCGTCAACGCAAAATGCAGGTTTGCCCGTGGTGCCTGAAAGAATGTTCTCTCCAACCAGTATTCTGTCAGCCAGGTACACATGGAAGCTACAAAGGCTGGAAGCGCCCAATTCCTCCTGTACAGGATGCCGAAGAGAAGAACGATTCCTGCCACGCCCCAGCCTGCACCCGTTATGGATAGATACAACGGGCTGAGACTTGTTTCGAACTCGGTTAGCACATCCCACCAACGAACAGCAGCAATAAGACGCACTGCACCCCAGGCTGATAGGATTAACACCATCCATAGAAGCAGGGTTACTCCGAAGGGTCTTTTTCGAGGCATGGATTCAGTCCATTGAAGGAGAATACAGGTTCAGGGTGAGGGTGATGCGGGGATTCATCCGATGTCCAGTGTGATCTTCCCGAAATTTTCGCCTTTCCATAAGCGTTCCTGCGCGATCGCCGCATCCTTCAGTGTAAAAGTTTTATCCATAATGGGCTTGAGCTTTCCGCTCACGATCAAATCCATCACCTCTTGAAAATCATTCAGTGTGCTCATGGTTGAGCCGTTGATGCTCAGGTGTTTTGCGAATATATAACGATTGTCGATTTCAAATTTCGGTGCACCGCTGTTGCCCACGGTCAAAAGCCTGCCGCCTTTTCTTAGTGTACGCAAACTCTGCATGAAGGTTGTGCCGACGTTGTCCACGACCACATCCACGCCACGTTTGTTCGTCGCAAGGTGAACGGACTTCAACCAATTCTCTTCTTTTGACCTGTCAATCAGGATGTCCGCGCCGATGGATTCTGCAATCTCCAACTTCTTTGCGTCAGAGCCTATGACGATAACCTGTGCGCCCATGAATTTGGCGATTTGCACGCTGGCAGTGTTCACGCCTCCTCCCGCCCCGACAACAAGAACCATTTCTCCCTTTTGCAGCTTGCCACGTTTAATCAGCGAATGCCATGCCGTTTGATAGACCAACGCGGAAGCCGCTGCCTGATGAAAATCAAAATCGTTTGGCAATTTGTAGAGTTGTTTCACAGGCAGAGCAATATATTCCGCATACGTCCCGCGAATGGTCTCGCCGAGCAAATGCCATTCGTTGCACATGTTGTCTTTGCCTGCAAGACAATATTCGCAATGTCCGCATCCGAGATTGGGGTTGATGAGGACGTGATCACCAACATCGATGTTTGCGGAGTCACCATTGATTTTAACAATTTCTCCTGCACCATCTGCGCCAGGGATATGCGGCATCTCCAGCTTTAAACCCGCCCAACCATTACGAACAAAGACATCCATGCGGTTGAGCGCGGCGGCGCGCAAACGGACTAATGCTTCACCGGGTTTTGGCTCGGGAGTGGGGAAGTCTGTGTATTCAAGAACTTCCGGTTCGCCGTGTTGATGGAAGAGAACTGCTTTCATTCGCAGGTTACTTCAGTCCCATCTCGCTTCTTGAAATAACCAGGCGTTGAATCTCGCTCGTCCCCTCGTAGATCTCGGTGATCTTCGCGTCACGGAAATAGCGCTCGATGGGTAGCTCCCTGCTGTACCCCATACCCCCATGAATTTGTACCGCCTGATGCGTTACATACATCGCGGTCTCGGACGCAAACAACTTTGCCATGGATGCTTCCAACGAGTAGCGCCCGCCTGTCTCTTTGGATTTTGTCTTTGCGAGCGCGGCGTTATAGATCAACAAACGGGATGCTTCGATGCGTGTCTTCATGTCTGCGATCTTGAAGCCAGTTCCCTGAAAAGCACCAATCGGTTGACCAAACGCTTCTCTATCGACCGCGTACTGGCGCGTTGCTTCGTAAGCCGCTTCTGCAATTCCAAGCGCTTGTGTAGCAATACCGATACGACCGGCATCGAGGACAGTCATTGCGATCTTGAAGCCTTCGCCTTCCTTCCCCAACAGATTTTCTGCAGGGACGCGGCAATCTTCAAAGATCAACTCGCTTGTTGCCGAAGCACGGATGCCCAGTTTTGGTTCCTTCTTGCCACGTGTGAGACCGGGCGTGTTCGCTTCCACAAGAAATGCGCTGACACCTTTCTGCTTTTTCTCTGGGTCGGTCATCATGAAGACAACGTAATATTCGGCTACGGGTCCGCTTGTGACCCAGGATTTACGCCCGTTCAGGATGTAGTGATCGCCGTCTCGCGTAGCGCGGGATTTCATTGTCCCTGCGTCTGAACCGGATTGAGGTTCAGTCAGCGAGTACGCGCCGATGGCTTTTCCCGAAGCGATGGGGGTGATGAATTTCTTCTTCTGTTCTTCTGCGCCGAACTTCAAAATGCCGTGACAGTACAGAGAGTTGTTCACAGACATAATGACGCCATGCGCCGCGTCCGCTTTGGAGATCTCCTCGAGGGCAAGGACATAGGCAAGCGTGTCCATGCCTGCGCCACCATATTCTTCGGGCATTTCGATGCCCATAAATCCCATTTCGCCCATCTTCTTGATGGTCTTGTGTGGAAACTCCCCGCTTTCATCGAACTCTGCCGCCACGGGGACGATCTCATTCTGTGCGAAGTCGCGCGCGGCATCGCGTATCATTTTGTGTTCGTCGCTCAAGGGGTGCAAAGCAAGTTCGCTCATTCCATTCCTCCGGATGTGATGACGAGATTATACCCCGTTGGGGCACTCCTCTTTCGTTGGATATGTGTCACCCATCTTGTGTTGCTCTGATAAAATCAGTGCAATCTTACATGACCACCAAACCTTCCACAGAAGAACGTATCTGGGCTGTTATGGCTCATCTCTCGACATTGGGGATGGGGATTGGGATCCCTATCCCCATTCTGGGTTGGTCCCAGAACAGGCGGAAATCGAAGTACGCATCATTCCATAGCTTGCAGGCATTGGGATATCAGACTTTGATATACACCATTTGGATACTTGTTGCACTGGTTGCAGTTGTTGTGCAGATACTGGATACCCTTACAAAGTTGATCGTGGCTGCTGAAAGCGGAGCAGACCTTGATTCGTTGATCAAAATGGTAACAGGCGGGCATTTCCCCTTTATGTTCGTATTGGTCGGTGTGTATTATGCCTTGCCCGTAATCGCTGCGATTGCCTGCGCCTTTGGCGTGGACTTCCGTTATCCGATTATGGGGAAAAGACTTGCGCAGTATTTGGGATATGATCCGTCCCGCACTGAAGATGAAGAAAGATCGTGGTTGATTGAGGTACACGAAGATCGCTGGGTCGTGTCCATGGGACATTTTGCGGTCATCATCCTGTTGTGGGGAACCCTAGCACCATTCTTTACCTGGGCGATGCAAGGAAAACGAAATCAATTCCTCAAGTTCCAGTCCATTCAAACGATGGTATATCAAATAGGTGTAATGCTTTTGTTCCTGGTGGCTGGTTTTTTCTATGTGTTTGGTTTCGTGGTTTTCATCCTGATCATTGGCTTCAGCGGCAATGTTGCAATGGACTCAACAAGTTCCTTGATTGGTGCGATTGTGTTCCTTGTGTCACTGCTGATCGCCATGCTTGTTCTGCTGGTTATCCCGCTGTTTCATATCATGGGACAATGGGCGGGGTATCGTGTACTGAATGGGGATGACTATCATTATCCAATTGTGGGGAAATTTGTTGAGAAACGGTTGGTGAAGAAATGATTTGGAATTTTCCAACCTGCTGGCGAAAAACGGGAACGATCTCTTCGAATCCATAAAGGAGACTCAATGAAAATTTTAATTGCCACAGATATGGAAGGGATTACAGGTGTGACAACCTGGGACCACGTCACACCTGGTCACCCAGAATATACACGCTTTCGAAAATTGATGACGCAGGATGTGAATGCTGCCATTCGCGGGGCAATGGAGGCGGGTGCGGATGATGTCATTGTTGCGGATGGGCATTGGAATGGGTCGAACATACTGATCGAGGAACTCAATCCTCGGGCGCGATTGAACAGTGGTTCACCCAGTCCATTTTCTATGATGCAGGGGATTGATGAGACAGTAGATGGCGTGTTTTTCGTTGGGTATCACGCACGCAATGGGACGCCCAACGCAATCCTTGACCACACGTGGTCATCGAGAACAGTTGCCAATGTTTGGTTAAATGATATTTTGACTGGGGAGTATGGCTTGAATGCAGCAGTGGCGGGTCACTTTGGTGTGCCGGTCGTTATGGCGACAGGAGATCAGACTGCCTGTGCACAAATTGTTGATTTGCTCGGCGATATGGAGACAGCGGTTGTGAAGAAGGCTACGGGACGCTTTGCCGCGGAGTGCCTGGCCCCATCAGTAACACAAGAGTCGATTGCTGGAACAGCCTCCCGAGCGGTAGAGCGTTTGTTGGATGGTGATGTACCGGACCCGTTTATTTTGGACACGCCGGTAGAGGTGACTGTTGAGTTCTTTACCTCTGACATGGCGGACAAGGCAGCGAAGATTCCGTTCACTCGGCGGGATGGAACGCGGGTTTCCTTCTCCATCGATGAGATGGCTTTGGGATACAGCGGATTCAGGTCGATGGTGATGATGGCGTCAGGCTAAGGGGAGTCTACTTTACTCGAAACTGAATCAGGCTTCGGCTGGGAATGACGCGAAGCGTGTCCTTATCGGAAATTTTTTATTGACTTTCCTGCCGATTCATTCATATAATCACGGGTTATATTCCATGTCCAATTCGCAGGTTTGGTGTTTTTCCTTGAAAGGAGGTGGTTGACGACAAAGGCAAAGTTTTTGCAAATTTTTTGATCGTTCAAACATAATTTCAAAGGAGAGAGAAGAGATGAAGTCCAAATGGTTTGGAGTATTCAGTATTTTAGTACTTGCCAGCCTGGTGCTTTCGGCTTGTGGAGGTGGAAGCGATGCCAGTGGAATGAAGACCGAGATCGGTGACGGGGAAGGCGAAGTCTCGATCATTTCGTGGGCTGGTTATATCGAGCGCGGCGAGACAGATGCCGCATATGACTGGGTGACCGAGTTCGAAGCCCAGACCCAATGTAAAGTGACGAATAAAGTGGCTGCCACCTCTGATGAGATGGTGACATTGATGAACGAAGGTGGATTCGATCTTGTGACCGCCTCAGGCGACGCCTCAAACCGCCTCATCGCTGCAGGCAAGGTTCAACCGATCAACTTGGACCTGATCCCCTCATGGAATACAGTTGATGACCGTCTGAAGGAAGCCCCGTGGCATACTGTGGATGGTGTTCATTATGGCGTTCCGTATCAGTGGGGACCGAATGTGTTGATGTACAACACGGACGTCTTCCCGACCCCCCCGACTTCGTGGGATGTGACCTTTGTAGAGATGACCCTGCCGGACGGTCAGTCCAATAAGGGGCGTGTGCAGGCTTACGATGGACCGATCTATATGGCGGATGCGGCTCTGTACTTGAAGTATCACAACCCTGAGTTGGGTATCGAGAACCCCTACGATTTGAACCAGGCTCAATTCGATGCTGTGGTTGCCTTGCTTACTTCACAGCGCGCCTTGATCAATCGCTATTGGCACGACGCATTTGTCCAGATGGATGACTTTGCGAACGAAGGCGTTGTTGCTTCCGGTTCGTGGCCCTTTCAGGTCAATTTCATGGAAGGCGTGAGCGTTTCCTCTGTGGTCCCTGTTGAAGGCGCGACCGGCTGGGCTGATTCCACCATGATGCATGTGAATGCTCCGCACCCGAACTGTGCATACAAATGGCTGGAATGGTCGTTGAACCCCAAGTTACAGGGCGATCTTGCCTCATGGTTTGGCTCGGTGCCTTCCGTGCCTGCGGCATGCACAGGCAACGAACTTCTCGGTGATGAAGGTTGTGCTGTCAACGGTTTCGACAACTTCGAAAAGATCTGGTTCTGGCGCACGCCGACCTCCGAGTGCAGCACCGGCAAAGGCGGATGTATTCCGTACAGCAAGTGGGTTGAAACCTACGTGGGGATCATCAGCCAGTAAAAGATTGTTTTCTCGTTCGGGCAGGGTGATATTCCCTGCCCGAACACTATTTTGGGAGTATCATTACCGCATGTCATCAGTCGCTGTACGTTTTGATTCAGTCAGTCGTCATTTTGGAGAAGTGAAAGCAGTTGATCAGGTCGATCTTGAAATTCAGGATGGTGAATTCTTTTCCATGTTGGGACCTTCTGGATCTGGGAAGACGACCTGCCTGCGCATGATCGCCGGATTTGACCGTCCCACACATGGAACCATTCAACTCTATGGGCAGGATGTTTCGGACCTTCCACCCTACGAACGTGATGTCAATACGGTCTTTCAGGATTATGCTCTATTCCCGCACATGAATGTAGGGGAAAATATTGCCTATGGACTCATGATCAAGAAAGTCCCTGTGGCAGAACGCGCTAAACGAGTGGATGAGATGCTCGAACTTGTCCAACTCTCAGGATTTGCCGAGCGCAAACCTTCCCAACTCTCCGGTGGACAACGTCAACGCGTCGCTCTTGCCCGGGCACTGATCAATCATCCCAAAGTTTTGCTTCTCGATGAGCCGCTTGGAGCTCTCGACTTGAAATTGCGCCAGCAGATGCAGGTGGAGTTGAAGATGATCCAGAAACGAGTGGGGATCACTTTTATCTTCGTCACGCATGATCAGGAAGAGGCGCTGACGATGAGTGACCGTATTGCGGTCTTCAACCTCGGCAAGATCGAACAGGTGGGAACGCCTGCGGAGATCTATGAGAAACCCGCCACACCGTTCGTTGCAGGGTTTGTGGGTACATCGAATTTGATCAATGGGGAGGTGGCAGAGAAACTTACCGGTTCCGTACAAATGTTTTCCGTCCGCCCCGAAAAAATCCATCTGGGTTCTCCTATGGATCAACCCGCCGGGGATATGCTATCCATTGATGGGGTCGTTCGTGATGTTGTCTACCTTGGGCTTTTTACACGTTATCTTGTGGAAGTGGAGGGCGGCATCGACCTTGTGGTCGCCGAGCAGAACCTCAAGACTACCTCCATGGATGTACTGTCTGTAAAGGGGCAGAAAGTTCGTCTTCTCTGGCATAAAGATCACATCAGCCGCGTGGGGAAGTAGGCATGTTAAATCGAGCATCTACGTATCTGTATCAGCGCCCGAAACTGGTCTTGGGATTACTGCTGGGTCCGCCGTTGATCTATTTGTTAGTGGTGTATATCGGGTCGCTTATTTCACTGCTGCTCAACAGCTTCTTTCGCCTTGAGGAGTTCACAGGGCTGGTGGTGCGTGAATTCACGCTCGAACAGTACGTTAAACTTTTCAATTCAACGAATCTCGGCATTTTCGGGCGGACAGCCAGCATGGCGATCGCAGTCACCGTTGCAGATGGCATCATTGCATTCCCTCTTGCTTATTATATTGCCCGATTTGCATCACCTCGTGCAAAGACCTATCTGTACATTGCTGTGACAATTCCATTGTGGTCCAGTTATCTTGTACGTGTGTATGCCTGGAAGTTGATCCTTGCCAAGGAAGGCATTGTTTCGTGGTTCTTTAGTTTATTCGGCTTGCAATTTATTCTGGATGGGATTTTGTCCATTCCGGGCATTGGTGGTTCTTCACTTTCCCTTTCGCCGATTGGAATGTTCATTGCATTCTGTTATATCTGGCTTCCGTATATGATTGTGCCGATCCAGACAGCGCTGGAACGTGTGCCAAAATCATTAATCGAAGCTTCGAGTGATCTGGGAGCGAACAGTTCACAGACATTCCGTAATGTGATCCTGCCGCTTGCTTTTCCCGGTGTGGTTGCAGGTTCGATCTTTACATTCTCGCTCACATTGGGTGACTTTATCATTCCACAAGTACTTGGGAATTCACGCTTCTTTATTGGGCAGGCTGTGTATTCCTATCAGGGCACTGCAGGGAACATTCCACTTGCCGCTGCTTTCACCATGGGACCGATCCTCATCATGATGGTTTATCTTTTGATTGCACGTAAACTGGGAGCGTTCGATGCCCTCTAAAGCGTACGGCGAAAAAGCCTCCCTTGGTTTGAAATTGAGCGCAGTTGGGGCATTGCTTTTTTTGCATGTTCCCATTCTGATCATCCTTTTGTATGCTTTTACAACTGATGAAGCAACATATTCGTTTCCGCTTCCGGGATTGACCACGAAATGGTTCGGTGTGGCGCTTCAACGCCCTGATCTTTGGGCGGCGTTGACGTTGTCCTTGAAGGTGGCAGTGGTGGCTACCATTGCTGCGCTCATTCTTGGAACTTTGGCTGCTGCGGCGGTCTATCGAAGTAAATTCTTTGGCAGGGAAGCGATCTCCTTCCTGTTGGTTTTGCCGATCGCCCTGCCTGGCATTGTGACGGGTATCGCGCTCCGCTCTGCGATTGGCACGATGAATATCCCATTTTCCTATTGGACGATTGTCATCGGTCATGCGACATTTTGTATCGTGGTGGTTTATAACAACGTTCTAGCCAGGTTCAGGCGCATGCAGGGATCGCAGATCGAAGCCTCGATGGATCTGGGTGCGAACTCGTTCCAGACTTTCCGTTACGTTGTTCTGCCAAATATCGCCACCGCATTACTTGCAGGCGGAATGCTGGCATTCGCGCTTTCATTCGATGAAGTCATCGTTACAACGTTTACTGCTGGACAACAGTCCACGCTGCCGATCTGGATCTTCAGTCAACTTGTCCGTCCGCGTGACCGGCCTGTGACAAATGTTGTTGCCTCCATTGTTATCATCATCACTTTCCTGCCAATCTTTTTCGCGCAAAGAATCTCAGCACAGGGTTCGGATACAGAAGGCGCAACGAAGTAGATCTTTGGTTGACGATCACTCTCGAGGTGATCGTCATTTTTTAAACAGAATCAACTTTCGGTTAAGTCCGAAGCAGGTTTTTAATTTCCCCAAAATTCCTCCCTCAAAAAGATTGACATCACGTCAATTGCCGTTACAATTGCAAAACATAATCCAACAAGGAGCGTTCGATATTCTAACGACTCGCACGAGTGTGAATGAAGAAATGCTTGTGCCCCTTCTTTAATCTGATACGCCACGAATAAAATCTGGCTTCCGCCGCCCTCCAACTGATACTTGGTGAGGCGGCGGGACTGCTTAAGGTAGTTGCAGTCAACACAGTGGTTAAGAGCTGTTGTGCCTTGGCTGTTTTTGTTTGCAAGTTCATGAAGTGTTTTACCTTTGGCGCATGTTGCCAAAGATCATTCTGGGCGAAATGCCTTCACCAAAACGAAAGGAAAGAATGACCGGTCAGTTTTATTCCCATCTAAACCCGAAGTGCGATTCGGGTGTGTTCGAAGAGAAAGGCGGATGCGGTGTGTTTGCCCGCGAGCCGATCCATAAAGGCGAGTTGATCTGCCTCTGGGGTGGACGTATTGTGGCTGAGAAAGAACTCGACCCCAATATGGAGTACTTCACCCAGCGCATCCTTCAGATCGAAGAGGGTCTGTACCTGGAAGCGCCATTACCGCTTGAGCCAACCGATTGTTTCAATCACTCCTGTGAACCTAATATAGGATTCTCGGGACAGATCGGTCTGGTCGCCATTCGTGATATTCATGCGGGCGAAGAACTCAACTTCGATTACGCCATGTGCGATGGATCAGACTACGATGAATTCACCTGTTATTGTGGCAGCGAGAATTGCCGCGGACAGGTCAGAGGCACAGATTGGGCGCGCCCCGAACTGTGGGAGAAATATGACGGTTACTTCATGCCGTATCTCGCAAGACGCATCGAAAAAATTAAAACCAAGATACATATCATTGCTTAAACACAAACGGATTGCACGGTACAATGGTGCAATCCGTTTTCTGTTTAATACATGTTCAAATCCTTCGCCTTCCGTATTTTCATTATTGCCCTCATCCTCCGTTTGATTCCCGTCCTCCTTGCGCGCGGGATGGGCATCGGGCTCGACGACATGTTCCAATACGACATGCTTGCGCGCAGCTTTGCGCAGGGACATGGATTCCGCTGGTACGCACAGGCTGACCTTGACCGCTTCGCCTCATTTTTGACCTTCAACCTGTCCAACCTCAAGGATTATGATCCACGCCTCGGCATTCCCACCTCGTTCCGCGCGCCGTTGTATCCTGCCTTCCTTGCAGTAGTTTACTTCTTCAGCGGTTTGGATTTCTCCCGTTTTTTCGCGGCTCGTTTGGCGCAGGCGATCTTCCTGGGAGCGCCGCTTGCCACTCTGACATATCTCGTTGCTTTGCGTCTTTCATCTTTCGTCTTTCCTGATGAAATGAAAGAGAAAAGAAGAAAGAAGGCTGAAAACGCCGCCCGCATTGCCGCCTGGATCGTTGCCGCGTATCCTCTGCTCCTTGTCTACCCTCTCGGGCTCGGAACCGAAAATCCGTTTTTTGTACTTCTCCTCGCATCTTTCCTCTTTCTTCTTACCTCTATTGAAAAACCCACTACTTTTATTTTTCTATTTTCTGGGTTGTTTTTGGGACTAACTGCTCTCACTCGTTCCGTCATTCTTCCTTTTGCAGGTTTGGCTGTTCTTTGGACATGGTTTGCTCTCAAACAGAAGCGTGGAGCCATTCTTATTGCTGTTACTTTTGCTCTGACCATTTCCCCATGGATCGTTCGCAATTCGCTTCTGCATAACAAACTCACAGGCATCGAAACCTCAATGGGATATAACCTCTATCTCGGTTATCACCCAAATGGAAATGGCTCATTCGTCTTTGGTCCGTCACTTGATTTATTGCCCATTCTCGATGATGCCGAGCGCAACAAAGTTGGTACCGAGAAAGCCATCGATTTCATCAATGCGGAACCAGAGAGGTTCATTCCTCTCGCGATCAATAGACTTGGTTTTTTCTTCGGTCTCGAAAAACGCGTGTTGATGTATTTTTATTCGAACAACATTATTGGCTTTGTCCCGCTCCCGTTGCTGTTAACCATCTCGGCGGTTTTGATGTTACCCTTTGCAGTGATCTCCACTTCCGCCGCGTTGGGATTGTCTTTACTGCGTTGGAAACACGAACACAATTTGCTCGGATTGTTGTTCGTTAGTTATGTCATTCCGCATGTATTTATCCTTTCCGAAGACCGCTTCCACCTTGCGCTTGTGCCGTACATCACCATCCTTGCCGCGCAATTCTGGGTCAACGGATTTGGTGCATTGTCCGTGCGCTGGTGCGAGTCAACAGTTGGAAAAGCAATCGTAATAATTGGTATTTCCTGTGTTCTGCTCCTCCTCCTCAACTGGAGTTTCGAACTCACCCGTGATTGGGATAAAATAATCCAACTCCTCAGACCAAACGGAAACGAATCCTATTTCCCCTACTGATCACTCCTCACCTATAATTGCTTACTATGAAATTTCTCCTCGGCGAAAAACTCAAATTTGACTGGAAGATCGTCTTCATCACGATCATCTCCACCCTCCTGTTGATGATGGATTACTATCACAAATTCACCGCTCACAAATACTGGGACCGTGTGATCTTGTACCTTGCCATTCCCTTGCTTGTTATCGTCATATTCTTCCGTGAAAACCCAAAAGAATACGGCTTTGCACTGGGAGACTGGAAAGCCGGACTTCTGCTTACTGCCATCGGCGTTTTGATAATGGCTCCAGTGATTTACTACCTCGGTCGCGGTGACCCGTCCATGCAGGATTACTATAAAACCTATACCAATGGACTTCCGTGGAATACCTTCCTTGACCTGATCGGTTGGGAATTTCTCTTCCGCGGCTGGATTTTGTTTGGCTACGCCCGCAAATTCGGACCGGAAGCCTTATGGCTTCAAGCCGTCCCGTTTGCCTTAATGCATAACGGCAAACCGGAAGTGGAAACCCTCTCCACCATCTTCGGTGGCTTTGCCTTTGGCTGGGTGGCGTGGAGAACGAAATCGTTCGTCTGGCCGTTCTTGATACATTGGTTCATAGCAACATTTATTGTCATCGTTGCAGCAGGTTTGATTTGAAATACATTCTTCGCCCTGCACGTGAATCAGAATCCACTCAAATCCGTGAGTTGATCTATCTAACCGGGATCAACCCGATGGGTCTGGATTGGAAGCGTTTTGTGGTGGCGGTCAATGATCAAGATGAAATGATCGGTTGCGGACAATTGAAGCCTCACGGGTCAGAAATCCTAGAATTGGCTTCGTTGGCGGTATATCCAGAGCATCGAGGAAAAGGTGTGGCGCGAGCCATCATCGAACACGTGCTTGCGAACAACCCGCGCCCGCTCTACCTGATGTGTGAATCATCGCTTGGACCGCTGTATGAAAAGTTCGGTTTTCGCGGCATCAGTTATGATGAAATGCCGCGCTATTTTCAGCGAATCAGCAGACTGGCAGGGCTTGCAACAACCTTGCTGCAACGTAATCAACGTCTACTGATCATGAAGTTGCAGTAAAATTGCTCAAATGCAAAATATTAAATCCATTCTCAATCTGATTTCTGGAATTCTGTTCGGATTGTTCGTTGCCACGGTCGTATGGCTGGTATCCCGCAATCCAAACGGGGATGCAGTGACACTCCGCCCGGTGCCGACCGAGAAACCGATCGTGGTTCAAATCAAAGGTGCCGTACCTCGCCCCGGTGTTTATGCCCTGCCCGATGGTGCACGTGTACAGGATGTGATCTCCGCGGCGGGAGGATTCCTTGCAGAGGCAGACAAGGAATCGATCAACCTGGCGCGTGTTCTCGAAGATGGCGAAATGCTGGAAATCCCTTATGTGGAAGGTTTTTCTCCTGTCATAGCCACACCTATTCCTAATATCATTCAGCCGGGCTCAGATACAGACCTTATCAATATCAACACTGCTTCTGCTTTTGAACTTGAATCTTTACCCGGTATTGGTCCATCTCTGGCTCAAAAGATTATCGAATATCGTGAAGCGAACGGACCATTTATTTCCACCGAAGATATTATCAATGTGCCGGGGGTTGGTCCTGGCACCTATGAACGGTTCAAAGACATGATCACGGTGGGATCATAAATATGCCTTTTGATCATTTTGACATTATTGCACCGATCTATTCACGTGTCACCTATTCAGCGCTTGAAAAGATGCGCGAGATCGCCGGGCTGCCCGTAAAGGGGCGTTTGCTTGACATCGGTGGCGGGACAGGGCGTGTTGCTTCCGCCTTGTTGAAAGATGTGGATGAAGTAGTCATCGCGGATGTGTCCATGGGGATGTTGAGACAGACGCATCGCCCCACGCTCAAACCTGTTTGCTCGCATTCGGAATCTTTGCCCTTCGCTGACAACTTCTTTGACCGTATCATCATGGTGGACGCTCTGCACCATGTCATTAACCAGCCTGCCTCTGCAGAAGAAATGCTTCGTGTGCTCAAACCCGGCGGACGAATCATCGTGGAAGAACCAGACATTAATACATTTGGGGTAAAGCTGATAGCGTTGGCAGAGAAACTGCTTCTCATGAGAAGTCACTTTCTTTCACCCTTGCAGATCGCGTCTCTATTCCCTGCCGGGAGCACGAACATCATCTTGGAAGACTCAAGCGCCTGGGTGGTTGTTTCAAAGTAACGAATATTCACCCTCCCACAAGAAGAACAGCCTGATTTTTACGTCAGGCTGTTCTTCTTTACTCGATTCTGCCATCCCACGTGGACCATGCCCGTCTGTCTCTTTCGAGCATTTCACCTGCTTCAGCAGGTCCCCATGAACCGGGTTCATAAAACGCAAGTGATAGATTGTTCGATGACCAGGCTTCAAGGATGGGGTCGATCAGTCCCCAGGCTGTCTCCACTTCATCTGCACGCGTGAAAAGGGATGCGTCACCAGTCAGAGCGTCCAAAATGAGGCGTTCGTAGGACTCGGGAATCGCTGTCTTGCCAAATGAGTCCGCGTAATGGAATTCCATGTCCACAGAGCGCATATCCGCGATCGTATCAGGGACTTTCGCCTCAAACCGCCAGTGAATGCCTTCGTCGGGTTGGAGATAGAGCACAAGCATGTTCGGCGTCAAGCGTCCATTTTCTGTAGGGAAGAGCAGGTGTGGCGGTTCCTTGAACTCTATGGTGATCTGGGTCAGTTTCTCTTTCAGATTTTTACCCGAGCGTAGATAAAACGGCACACCCTGCCAGCGCCAGTTATCTATTTGTAATTTGACCGCTGCATAGGTGGGAGTGGTCGAATCCGGACTAACACCATTCTCTTCAAGATACCCCCTATATTGTGCCCGCACAGTTCTGTGTGCAACTTCATCCGCTTTCATGGGGCGGATGGAACTCAGCACCTTAACCTTTTCGTTGCGAAGCGCTGAGGCATCGAAGGATGCAGGAGGTTCCATGGCAACAAGGGATACAAGTTGCAGGAGGTGGTTCTGGAACATATCCCGCATCACACCCACATTGTCATAAAAGCGACCGCGATGTTCCACACCAACCTGCTCTGCAACGGTGATTTCCACGTGATCAATGTAATTTCTGTTCCATAAGGGTTCAAAAATAGTATTGGCAAAACGTGCCACCAGGATGTTCTGTACCGTTTCCTTGCCGAGATAATGGTCAATGCGGTAGATCTGTTTTTCGTTCAATGTCTTGTGGATCTGTTCATTCAGGCTGTGAGCAGAGGCAAGGTCGGTGCCGAATGGTTTCTCGATGACGACCCGTCGCCATCCGCTGTATTCAGTCAATTGATCGGTCAACCCGAGTAGGTCAATGATGTTTGGGAAAACCCCGGGCGGTGTCGCCATGTAATAGATGCGGTTTCCTGAACTGATCTCCCAGTCTTTTAGAAAACCAGCAAGCCTCTTGAAATCGGCGAGGTCAGTGTAGCGCCCCTGCTGGTACGCAAGGCTGGAGCCAAACGTTTTCCAATCCTCCCCATTGTATTCAAAGGATGCAAATTGTTTCATTCCCTCTTCGAGATGTGCAAGGAACTGATCGTCTGAAAAATCTGTGTTGCCGTAGCCGACAACCCGAAATTGTTTTGGCAAACGTCCCTTGCGATAGAGGTTGAATAACGCTGGCACGAGTTTCCGTTTTGTCAGGTCACCCGACGCGCCAAAAATGACAATTGAAGTTGGTAATCCGTTGTTCATAATAACCGTCATCCGTCATTGTGGGCAAATCGATTTCCACGTATGAATGGGAGCTTGCTTCGGGTGGAAGATCATTGCCCTCACAATGACATTTGTAATTTATCCTTCACAAAAATTTCTTGTTAATTCTCTTGGCAGTTTGCCTGCCGCTTCTTCACCCACGAGCCAGATCAATTGACCGTCTTTTAAGGCGATCCTCTGTGCCGGATACAACTCTGGATTATATCTGTCGCTCAACACTTCTGCCAAAGTGGCAGCTTTCTTTTCACCCGTTGCCATGAATACTGCCATACGGGCTTGATTGAAAATAAGTTGTGTCAACGTCACGCGATTGGCGGGACGATCCTGATAATGCGCGGTGACCGGGAGAGTGGGTTCGGTCACGTCAACGTGTGAGTCGGGGAAAAGCGATGCGGTATGCCCATCTTCACCCATGCCGAGATAGACCAGGTCAAAGCGCGGAAAATCGAGCGGGGGTGAGGCGAATTGTTTCAAAGTGAGTGCATAATCTTTCGATGCTTCAGCAGGCTCGAGATCCCCTTTGACGCGGTGGATGTTCGAGTCTGGTATTGGAACATGACTCAGGAACGCATCCATAGCCTGACTGTAGTTTGATCCTGAATCCTCGGGCGGGACACAACGCTCATCGCCCCAGAAAACGTGGACGGGATTCCAATTCACTTTGTCGCGGTAATCTGCTGCGAGCAATTGGAAGAGACGGTTTGGCGTACTGCCACCGTTAAGTGCCACCAGAAAGCGACCGCGATCTTGAATGGAGTGTGCGGCCTGCTCGGTGAATATTTTTGCCGCTACATGACTCAGGACTTCCAGATCTTTGAAGATGCGAAGTTCAAATTTCATCCATGTGTCCAATCCATGTGGGATTGAAGTATACGGCAGGCAGTCTGTTCTATTTCTGCCAGCATATGCTCGTGCGAATGTCCTTTGACGAGTTCCCCAAAGGTCACTTTTGGCGTGAGACCGTATATTTCACTGCCGGTCAAAAATTGGCGTGCGAGTTGATAGAGAAACGCAAGTCGTTGTTTATCGGGTCTATTTCTGCGGAACCAGGTGATGGGGTGATGAAATGCAGATTGTGAGATCACTCCACTGGCGATGGTGACCAGAACCTGAAGTTGTGGAACGCGGTTTAAAAAGATTTCCAAACTGCGTGACCAATGGTTAAATTCGCAGTCTGGGCTTGGCATGAATGTGGGATCTGGTTCGATCTCACCGCGTGGGAAGATGAGCAATGCACCCCCCGAGTTGAGATGACGGATTGACTCACGGACAACCTGCATTCGCCCTGCAGTATTGCCCGGGTCTGGCGCGTAGATGGCATGTTCGCTGATATGGGGCAGATGCTCAAAGAAAGGGATGTCGCCGATGATAACTTTGTAGTCCGGGCGATTCACATGGGCGGAGATCACGATGGAATCTATATTTGCAGGATGGTTGGATGCAATAACAAGTGGTCCGCTGGATGGGATGTTTTCGATCCCGCGGGCTGCGTGTGATTTGACAAAGCGTGGCAGTATCCATCGTGCGCCGCCAGGGATGCCGCCTTCGGCAACCGCATTGTCGAGCCCAATCCCAACTTCTGCGGCGGCGCGGGCGGCTCTACCAAAGATGAATCGAACCAATCTTTTGGCGTTTTGGGTTTGAGGCAGGGCAAGAGCTTTGGTCAGTTCATGGATGAGGGTATCGGTGAGGGTTTGGATGTCAGTTGGAGGCATCTTCTTAACCATGAATGGAGTGAAGGAACACAAAGATATTTGATCAGTTCTTTTGAAACAAGAACCAAGCAGAGGCTCGTTGGTTGCGGTCAAAGCCGTTTTGGCGGGAGAAGAGAGAGAAACGGGATGAGATAAGGTCAATTTCTGCCTCGGCAAACCCCGTTCCAGATTGAGGCGTGCCAGGGTTGAAGAATCCGTACATGAGCCAGAATCCGTTTGGGGCGAGGAGTCGGTGGAGTTGAGTCATATAATCCAATTTGCCTTGTTGCGAGAGGCTGTGAAAACACCCTATGTCGAGGGCAAGGTCAAACGTACTTGTGATGTGATCGAGTTTGGTTACATCACCCACGTGAAGGTCTGCTTTGATGTTCTCATGTTTGAGTTTTTTCTTCGCCATGCGGATGGCGCGCGGCGCAAAGTCCACTCCTGTAACCTGCCAGCCTGCCTTTGCCAGCGTGATTAGGTTCGTGCCGGTGCCGCAGCCGAGGTCAATGGCTTTGCCTGCAGGGTGGTTTTGGATGAATTCGAGAAGTTCGGGAGGGGAGATACCGCTGTCCCAGGGCGGTTTGCGGAAATACCAGAGGTTGAAGAACAGTTTGCGGAGCATGTAGGGTGTAGGCTCGTGATGTCACTAAAAAATGGCGAAGGTTATCACTTTGACAATTCAAATGAGTTCTTTTACAATCATCCGGCTTATCACATCCTACGATAGGAAGGGCTTATCATGAAAGAGTATACCACCGAGTTTCTTCGCAACGTTGCGCTTGTCTCGCACGGGGGGGCGGGTAAGACGATGCTGGCGGAGGCATTTTTGCACGCGACGGGGGCTACGACACGACTGGGAAAAGTCGAGGACGGGACAACGGTTTCAGATTATGATGATGAGGAACAACGCCGTAAAATTTCACTTTATTCGAGCGTACTACCTGTTGAACATCGCGATCATAAGATCAATATCATTGACGCGCCGGGCTACACTGATTTTGTAGGCGAGATGGTCTCTGCCTTGAGTGTGGCTGACGGTGCGATTATTTTAGTGGATGCTGTGTCGGGTATCGAGGTGGGCACTGAGATGGCATGGCGTTACGCCGATGAATTCAACCTGCCGCGCTTTATTGTCATCAATAAGATGGATCGCGACAACGCTGATTATGCAAAGGTTTTTGCTGAGATCGAAGAGCTCGTGCAGACGCATGGCAAACGTGTTGTAAAAGTGCATCTTCCCATCGGCGAGAAGCAGGATTTCAAAGGCGTGGTGGACATTATCGGTATGAAGTCATATCTGGGAGACGGCAAAGCAACTGGCGAGATCCCCGATGATATCAAGGAAGCTGCAAACGCTGCACATTTCGAGATGGTTGAAGACGCGGCAGAAGGCGAAGACGAGTTGATGGAAAAATATCTCGAGAACGGTTCACTCACCGACGAGGAAATGGTGCGTGGTCTCAAGGATGTTATCTATTCTGGGGAATTTGTCCCGGTCTTTTGCTCAGCAGGTGCGCGCGAAATTGGCATCATCCCCTTGCTCAATGATATTATTGACCTGATGCCTCCTCCTGCACAGGGTCCAAAACGTGTTGCGAAGGGCAAGGATGGCGACGAGGAATTGAAACCCGTTGACTCCGGTCCACTGGCGGCGTATGTGTGGAAGACTACAGCCGATCCATTCGTTGGTAAGATGACGTACTTCCGGGTGCTTTCCGGCACCATCCAGGCAGACGCGCATATCTGGAACCAGAACAAGAGCGCAGATGAACGCATGTCCGGTTTGCATTTCCAGCGTGGCAAGGAATCCATCCCCACGAAGGTGGTCCATGCAGGCGATATTGCAGTTGTTGCCAAATTAAATGCAACCGTAACTGGTGATACGTTCTGTGACAAGGGGCATCCACTCACGGTCGTTGCGCCGGAATATCCCGCTGCCTTGTATCGCGTGGCGATCACCCCCAAGACCCAGGCAGACGCGGCAAAGATATCACCAACCTTGACACGTTTATGTGAAGAGGATATGACTCTTTCCTGGCAAAATGACCCAATCACGCATGAGACGGTTTTGCAAGGCATGGGCGACCAGCATATCGACGTCGCCATTACCCGTGCACAGACAAAATTCCAGGTTGGGCTTTCCACCCACGAGCCGAAGATACCCTATCGGGAAGGGATCACTCGTAAAGCCTCTGCCCAGTATCGCCACAAGAAACAGACGGGCGGCGCTGGCCAGTTCGGCGAAGTACATCTCCGTATCGAGCCTTTGCCCGATGCCGATTTCGAATTCACCGATGAATTAGTGGGTATGAACCTTTCCCGCTCCTACCTGCCTCCGATCGAAAAAGGAATCAAAGCCACCATGGAGCGCGGCGCGTTTGCCGGTTATCCGATGAATAATGTGAAGGTCATTGTGTATGACGGCAAGGAACACGAAGTTGACTCGAAACCTGTGGCGTTTGAAATCGCCGGGCGCGAAGCCTTCAAGCTGGCGGTGCAGGATGCAGGTCCCGTGTTATTTGAGCCAATCATGAATGTGCGGGTGATCGTCCCGGATGCCCACATGGGAGATGTAATGAGCGACCTCAACACCCGCCGGGGACGTGTGCAGGGCACCGAGGCGGAACGCGGCAATACCGTTGTCATCGCTCATGTACCAATGGCGGAAATGCTTCGCTATACCACACAGGTCCGTTCCATTACTGGTGGTCGCGGCTACTTCACGATGGAGTTCGATCACTACGACGTGGTGCCGACCCATATTGCCAACCAGATCATCGAAGCGCACAAGAAGGAAATGGAAGGCAAGGAAGAGTAGTCGTTGGTCACACCTGCACTTGCAGCAGGTGCAATAGTTGTGAGTGAAACGAAACAATCTCCCTGGTGTCAGCCGGGGAGATTTTGGTTAAAATATCACCATGCCGACCATCCGTGTTTCCAGTGTCATCAGTTACTACACCGATAAAAAAACGCAATTCAAAGTATCAGGTTCTACTGCTTTAGAATCTGTGCAAAACGCAGTGGAGAAATATCCGCAGCTTAAGTTTCATGTGTTCGATTCTGAAGGTAATCTCCGTGGGCATATCAGCCTGTTCGTGAACGATGTCCACGTGAAGGATCTGGATGGGAACGAAACCAAAGTGGGGGAGAAGGATGTTGTCCGCATTTTGGCGGCAGCGGCAGGTGGGTAAACGCTAATCAATTATTAACTTGACAATCTTGGTAAGATATATAAAATTGCCGTCATCTTGTGATTATGAATATGGTTACTATTAACTATTGCTTGTGTCTACAGCGGGGCTCGTAGCCACCGTCTGAGTAGACTTCCGCAGTCAACAGATTCTTAGACGGTAGGACGACTCCCGCGTGCCAAACATTGCAACGTGAGGTGCTTGTTCGCCGTCTATTTGTTTATCTGTTGACTGCGCTGATTTAAATGAGTTTATATGACACTACTTGACTATCGAATCATCGAATCGAATACGTTTCAACCGGGAGGACTTGCCTCCCATGTGGGGAACACACCCTTACTCCCGCTTCACCGCGTAACCCGGGAACTGTCCCCTCGAACCCGGGTTTTAGCCAAGGCTGAATGGATCAACCCCGGAGGCTCCGTCAAGGACAGACCCGCGCTGAACATCATTCAAACAGCTCTCGCAAACGGCAACTTGGGTAACGGTAAGCGCCTGCTTGACTCAACCTCCGGCAACATGGGAATCTCCTATGCCACGTTTGGCGCTGCGCAGGGAATCCCGGTCACGATCGTTATCCCTGCCAACGCCAGCCCTGAGCGGATGTCCATTCTTAAAGCGTTGGGTGCGGAACTGATCTTGTCTGATCCGCTGGAAGGCTCAGACGGCGCAATCATCACGGCGCGCGAACTTGCTGAGGAACAGCCTGGCCTGTATTGGTATGCCAATCAATACAATAACCCGGCAAACTGGGAAGCACATTACAAATCCACAGGCCCGGAGATACTTTATCAAACACATGGACAGGTAACTCATTTTGTAGCTGGACTTGGAACATCTGGTACTTTGACCGGAACCGGACGCTATCTACGTGAGCAGTTACCTGATATAAAGATCATTTCCTTCCAGCCGGATGCACCATTCCATGGACTGGAAGGGCTCAAGCACATGCCTAGTGCAATCAAGCCGGGGATTTTTGATGAGTCTGTGGCGGAGAGCAATCTCGAGGTTCAGACCGAAGCGGCGCATGAGATGGTGAAAAGGCTGGCGCGTGAAGAAGGTCTGTTCGTCGGAATTTCATCCGGCGCGGCGGTTGTTGCTGCGCTTAAAGTCGCAAGCGAATTGGATGAAGGCATGGTTGTGACAGTCTTCCCTGATGCGGGCTATAAATATTTGAGTGATAAATCCTTGTGGGAGTCCCCTCTCCCCAAGGGAGCCCCCTCCGGGGATGATAAGGGATAGGGTGAGGGAATGCTTGTTATATCGAGAGAATTGCTTGAACAAATCAATGCTCACGTGGAAAACGCTTACCCAGGCGAGGGGGCTGGCTTTTTGCTCGGTGTTGAAGGTGAGGTAACGGAGATCTTTGCGTTGCCAAATGCGCGTGAAGAAGAGGCGCGCCATAATCGCTTTTTGTTGACCCCGGAAGACTACATGAAAGCGGAAATGAAGGCGATGAAGTTGGGCATGGACTTGATCGGCGTGTTCCATTCGCATCCCGACTGCCCAAACGTGCCTTCGGAATACGACCGCGAATGGGCACAACCTTTTTTCTCGTATATCATCACGCGTGTGGATGAAGGCAAAGCAGTCAGCCACCGTTCGTGGAAATTGGTGGAGAACCGTTCGACATATGATGAAGAAGAGATTAAGATCGTTGATGGTGAGTAACTTCTGCTGTTCAGAAGAAAAAAATATCTGGAAAAGAGTAAAATGATTTTATGACTAGGCTAAGAATTCCAACCCCTTTGCGCACCTATACCGCTGGTAAAAGTGAAGTAACCGTGAGCGGAACAAAAGTGCTCGATGCACTGACCGACCTGACAACGCAATTCCCAGCCATCAAACCACATTTGTTCAATGAGGCGGGTGAACTGCGTCCATTCGTCAATTTGTTCGTTGGCGAGAGCAATATCAAGGACTTGCAGGGAGTGGATACGCCCATTAAGGACGGTGATAAATTGATGTTGATCCCGTCCATTGCGGGTGGCTCCCTCATCCCCGACCCTTCTCCCACAGGGAGAAGGGAGCAGAGTCCTCTTTCCCCTCGGAAGATAGCTAGGGTGAGGGCTCTATGATAGAAGAACTTACCCACGAACAAATCCTGCGTTACTCGCGTCACTTGCTTATGCCCGAAGTTGGCTTACAGGGACAGATCAAGCTCAAGAACTCCTCCGCGCTTGTCATTGGCACGGGCGGACTCGGCTCTCCCGTTGCACTTTATCTCGCAGCGGCGGGTATTGGTCGCATTGGACTGGCGGATTATGATATCGTCGATTCATCCAACCTTCAGCGACAGGTCATTCATGGCACATCTACTGTTGGTAAACTCAAAGTGGAAAGCGCCCGTGATCGCTTGCAAGATCTCAATCCTGATATTCAAATTGATATTTACAATGAGCCGTACACATCTGAAAACGCGATGCGCATTGCGAAGGATTACGACATCATCATCGACGGCACTGATAATTTCCCAACTCGCTATCTCACCAACGATGTCGCTGTTTTTCTTGGTAAGCCGAATATCTACGGATCCATCTTCCGTTTCGATGGGCAGGTGAGTGTCTTTTACGCCAAAGAAGGTCCTTGCTATCGCTGTCTCTTCCCCGAACCGCCTCCGCCAGGACTTGTCCCTTCGTGTGCGGAGGGAGGTGTGCTTGGCGTTCTGCCCGGCACGGTTGGCACACTCCAAGCCACGGAAGCCATCAAGGTTCTGCTTGGCATTGGCACGCCGCTCATCGGCAAACTGCTTTTATACAACGCGCTCGATATGAGTTTTGACTTTGTCACGCTCAAAAAGAATCCCAACTGCCGGGTGTGTGGACCGAATGCTGACATCAAAGAATTGATCGACTACGAAGAGTTTTGTGGAGTCCCCGGTCATCATGCGGATGACACCTCCGCAGGCGCGAACTGGGACATCACTGCTCTGAACTTAAAAGCCCGCCTCGACCTTTACCCGAACCTGCTTCTGCTCGATGTGCGTGAGCCACACGAATTGGAGATTTCCGCCATCAAAGGCGCAAAGAACATTCCTCTCGGCGAAGTTGCCCAGCGCATGTCCGAACTGGACTCTGCTGAAGAGATGGTCGTCTTCTGCAAACGCGGATCACGGTCCGCGCGTGCGATCGAGATCCTTTCCAGCGCGGGTTTCAAAAAGATGAAAAACCTCAAAGGCGGAATCAACGCCTGGGCTGAGGAAGTGGATAAGAGTTTGCCACTGTACTAACTGGCATATCCGAACTCCGAGATTTTCAAAGACTCGGAGTTCTTTTTATGGGGAACATTCTTCATATACAGTTCGTCAAAAATATGTGACATATCATACAAGCAAGGAGGCTTATTATGTCTACAAATTTTTTGACAATTACTTTGACTTTGGGGATATTGGCTCTCAGCGCATGCAGTCCTACTGTGACAGAAGAGCCGGCCGTTCCGGTTATACCAACCGAAGAAGCCTCTGTTCCTGCTAGAGAGACAGAAGAAATCCCGAATCAACCCGTTCCCGTACTTGGACATGACCAGGCTCGTGATGTGATCGTGCAATATCTGGCTGACCAATATGGATTAACTCCGCCCGCCGCCTGGCAATCCGTGGATCAGACGCCGACAAACCTGGTTGGTTCGTCCAAGATAATGTTCGTTGGTGATGGCTGGACGGTCACAGTTGCAGCTCCTGTGGTGGCGCCTGAGTATCTTGTCTATCAGATCGAAGTGAGCGATCTCGCGACCGGATTGCAGTGGAAAGGTTCGATTGATGCCTATGGAGTTATCACAGATGAATCTGTCACAGTGCCAATCACTGTGGCGTCTCCAGACCAAGCGCGTGATCTGACCATAAAGTTCGTCGCTGAATCAAACAACTTGGAATTCCCAGCCGAATGGACTCGACAACCAGATAAGACTGAAGGTAACTCGGTTGTAGTGACCTTCACTGGCGGACCGTGGGTAGTGCAGGTTAGTTACATCCCGTCCGCGCCGATCGTGGGGGAGTATCAAATTGTGATCGACCACATGCAGGCGGTCATCCGCTGGCAGGGGAAGGTGGATGCACACGGAGATCTGGATGGGAATTTTGTAACTAGCCCGTGATGTAATTTGCTTCGATTATCTCCCGTCACTCATGTGGCGGGAGATAATTGTTACATGTTCTCACTGGTAAAATACCCTTACTTCAACAAAGGAGAGAGAATGGGATTACCAGTATCTTCAGAAAAGCGAGTTTACGATAATATCCTGGGAGCGATGGGGAATACGCCGCTCGTGCGGTTGAAACGCATCGGGCGCGATTTGCCCTGTCCACTGTATGCAAAATTGGAGTTGATGAACCCGGGCGGCTCGGTCAAGGACCGGGTGGGGGCGAATATTGTTGAACAGGCGGAAAAGCGGGGAGAGCTCAAACCGGGTGGCACCATCGTTGAAGCGACGAGCGGCAACACAGGAGTCGGTCTCGCCATTGCCGCGGCGCTCAAGGGCTACAAAACTATCTTCGTCATGCCCGACAAGATGAGCAATGAGAAGATTTTATTGTTACGTGCGTATGGGGCAAAGGTTGTCATTACACCGACGGCTGTCGAGCCGGATGATCCGCGCTCATATTATGAGGTGGCGAAGAAGTTCGCGCACGAAACCCCGAATGCAATTCTCGCAAATCAATACCACAACCCCGACAACCCAAAAACGCATGAGGTGAGTACCGGTCCAGAGATCTGGGATCAGACCGATGGACGCGTGACCGATGTCATCATTGGGATGGGAACCGGCGGGACGATCTCCGGTGTGGGACGCTATCTCAAATCCAAAAATCCGAACATCAAGGTTGTAGGTGTTGACATTGAAGGCTCGATACTTACAGAGATTTGGCAGAACAACGGGAAAATCCCTGAGGGAGCGTATCCGAAAACATACAAGGTGGAAGGTATTGGAGAAGATTTCCTTCCATCAGCCACTGACCTTTCTGTTGTGGATTGGATCGAGCGTGCAGACGACAGGGAATCGTTTTTATGGGCGCGACAGCTTGTTAGGCAGGAGGGGATTTTTGCAGGAGGTTCATCGGGTTCTGCTATTGCTGGTGCGATCAAATATTGCCGCAAACTTTCGCCTGACCGTTTGCCTGTTGTTATCCTGCCCGATTCTGGTTCGCGCTATCTTTCAAAATTCTATGACGATAAATGGATGCGTGAGTTCGGTTTCCTCTCCATGGAGTTTGGCGAGACCGCTCTAGGTGACTTGTTGATTGCAAAACCTGACAAGACTTTATATACGGCGAAACTCGGTGATCCGATTCGTAAGGTGGTCAGTGTGATGCACGAACATGGCATCTCGCAAATGCCTGTTGTCGGCGCCGACGGCTCACTGGTCGGGTTGATCGAAGAAGTGGATTTGCTCAACCATATGCTTGAAAAACACGAGCATACACAGGATGAATCCATCGATCCGCTGGTGCAAAATGCGAGCGCGGTCTTTCCCAGCGAAACATCGCTTGAGGAAGCTATGAAGGCTTTGAAATCCGGTCTTGCCTTGATCGTTGTGGAAGCTAGCAAGCCAATCGGTATCTTGACCAAGATTGACGTGCTGGATTATGTGGCGGGTAAGATATAACGGACATTGCATTGCGACCTTCGGGAAGTAATCCCCACTTACCATGAGATTGCTTAGGGCTATCGCCCTCGCAATGACATGAAAGTCGAATCAAAACGAGACTCGCGTATGCGAGTCTCGTTTTCTATTTTCTACTCTCTGATCTTCTACTTGTCTTCCGCGATGCTCTTTCCGCTGTGCTTCAAAGCAGAGTGCGCCGCAGCGAGACGTGCCACCGGTACTCGGAACGGCGAGCAGGAAACATAGTTGTTGCCGATCATGTGGCACCATTCGATGGAGTTCGGATCACCGCCGTGTTCGCCGCAGATGCCCACTTCAAGGCTTGGGCGTGTCTTGCGACCTTCAGCAATTGCCCATTGCATGAGCCTGCCAACGCCGCCACGATCCAGGGTTTGGAACGGGTTCTTCTCAAGGATGCCCTGTTCCTGATAGGTGATCAGGAAATTGCGTTCGGCATCGTCGCGCGAGTAACCGTAGGTCATCTGGGTCAGGTCGTTGGTACCGAAGGAGAAGAACTCTGCGTGCGTGGCAACTTCTTCAGCTGTCACAGCCGCGCGCGGGATCTCGATCATCGTACCGAACTTATAAGCAAATTTGACCTTCTTCTCTTCCATGACAGCCTTGGCGATGCGTTCGAGTCTCGGCTGGATCCATTCCAGTTCTTTGACCGTGCCGGTCAGCGGGATCATCACTTCGGGCTTGACCACGATTCCGCGCAGGGTGCAATCCGCGGCGGC
>CAYTDB010000014.1:57526-71964 GCA_964436455.1 uncultured Anaerolinea sp. | reverse complement strand
GGATCACCGACAGTATCGCCGACTACACCAGCCTTGTGGCGTTCAGAGCCTTTACCGAGATTTCTCTTCGGGTCTCTGGGCTCGTCTTCGATTAATTTTTTGGCGTTATCCCACGCTCCGCCGGAGTTGTTGAGGAACACAGCCAGCAACTGCCCGGAGACGATGATACCTGCCAGGAAGCCGCCCAATGCTTCGACCTTCAATGTCAAACCAACGAATATGGGCGTTACGATACCGAGCAAGGCAAGCGAGACCAATTCCTTCTGTGCCGCGGTAGTGGAAATTGAAACCGCCTGTGCATAATCAGGCTTTACCTTGCCTTCCAGCACACCAAGCTTAAACTGGCGGCGGACTTCCAACACGATCAAGGAAGCAGCGCGCGTCACAGCCTGAATGGCAAAGGATGAGAATAACCACGGCAAAGCACCGCCGAGCAGCATACCCACGAACACCTGCGGAATATCCACGCGGATGCCGATGGATTGGATCTGCTCAGCAAGAGGCACACCCAGGGAATTCTGGGCACGCGAAACATCTACAAGGAAGGAACCGAATAGCGAAACAGCCGCGATCACCGCAGAACCAATTGCCACACCTTTCGTGATGGCTTTGGTGGTGTTGCCCACCGCATCCAGGTCAGCCATGATCTGCTGCGCGGCTTTTGTAGCCTTATCGGTCTTGCCAGACCAGGACATTTCACCGATGCCATTGGCGTTATCTGCAATGGGACCGAATGAGTCCATCGCAACATTGTTGCCGGTGAGGGTGAGCATACCGATACCGGTCATTGCCACACCATAGAGAATGAAGTTTACGCTGTCAGCACCTTCGATACCTGGGATCGTTCCAAAGATCAGGATGGAGGCGACGATCGTTAAGGCAATGACAATTACTGACCAAACGGATGACTCAAATCCAACAGAGATACCATTGAGAATCAGCGTTGCCGGACCGGTATCCGCCGCTTTCTTGATATCATTGACTGGTGCAGCATGCGTACCGGTAAAGTATTCCGTCAACCGGTCAATGATGATGGCAAGCAAAACGCCGACCGCAACCGTTGCAGGTGTGCGCCACCAACCGCCGTAATCCACCATCGTGTCCTTCATATAAAGATAACCGGCAGCAAAAAACATTACCGCAGAAATGACAGCAGAGGTCAAAAAGCCACTGAAGATGGCATTCATGGCATCGGTGCTCTTGCCGGTCTCACCACCGCGCACAAAGTATGTGCCAATGATGGACGAAAGCACGCCGATACCGCGCACGATCAGCGGGAAGATGATCCACTCGAGGCGGCCGGTCACATGCCAGAGTGCCAGACCAAGAATAAGTCCCGAAACGATCGTTACTTCGTAGGATTCGAAGATGTCCGCTGCCATACCAGCACAGTCACCGACGTTGTCCCCCACGAGATCAGCCACCACAGCCGGATTTCTCGGATCATCCTCAGGGATGCCTGCCTCCACTTTCCCAACCAGGTCAGCGCCGACATCCGCAGCTTTGGTAAAGATGCCGCCACCCACACGCATGAATAGCGCCAGCAGGGTGCCGCCGAATCCAAAACCAAGGAGGGCGTCAGGCGCGGCAATTCCCAGGACAATGAAGATCACAGTACCACCGAGGAGACCAAGACCGTCAGTCAACATACCGGTGATAGTCCCGGCACGATAGGCAATTCGGAGCGCATCACCGAAAGAGGTCCGCGAGGCAGAGGCGACGCGCACGTTCGCCTCCACAGCCATGCGCATGCCAATCTGTCCCACCGTCAGCGAGAAACCAGCACCCATGACGAATGCCAACGCACGGGCAATACCGATGATAAGCCGCACGGAGCCCTCCGGCATTCCATGGAAACGTTCCAACGCCTCAGGTGATGGGGGGACAATATACACTGAGAAGAAAAGTGCAACAGTGAGGACGGCAATTAAAGGCAAGATGGAGCGTAACTGCTTTTGCAAATAAGCGTTCGCTCCATCCTTGATCGCGCCCCAAACCTCCTGCATCTTTTCCGTGCCTTTGTCTTCGCGCAGAATTTGAGAACGGAGAAGGACCGCGTATAAAAGGCCGAGAATGGCAATGCCAAACACAGCCCAAATCGCGACCGCCTCCAATTGGGTAAGTCCTTGCATAGCGTACATATTGGGGTAATTCCTCCCGGAAAAAAGGTATTTGGGCTACCGCCCGTTTAGAGGGGGGATTGTACAAGGGGGATGGTTATGTGTCAAGCATTAAGACTAAAATAATGATTCGGTTGACATAGTTGGGCGATTTTGATAAGATAGGTCCAATTAACTCCTCAAGGAGAGCAAAATGCTTGAAGAAATCGACACAAAATCAGTGACAGAAACAAATACAACGATCTCATTAACCATCGCGGCTGCAAATGCGGTAAAGAACATTCTAAGCGAACGAAACCTGGAAGGATATGCGCTTCGCGTGTATGTCGCGGGCGGCGGATGCTGTGGCGTGAACTTCGGCATGGCGCTCGATAATAACATCCGTGATGTGGATACCACCTACGATATGCACGGCGTCCAGGTTGTTGTGGATGAAGTTTCCATGGATTACCTGCGCGGTGCAAGCATTGATTTTATCAATGACCCGGTACGCGGCGCTGGTTTCGCAGTGGACAGCCCCATGGCAAACGCTGGAGGCAGTTGTGCCTGTGGCTCTGAAGGGCACTCACATTCCAACAAGGGCGATTCTTGCGCCTGTGGCGGTTCCTGTTCCTGCAATAACTAATCCATTTTGTGAAGACGAAAACTCACTCCAATGCCGGAGTGAGTTTTTTATTTTGCATCTCTCCCGTTGTTTTCCCTTCGTGACCTTTATGTACTTCGTAGTTGAAAAAATTTTCCGTTACATTGGTTGAACCTAATATGCAATATCACTCTCTACCTTCCACGCAGATAGGAAATGACCGCCCCAAAGAAACCAAACAGACCAAGACTTAGGATCAACAACCCGGCAGGGATGCCAGATGTACCATTGCTGGAAGGTTCATCGAACGAGGGCAGTTCAAAGGGAGGCGGAGGCGTGAATGTCGGCAGACGCGTTGGCGTCTGTTGTCCGATAAAGGCGGCTTCCAAAGTGGGATCAATTGTCGGGGTTGAAATCGGCGTGGGGGTCGGTGGAATCTCGATAAACGGAAGAAAAGCGCCGGGAGACAACTTTACATATAAACCGTAGACCCAACCCGTGGAGCCCGGCACTCCCGGATACCGAATCATGATCCATTCCAACCTGTCGCGTGCACGTCCTATGGCTGGTGCGGTCTCATTGGCAAGTAATACCCCAATGGCTGGGTAATCAAACGAACCTGGTCCGGCATAGACCTTTATCGCATTGAGGCTCGGGTCAACAGTAATCGTTGGGCCGGAAGGTGTGCCTGTCACTGTTGGGACGGATCCGGTTGGCTGTTGCGCGAGAGCAACCGAATTCCCCGGAAATAAATACCCCATCACAAACAATCCGGTGACAATGAATATCAGACTTACTTTTCCATTTACTCGCATGGAATTTACTGCCTGTTTATTACCTGAGACATCAGAAACGCGAATCCACTGATAACAAACAAACCGATCACGATCAAACCTGATGAAAGCCCCGAAGGACGTTCAACTACATCGTCTGAATACTGAACTACAGTCAGCGGAGGTGGAGCCGTAAAGGTTGGCTTACGCGTGGAGGTGGGTTGAAAAATAAAAGCCGCGGCAAAGGTTGAGTTTATGGTAGCGGTTGCAACGGGTGTCTGAGTTGGAGGCGGTTCCACAACCTTTAGATCGCCACCTGAAATCGACACATAGGTGGCATACAACCACCCCACCCCGCTCGGGGCATCGGGATATGCAACCTGCACCCACTCCCGCCCCGGTGAAACACCAAGAGCAGGAAGCACATCACCTGGAAACACCCTCCCAACAATCGGATAATAGACTGTGCTGGGACCACCGCGCACATTGATCGGCTCAGTGTAAATAACGGTGGCTGTCACTCCGGACTGCCCCTTCTCCTCCGCCTGAACCTGCCGCGGCAAAAAAAGCATCGCCACCCCGATAACAAATCCAATCAAGATAAAACCAATGGGCTTAAACCAAATCATCTTCATAACGTATACATTGATATACATGAAACACGACGACGTATCGTCGCCGTTCATAAAAGGATTATAATCTAAAAAATGGAACGACGAATCTTGCACGGGAACATAAAACCAAACGATATTGCACATGCCCTCATGGCGGAATTTAACCGCGGCAATCTGCAAGCCCAGACTGTTGGACAGGCAAACAAACTTGCCGTCCAAATCACTACGCGCATAGGGGCGCAATCCGGCGGGCAGACCGCCATGACCGTTTCCATCCAAAAGGTCGAGGATGGGATCATGGTCGAGATCGGTCAGCAAGCCTGGTTTGGGGTTGCCGCCAGCCTCGGTCACACCGCCATTTCAGCGCTCCGCAATCCGTTCAGTCTGCTTGGTCGGCTGGACGATCTCGCGCAGGATATCGAAAACATGCAATTGCAGGAGAAGGTTTGGAGAACAATCGACCGCGCCGCCACGGCATTGGGGGCTTCCCATGAGCTCTCTGAACGCTTGCAGCGCGTGATTTGCCTGTACTGTGACACAGCAAACCCGCTTGGAGAAGGCTCCTGCATTGCCTGCGGC
This sequence comes from uncultured Anaerolinea sp., assembly GCA_964436455.1. Lineage (GTDB taxonomy): Bacteria > Chloroflexota > Anaerolineae > Anaerolineales > Villigracilaceae > Defluviilinea. Next base: position 67,295 of record CAYTDB010000014.1, on the reverse strand, counting down.
GCCCCGCTTGGAGAAATCCACCCCACCACCTGCCCAAATTGCGGCTATGCTGTTACAAAAGAAGAAACAACCTGCCCAAACTGTAAACGGAAACTGTAAATATTAAAATTGCAAACCTATTGTTCTTGCCGTTTTCCAATCTCGCACCTATAATTGAAAAACATGGATATGGGCTCGAATATGAATTTAAAGCTCGACCAACTCGAAAGCAAGTTGCAATCTCTTTTTGAAGACCAGTTAATGGGAAACCTTCCTGGAATATCGACCGAGGATAGGATCGTCCAAAAGCTGGCGTTGGCGCTTAAGTATAATGTTATCGAGCAGGAGGAGGACGGCTCGTTTGCTCCAAACATCTACACATTGATCGTAGCGGTCGATTCCGCCCCCAGGTGGAAGAAATCCGGAGTGTTGGATGCCCTAAAAAATGTGATTATCACAGCTGTCAGGGATGTTGGGCTGAGACTCGATTCACAGCCGATCATCACGATCACGACCGATGAAACATTTTCTGAAAAGGATATCACAGTGATCGCATCCCACAGACTTGAACCGGTGGAGGATACAAAAGGCATGGCAATTGACGCAGATAAAAAAGATGACAACAACCCGGAAATCATACCGGAAAACGCTTTCCTGATCGTCGAAGGAGTCAAAGTGTATCCCCTCAAGGATCCGGTTGTAAATATTGGGCGCAGGCTGGAAAATCACCTCGTTATTGATGACCCGCGCATATCGCGCAATCATGCCCAACTGCGCTCAATCAATGGGCGCTACGTACTCTTCGATCTGAATTCCACAGGCGGTACATTTGTCAACGGGCAGCGCACCAGCCAGACCGTGCTCTATCCCGGAGATGTGATCTCGCTGGCAGGTGTGGCTTTGATCTTTGGTCAGGATAATCCTCCACCCCGCCCGGACCTCAGGGAAACCTCCCCATTCAAGAATATGGATGGAAGCGAACGACCAACGGCAACCCTGGACTCGAAAACCATCGATATAAAAACCGATAAACTCGATAAAGATAAAAAATCAGACCCATGACCGCGACAGCCGTCCTTGTTTTGCGGATCGGGCTTGCCATCATCCTGTATTTATTCCTTTGGCAGGTATTACAAACGCTCTGGCAGGAACTGAATCAACAAGGGACTTTTCTTTCCTCCCGGAAAAAACCGGGCATCCACCTCGATGCGAAAATGGAAAACAACAAGGAAGCCGGGTATCACTTCCGGCAAGCCGAAATCGTCATCGGACGCGGTTTGCATTGCGATATTTCGATGGCAGATGAGGCGCTGTCTGCCAACCATGTTCGTGTCTCCTTCCATCATGGACAGTGGTGGCTGGAAGACCTTGGATCAACCAATGGAACATTTCTTAATAAGAATAAGATCGCGGTCCCAACCGTAATCATCACCGGCGACCAGTTCAAGTGCGGGAACACGGTGTTTTCGGTGCGCATCGATCTGCTTGAAAGCAAATTTCCCTCGACCATTCAAAATGACACTGGAGGTACATCATGACCACACAAACGACCTTGGCAATCATCGGTGGTTCAGGATTGTATTCCATGCAAGGGTTAAAAGATACGAAGGAAAAAAACATCGATACGCCATTCGGAAAAACCAGCGCACCCATCATTACCGGCAGACTGGAGGGAACACAGGTTGCCTTCCTTGCCCGTCATGGAATTGGGCATCACATCATGCCGGGTGAGGTTCCCTACCGCGCCAATATTTATGCACTGAAATCGCTGGGCGTGCAAAGGATCATCAGTATCAGCGCCTGCGGCTCACTGAAAGAGGAACTGGCACCCGGGCACATCGTGATCCCTGATCAAATCTATGATAATACACGCAGGCAAGTTCGCACATTTTTTGGAGAAGGGTTTGTAGCGCACGTCAGCGTGGCGGACCCGTTTTGTGAAGATCTTTCCGGGCAGTTGGAATCAGCTATCCGTGAAGCGGAAGGCGTGGTCCATCGAGGCGGGAGCTTGATCACGATCGAGGGTCCAAGGTTTTCCACAAAGGCAGAGTCCAATACGTATCGCGCCTGGGGCATGTCCATCATTGGTATGACCGCCTCCCCCGAAGCCTTCCTGGCGCGCGAAGCCGAGATCTGCTATGCTACAATGGCGCACGTCACCGACTACGATGTGTGGCATGTCAGTGAAGCGCCGGTTACGGTCGAGATGGTTATTCAAACATTGAACAAGAATACAGCGCTCGCACAAGAGGCAGTACGCCTCCTTGCCAGAAACTTGAACCATGAACGTAAGTGTGCATGCGAGCATGCTCTTGCCACTGCCATGATCACCCACCGGGATGCCATTCCATCGGAAACGCTGCAGAAGCTGAACTTGCTCGTCAACAAATACATTTAACCTCATCGAGACCATGAACAAAGTTACCCAGGAAAGCCTGCTAAAGATTGCCGGGGGCTTTTTATTTTTGCAGGCACTCCTCATCACCTTGTCGCCTGTGGTGCGTCAACGCACATGGAATACAAGCCTGCCATATACGCATTGGCTTGCCCTCCTCGTGTTGGGAGTGTTCGTCACTTTCATCCACAGAAGGTTTACCAAGCATCTTCCTGATGCCGACCCGTATATTTTTCCAATTGCCGTGCTCCTGAGCGGATGGGGATTGCTCACCATCTGGCGGCTGGAGCCGGACTTCGGCATACGCCAGTCTGTTTGGACCATTGTAAGCCTTGCTGTTTTCGCAGCCGGCATGAGTCTCCAATCACTCAAATCCCTGCAAAGGTATAAGTACTTGTTGCTGGTTGGCGGTTTGGGACTGACGGCTCTCACACTGATCTTTGGCACGAATCCGAGCGGGTATGGTCCGCGCTTGTGGCTCGGGGGCGGGGATTTTTATTTCCAACCCTCCGAACCCCTAAAACTTCTGCTGATCATTTTCCTTGCGGCTTATTTTTCTGACAAACTCGCTTACCGTTTGAAAATCATCCATATTTTGTATCCAACGATATTCCTCGTCAGCATCGCCATCATGCTCCTGCTGGCACAGCGCGATCTCGGCACTGCATCCATATTCCTTGCCCTGTATACGATCATTGCCTACCTCGCAACAACGCGCAAGAGCATCGTGATTATCAGCATCCTTTCGCTGCTCTCTGTCGGCATTGCTGGATATTATTTTGTCAACATTGTGCAGTTCCGCATTGAAACCTGGCTGTATCCCTGGAGCGACCCACAAGGTGGTTCCTATCAAGTCATTCAATCCCTTATCGCCATCGCAAATGGCGGCGTTGAAGGACGTGGTCCCGGATTGGGGAGTCCGGGACTCATTCCGGTTGCCATCTCTGATTTCATATATGCCTCCATTGCAGAAGAAACGGGTCTATTCGGGACCTTGGGTCTGCTTGCCCTCTTCGGCATTCTCCTCACCCGAGGCTTGCGAGTCGCCCTGCGCGCTCCAAACCTTTTCAAGCGACTGCTCGCAGGAGGCATTTCAGCCTACTTCGGAGTGCAAGCCATCCTGATCATTGGAGGGAATATCCGTCTGCTGCCCCTGACCGGTGTCACGCTTCCGTTTGTTTCGTATGGCGGTTCATCCCTGCTGACATCCTTCGTCGGGTTGTTGATCCTGCTTATCATCAGCAACAACAAGGATGAGGAGCCTGCACCACTCGAAAACCCCAGGCCCTATCTCGCTCTCAATGGCGTTCTCCTGTTTGGGTTATTCTCCGCTGCGCTGGTAACTGGTTGGTGGGCTATCATCCGCGGACCTGATCTATTGGCAAGAAACGATAATTTACGCCACATCATCGAAGAAAGGTATGTGCCGCGCGGCGCCCTTTTGGATCGCACCAACTCCCGGATTACAGTCACGGTTGGTGAGACAGGCACCTTTTCACGCAGTTATATCTATCCGGATCTTGCACCGATTGTAGGGTACGACCACCCTCGATATGGTCAAGCCGGTCTTGAAAGATCGTTGGACGGATACTTGCGCGGTCTCGAGGGAACCCCTGCTTCAACCATTTGGCTGAATCACTTACTCTACGGGATGTCGCCAGACGGATTGGATGTGCGTCTGAGCATCGACCTGTCCCTTCAATCCCGCGCAGATGAGTTGATGAGCGGGTATCGCGGCGCGCTCATACTGCTCAACGCACAGACAGGTGAAATCCTGGCGATGGCATCGCACCCCACATTCGATGCAAATCTGCTGGAAAAAACCGCCGCAGATCTTCTCGATGACCCAAACAGACCGTTGATCAACCGTGCTGTACTTGGAGTGTATCCGACAGGCTCGACTGTATATCCGTTTGCAACGGCACTATATCAAAGCACAAACATCAATCTGGAACAGTGGCAGACCGTGTACAAGTCTTTTGGCTTCTTCAGTGCCCCGGAACTTCGAATGGATGTTGCAGTGCCGACCAGTGACAACCGGAACCTCTATATCTCACCATTGCAGATGACGCTGGCATCCGCAGCATTGAGCAATGGAGGTGTGATCCCTGCGCCGCGCATCGCTACGGCAGTGAACACACCCAGGGACGGCTGGGTGGTGATTCCAGCGCAGGGCAAGCCCAACGAGGCGTGCCAGCCATCGGCGGCGTCGGAAGCGGCTTTATCCTATGTCAAAGAGGGGAATAATTTCTGGTCGCACACCGGGAGGGCGCAGGATGACAAATCGTCTGTCAGGTGGTTTATCGGCGGCACGCTTCCCGACTGGCAGGCTTCGCCATTAGCGGTCACTGTACTGCTGGAAGAGGATAATGCTATGGATGCAGGGCGGATTGGAGCAGAATTGCTCATGGATGCAATGAATCCTTAAAACAAAAAGAGCCAGGCGATGAAACCTGGCTCTCGTTTTTATGACGGGCTTTACATTCCGGTGTCGGAATCTTTGGCGCCGTAGCCGGGACCGCCCTGGAAGAATTCATAATTCTTCTTGGTGTCAGGTGTAAGGTCCACAACCTCTCCAGCCTCAAGTTGTTTGACAGTGTCAAGAACAACCTGAGTGCCATGGTGATTGGTACCTTCATAGTGTCCGGTCAAGCCAATGTTGCTGATGTATTCGCCACCCTTGGCAGTGTACGCCGAGGGGACTTCATCTTCGGGGAAGATGGCGGCATAGGGACATTCGGGCACGCATGCACCGCAGTCAATACAGGTGTCGGGGTCGATGTAGATCCAGGGCCATTCAGCAACGGGACCAGGAACCATACATTCCACCGGGCACACGTCGATACAACCGCGGTCGCGAATGCACAAACTGGTGATAATGTGAGTCATTGAGCATCTCCTTTTGGGATTATGAATTGACGAGATACACTTATTATATCTTGCTTCATTTTTCGGACAAGGTGCACTTTGTCACAATTGAACTGCAAAGACTATTTGCTGAATTTTTCGGTGACCGCATCCCAGTTGACCACGTTCCACCAGGCGGCAACGTAATCGGGGCGGCGGTTTTGATAAAGCAGGTAATAGGCATGTTCCCAAACATCCAACCCAAGGATGGGTGTCATGCCTTCTGACAACGGACAATCCTGATTGGCTGTCGATACAACCGCCAAACCACTCCCCTTTTTGACCAGCCACGCCCAACCGGAGCCGAAACGTCCGATTGCAGACTTGGTGAACTCATCCTTGAATGCGTCAAACGACCCGAAGGCTGAATCGATCGCCTTTGCCAGTTCTCCGCTGGGAGCGCCGCCCGTTTTCGGTCCCATGATCTCCCAGAACAAATTGTGGTTGAACGTGCCGCCGCCATGATTGCGGACAATGCCGCGTACAGCATCGGGAACTGCATTCAGGTCGCTTAGCAACTGCTCGACTGATTTGCCAGCCAGTTCGGGGGTCTTTTCCACGGCGCCATTAAGATTTGTGATGTATGCGTTGTGGTGTTTTGTGTGATGGATCTCCATGGTGCACGCATCAATGTGCGGCTCAAGAGCATCGTACGCATAGGGTAATTTGGGTAATTCAAAAGTCATTGTTTTCTCTCCTTAGTTTGAGTTGATCTGCCCCCAGGCAGATTTTGATTATCTGACAAAAAAATTGTAGTACGTTGAAGGGGCAATGTCAAGAAAGATATTCCGAAATTCAGACAGGAGTTCGGATAATCGGTATGTAGCCACAGATTTCACGAACTATCTCTGAAAAAAACTATTTGCAAATCAGTGTCAATCCGTGATAAAAGGGAAATGTCCGAATTCCTGTCCGAAGGTCGGAGATATTCAATTTAACCATACCACCCAAAAAATGTCGGGACGCTGTGATGGCGTCCCGACATTCCTTGATCTAAGCGTTCTCCCTAGTTTTGATGATAGAACGGTCCTTCTGTGGTTGTAACTCCATTGGCCGTCGATGAAACATAATATTCATACAACGTACCTTTTGAGCCATTAAAGCTCATGCTATGGCTTGTAACCAGGTTGGCATTCGTATATGTACCGCAGCAGGTAAAGATCACTGCACTGTCCGCTGGGATGTCGGTAGTCCATGTGATCGCAAAACTTCCGCGTTTCGCATTTGTTACTTTGGAACCAACATTCGTGATGACCGGACCGTTTCCACCACCACCTCCGCCGCCGCCACAGAGGGCTTCATCCACACCTACTTCATCCCATGCGTCAGCCACGCTGGCGGCTTTATTGCCGGCAACAGCTATCGTGCCGGCGCGAGCCGCACAGAAGTTCGCGCTGGCAGGCAGCGCAGTGAAGCCAAGGTAAACGATCTGTTCCGCTGCTGTGAGACCAATCCCCTGTACGTTCGTCCCGGAAGCACGTGAAGCCTTGGCATTCTGACCACCATTTACCAGCAGGTAGAACCAGTGATTGGAGATACCGCTGTTGATATGGACACCGCCATTATCGCTGGTGCCGGTGTAGCGATCAGCATAATGGGAGGGGTCACCAAAGACAGTTGGGTCAGCCAGGTTGCGTAAACCATCAGCATAAGGACTGCCATCGGGACCGATGTCTTCACCCAGCGTCCATAAGCCGGAATAAGAGGCACCGTAGTAATGGTATTCAATGGATGTACCCATGATATCCGAGAAGGATTCATTCAAAGCCCCGGACTCATTCTGATAGATCAGGTTGCTGGTGGCTTCGGTCACACCATGGCTCAACTCATGACCAACCACATCGAGATCACCAGAGAAGTTGATGAAGGTAGTCCCATCACCGTCACCATACGCCATCTGTGTCCCGTTCCAATAGGCGTTGTTGTAGTTACGCTGAAGGTGAACAGACGAGACCATTCCCTGCGGATAATGTGTAACCCAGTCAAAGTTATGGGTGGCCAAATAGTAATTATCAGTAACGCGGGCATAGAACTGCGCATCCACCATGGCCTGCTGTCCCGGCGATGTGCTGCCAAGAAGATTCCAGTTGTCGTCGGAATCGGTCGCGAGTGTTCCAGGAAGGCCGTTGCGGTTTTTGGCATCGTAGGTTTTCTGCCTTCCATCACTTGAAACCATTTGATACACGCCGCCACTGAAGGTGGTCAGACCTGTAAGATCTTTTGCATCACCCAAAACGCCGATACCTGTACCATCGGTCAACCCATTGAAGGAATTGAACAACTCACCGGTTTCAGCATCAACCCAGAAGAACCAGCGGCTGTCAAAGGCGCGGCTCTCAACATTGTAGAAATAACGCCCACTGGACGGCTCGATCATGAGTTCACTGAATAACTGGCCAACCGCTTCGGGCTGCCTGGCAACAGCAGACTTTGCCTGACCGTCATTCAAATTGATCGCATTTGCCGCAACAAGACTTGGATAATGGGAGCCAACCACGGCAAATGCGCTCCCGGACGAGTCCTTATATACGCTCAACTGACCGCCAAACACTTTCGCACCATTGAAGAACTGCTGATAGCGCTCAGCCTGAACACCATAGTTGGAAAGGTTATCCTGCCTTACAAGCGACATGTCAGCAGGAACATGAAATGATGCTGCATCTGCGCCGCGCAAAGCACGGAAGCCGCCCTGTCCACCGTTCCCGTTTGCCGAAACAGGCACGACAAAAGAGAACAGCAACATCAATGTGAGCAGAACACTGAAGACTTGCTTTTTCGATCCATTGCGTAACATAAAACTCTCCTCTTGGGTTGGGATGCGAAAAAGGGTAATTTCCACATATAGGATAATTTAGACCCTTTTTACAATGGACGGCATTATAGTACTCATACCATTAACGGGCAATACTTGCAAAACACCACTTTGTTACAGTTGCGTATTTCTTCACGGAGCCGGGCACTGTGAGCATTTTTACAACCCATTCTTTTGGTTTACAAAATAAAGGGCACAGATACTTTTGGCGGTGTACCTGTGCCCAGAGACTTTTGCAAGAATAAATTTAAAATCTATTTCCAGACAAACGAAAGTAGTTCAGATTGAGGCAATTCAACGAAGACGCTTTCCGGATACGGACTGCCGCAATAACCGCTCTTGCAGTTGCAATTTTCATCCATGGTGTTACTTGTACATGCGATGGATACGTACCCGACGGTCCAAACACCGCTCATGTTCGATGGCAGGTAGGCATAGAAATGACCCGTATCATCAGTCTTTGCATCGGTTCGACGTGAACCCTGTATCACAGCAAACCCGATCCCGCTTACCGGTGTACCTTTTTCCGTGGTTATCATGCCGGTTATCAACATGACATTTGAAGGCTCAATAACAGGCGCCGGCGGACCATCGTAAGCTGCCAACACAACATTTGAATTAACCCAACCGGAGATCCCCTCGTCGTTCATCACGCTCAACCACTCGCCACCCGGTGCCTGTCCGAGCAAACGCAGGCGGGTATTTTGCAGCAGCACGCGGCTGACCGTGAATAACAAACCAGGATTTGTCCGCAGGTTGACATTCTGCACAGTTGTATAAACGTACACTTCACCAAACAGCACAGGGGTTGGGCTTGCAGGTATGGAAGTCACTTTTGGCACAAGTGTATTCGTTGCAGTCGGGGCTTGTTCCGGATAAACTGCCATCGTCTCGGCGACCAGTGTCCCTGCATTCACAGACGGCGCAGGCTCCACAACCGAGATATTGCTGCTGCAAGCCAGACTCAAAATGACCAAAAAGATGAAGGCCATCAATAATTTTTGAAATCTAAGTTTGTTCATTTCTCCTCGTTTCCATCATTCCCCAACACGGGGTACCCAAAGTGTAACCAATTCCTGCTTGACTTGGACGAATCAATTGGCTATTATGTTCCATATACCACCAAAAAAGGAGAGAAAAATGAATAAGAGCAAGCTGCGACTCAATGTCCTTGTGCTCGTCCTGTTGATCGCCCTGGTGATCACATCAGTTGTCAGTGCCGCCCCAAAAGACGGTCCCACTGTCAAACTGAGTGTGGCACAGGGCGATTTTAGTTCAGAACAGGATGTGCTCGTTTCGGTAACCATTTCCAATCCGACAAAGCATACTGTTCGCGTTCTCAAATGGTTCACGCCTGTGGAGGGTGTCGAAGAACCTCTCTTCTTCATCCTGCGGGATGGTGAACCGGTTTCGTATATAGGGGCTATTTACAAACGTCCAGCTGCCACTGGCAGGGACTACATATCGCTCAAGGCAGGGGAAAGCATAACGAGTGTTGTCAATCTTGGGGAGTATTATGATCTCTCTGTTTCTGGTCAATATGAAGTTTCCTACGCAGTCACCACCTACAACCTTTTCAACGAGAAAGGCAATGCTTTCAAGGTCAGGGATGTTCTCACATCCGACCCGATAACCTTCAAATCAAACGGTCGACCGACCAAAAGACCCACTCCCAC
>CAYTDB010000014.1:0-57426 GCA_964436455.1 uncultured Anaerolinea sp. | reverse complement strand
TCAAAGGCTGGCACACTCATCCATGAGATGAGCCACTTTGATGTAGTAGCAAACACTGATGATTTTGTATACGGACAAACAGGCGCAATGAATTTAGCCATAACGAATCCAGATGACGCCGTTATGAACGCCGACAACCACGAGTATTTCGCAGAGAACACCCCGTCTCTGCCATAAAGTTCACAGAGACCCTGATGGAAGTCAGGGTCTCTTTCTTTAAGAATCTAATGCAAAGCATACCAATTCGTGCTACGCTATAAATGGAACAGACCGGTTCCGGAAAGGAGTTCGCCATGACAGACTGGGACCTGATCACTGAATACATCCATAACGCCATGCAAGCCGTGGACAAGGCGCACGAAGTCACGATCGAACTGCGCGAGAACACAACGCCCGAGATCCTCGACGAATTCCGCTCACACATGAGTGAACTCACAGAGCATCTCTCCAACCTCCAAAAAGTTCTCGATCACCAGGAAACATTCGCTCTTGAAGAACTGGCAGACCGACTCAGCACATTGCTGGGAGGTAAAAGCTCCGAATATCGCCGCACACCACACATGGAAGATTCGACTGCCGCATAGGAATTATCGCTCCAACTTTCCAAAGGAATGAAGTAGAGGGGATAAAACATCTTTTGTTCAAATCTGACAAAACGTATATATCTCCATAAGATCGATCTTACTTCGTATTCATGATGGACTCACGAATCGGTACTACGCTGGAGAATGGAGTTAACCAGGCTCCAGACAAGGAGAGCACCATGAAAGAAGTAGATGAATTCAATGAATATCTCAATAGAATGATGCAGGCGGCAGAAAATGCAAGCAAGACCTCCAGGAAAATACGCACCAGCCCTGAAGAAAAACACTTCGACAAACTTAATGCTCACCCGCAGGAGATTACCGATCACCTAAAAACCTTGCAAGGCTATCTCAATCACCAGGGCAGTTATACGCTTGAAGAACTTGCCGATTGGGTTAGTACAGTCACTACGGAAACACACTGAATATCGACATTCAGCGGATTGGGAATATTGCCCCGCAGGATAAACAAAGACCGATTAAAATCGGTGGATGGACGAACGAACATTCCGCATCATCCTTCCCTTTAACCTGCTTATTGCTATTCTGGCAGTTTCTACAGCCTCGATCTTCATCCGCTTTGCACAAACGGACGGAGCCCCTTCGCTCGCCATTGCCGCGCTGAGGCTGACGTTTGCCACGCTCATTCTCGCTCCGATTGCGTGGACACGTCACCGTGCAGAGATCAAAAGTTTTACTCAAAAACAAATTACATTAGGGGTGGTATCGGGACTGTTCCTTGCCGTCCATTTTGCGACTTGGATTTCCTCCCTTGAATATACATCAGTGGCAAGTTCGGTTGTATTTGTGTCAACAGGTCCACTTTGGGTGGCGTTGTTGTCGCCAATACTATTAAACGAAAAGTTGACGCGAGCAGCAGTTATCGGGCTGGCGCTGGCTCTTTTGGGCGGGACAGTGATCGGGGTGTCTGACGCGTGCGTCATCCAGAACGGGATCCAATGTCCAGAGTTGAGTCAAGTTTTACGGGGACGCCCCATGTGGGGAAATTTTCTGGCTCTGGCAGGTGCATGGGCAGTGACCGGGTATCTCATCATCGGCAGAAAATTGCGGGCAGGCATGTCGCTCATTCCGTATATCTTTTTGGTATATGGGATGTCAGCGATTGCCTTGCTAATCATCATGCTTGCCGCAGGACATTCACCCTTTGGTTATGAAATGAAAACCTATGGCTGGATAGTATTGCTGGCGGCGGTACCGCAATTGATTGGACACTCAACATATAACTGGTTGCTTAAGCGATTATCCGCTACCCTGGTGGCAATCACCACACTGGCAGAACCGATCGGTTCAGCGATCCTTGCTTACCTCTTTCTCAAAGAGACGCCCGAGAGCGCGGTGATAGTTGGCGGGCTGGCCATCCTGGCAGGGATATATCTCGCCATCATACAGCCCGGGGAAGCAAAACAAACATGACATTATCTCTCTCCAGCAGGGACCATCAAATGCTGCGCGGCGACCACGGACCCGCGACGAAAATGGCGATGTCCATCCTCGTGCGCATGGCGGAAGTTTCAGGCGCAAAAGAATTATTAAGCATCAGCGGTGCGCACATTGACAGCACTGTATATATCGGGGATGCCGGGCTTGAATTGGCGGAGCGCTTGGCTCGTTTAGGCGCAAAAGTATCTGTCCCCACCACGTTGAATGTCAGTGGACTAGACGAGAATCACTGGCGGGAATGGGCGGTTCCATCGGAGTGGGCAAGGCAGGCCTACCGCCAGATGGTCGCCTATCAAAGCATGGGAACGATCCCAACCTGGACATGCGCACCCTACCAACTGGAGACAAAGCCATCGTTCGGCCAGCAAATCGCATGGGGCGAGTCGAATGCGATCGTGTTCGCCAATTCGGTGATCGGGGCACGGACCGAGCGATACCCAGATCTCTTTGATGTCTGCTGCGCCATTACCGGCCGCGCACCGGCCATTGGATTGCACCTGACCGAAAACCGTGCAGGACAAATCCTGTTTCGACTCGTGGACATTCCAGCCTCCCTGCAGGAGCGCGATGATTTTTATCCCGTGCTTGGCAACCTGATCGGGAAATTATCCCTGGACCAAATTCCCGTAATCGCAGGGATGGAAGCAGCCCCAGGCGAGGATCAACTCAAGGCGATGGGTGCAGGCATGGCGTCCTCAGGAGGCGTTGCCTTGTTCCATATGGTCGGCGTCACACCGGAAGCCCCCACATTGGAGGCGGCGTTCCAGGGAAAAACACCGGCACAAATTTTCGATATCACAATGGACAAATTGAGGGAATCCCGCCGGGAATTGACCCACACCAACAGCAGCAAACTTGACATGGTTGTTTTGGGTAGCCCGCACTTTTCCCTGGCGGAATTCGCGCGACTCGCGCCAATGATCCGGGGAAAGAAAAAGCACCCTGCAATAAAGTTTCTGGTTACTTCCAGCCGCGCCATGACTCAATTGGCGCAAAAGGCAGGTTTTCTCGAAGATCTGGAAGCCTTCGGCGCGCAGCTCACCCTGGACACCTGCATCCTCACATCACCCATGTTACCCGCCGAGATCAAGAACCTGATGACCAATTCCGCAAAGTTCGCTTATTACTCTCCGGGGCTGCTGGGGAAGCAAATCAGCTTCGGGAGTCTGGCTGATTGCGTCCGGTCGGCAGTCGAGGGTTCCATTATTCGGGATGAATCCGCATGGACGAGTTGATCCTTCCCGGCAGGGTCATCATACCCGGAGAAGCGCAGGGCGAAGCACTGGTCAGCCGGGAGCCGCTTTCCTTTTGGGGAGGGTATGATTGGAAAACCGGCGAGATCATCGACCGCCGCCATATGTTATCGGGTTCGGTCGCCGCCGGGAAAATATTTGCAGTCCCATTCACGCGCGGTTCTTCCACAACAACAGCGGTGCTGCTGGAGGCGATCCGAGCAAAGACCGCCCCTGCCGCCATCATAACGACCAATACTGATTTTTTCTTCGCACTCGCATCTGTCGTTGCCGATGAATTGTATAATTCGCCCCTTCCGCTGGTGGCACTCGAGGAAACGGATTTTGCAAAGATTAAGAATGGCGATATGATCCGCATCGCACTGGACGGTACCATCATCATCCTAACGTGAAATTGTCAGAAGAATTTTGGCCTCGAATCGAAATATGATACTCCCTTCACATACCTACCTCGACGAACACAATATCTCCTACGAACGAAGGAGTTTTTCACCTGAAACCGAAAAGGGGGCAGCGAATGTCGCACAGGCTTTGAGTTTTCCAGAACGGCAGGCTGTGAAGACTTTGATCTTTCAAGTGGTGGATACAGGCGAATGTGTACTCGTCATGCTTGGAGCGGACCAGAACGCCATCTCTGGCAATCTCAAGAAGGCAATCGGCTCGCGCAACATCAAGATGGCACCGCCTGAAGTGGTGAAAGAAACAACAGGATATGTTATCGGTTCGATCCCTGCCTTTGGCTGGCAGCCGGAAGGATTCCGTACCTTCCTTGAAGCGAGCCTTGTAAACGAACCCGTCCTTGGCACAGGCGCGGGGCAATGGGGCGAGGAGATCATGATCACACCTGAGAATCTGATCAAAGCCAGCCACGCGATCGTGGTCAATTTGACGGAGAGGGATAAGCCGGTTTTATAACAGGGAAACAGAAAACAACTGCCAGTCCCTTTGAAAGTGACCGTCAATTGTTGGTTGATCGTAGGCGAATTCTATTATGCCAATGTACAGGTGGTCAGACGTCAATCTGACCACCTGTGTTTTATCCATCAAACTTTCGGTCCAGCCTCCACAACTTCCCTCGGGGTCTGATCCCCGAACTTGCCAAAATTTTCTTTGAAGCGCATCGCCAGGTCCTTGTAGCGGCGGTCATACTCCTTTTTGTCAGCCCATGAAGAAGATGGATTGAGCACTTCAGAAGGTACATCCGGACATTCAGTTGGCACTTCAAAGCCGAACACTGGATCCTTCGTGTATTTCACATCATCCAGCCTGCCATTCAACGCTGCGTTGAGCAGGTTACGCGTGTGACGAATGCTGATGCGCTTGCCCACACCATACGGACCTCCCACCCACCCGGTATTGACCAGCCAGCACTTGACACCATAGCGCTCGATCTTGTTCTTGAGCAATTCAGCATACCTCGCCGGGTGATGCACCATGAACGGACCACCGAAACAGGCAGAGAACGTCATTTCCGGTTCATCGCGTAGACCAACTTCTGTGCCGCCAACTTTGGAGGTGTACCCCGAAATGAATTGATACAACGCCTGATTCGGCGTAAGCCGCGCGATCGGCGGCATGACCCCATTCGCATCACACGTCAACAGGATGATGTTCTTCGGGTGACCGGCTTTCTTCTCAGGGACCGCGTTCGCGATGAATTCCAATGGATATGATGCGCGCGTATTTTCGGTGATCGTGTCATCATCAAGATCAATATAACGTGTGACCGGGTCAAATGGGACGTTCTCAAGGATCGTCCCGAACATCCTGGTGGTTGCATAGATTTCCGGTTCCGCTGATTCAGACAGCCCAATTACCTTGGCATAGCATCCGCCTTCGAAGTTGAAAACGCCGTTGTCGCTCCAGCCATGCTCATCGTCCCCGATGAGGCGTCTTGTTGGATCGGCAGAGAGAGTCGTTTTGCCGGTCCCACTCAAGCCAAAGAACAAAGCCACATCATTCGGGTTCTCCGGGCTGACGTTTGCCGAGCAGTGCATTGAGAGCACGCCTTCCAACGGGAGCAAATAGTTCAACAAGGTAAAAACAGATTTCTTCAACTCGCCAGCATAGAGGGTGTTCCCTACAATTGCAAGTTTCTTTTCGAAGTTCAGGACAATGAACGTATCAGTATTGGTGTTGTCGATTGCCGGGGCAGATTTGAAATTGGGTACGGCAACAATTGTAAAGTCCGGGACGAAGCGTTTGTGTTCTTCCAGTGATTCGGGCATAAGGAGCATGTTGCGGATGAACATGGCGTGCCAGGCGTGCTCCATCACAAAGCGCACCGGGAGGCGATACTCTTCGTCTGCGCCCGCGTACGCATCCTGCACAAAGACATCCTTGCCCTGCAGGTATCCGAGCAGGCGGTCGTATAAGGCATTGAACTTTTCGATCTCGAACGGACGGTTATACACACCCCACCAAATGTTGTTTTCCGAATCCGTATGCCGCACCACAAACTTATCATTCGCCGAGCGCGCTGTGTGCTTGCCCGTATGCGCAATGAAAGGACCTCCGCGCGATGTTATACCTTCACCACGAAAGACAGCCTCTTCATACAGTGCTTCGGTTGTCAGGTTCCAGTAAGCCAGACGCAAATTGGACACACCGATGTTTGAGAGATTGAAATCCGCCTTGCGGGTCTGTGCAACTGCTTCAGCAGGAGTTTTGATGTTGAGTAAGTTGTTCATGTTTACATCCAATCCCTGATCAATTTTTTATCGCCAATATAGATTTCATTCGGGCTGGTCGGATCAAGCGCCCATTTGATGCGTGCAACACCTTCGGTCACGTCTTTTACAGAACCCGAGTATGAAATTCGGATGTGCCCTTCCATGCCGAACTCCTTGCCAGGCACTGTCACCACCATCGCCTTCTTAAGCAGGAAACGCGAGACTTCCACAGAGTTGCCATTGAATGCACGAATATCCGGAAGCGCATAGAACGTTCCCTGCGGCTCGATGAGACGCACGCCATTAAAGGTCTTGAATTCCTGCAACAACACATCACGGTTGTTCTGGATCTGAAGACGCAGCGCTTCAACCACGGACTGCAAGCCGTTCAGCGCTCCCTCAGCCGCCGCCTGGCTGACAGGGGATACGCCTGAAGTCATCTGCACCGTAACGTTCGTCATCACGCGGACAAGTGCACGCGGCGCAACCACCCACCCCACACGGAAGCCTGTCATACCATACAACTTTGCCACGCCATTTACGACAATGATATTTGTATCTTCAATATCCTTTTTCGTGAACTCATATGCTGGGACAGCCTTGTTACCATCAAAAGTCAACTTGTGATAGATATCATCACAGATCATAAAGATGCCTTTGCGTTCGCAAAGGTCAACGATCTTCTCGATCAACTCCGGCGGATAAATCACACCAGACGGGTTGTTCGGGCTGTTGACAATGATCGCCCGGGTATAGGAAGTAACTGCCCGTTCGATATCCTCAAAGCGTGGCGTGAACGTGCCATCTTCCGGCGTCACAACCACGGGACGTCCCATGCACATCTTGATGATCTCAGAGTAGGAGACCCAATAAGGAGCGATGATGATCACTTCGTCCTGCGGGTTTAGGATACTGAAGATAATATTGAAGAGGGACTGTTTTGCGCCGTTGGTGACGATCACATTCTCCGGCGCCATGAGACGGTCATAATGCTCCTCGGTATAACGGATGATCGCCTTCTTCAGGGAAGGCACACCGTCTGGCGCCACATACTTCACCTCCCCGCTGGTCAGTTTTGCCGCAGAAGACAGGATCGCAGCAATGGGTGTCTTGTTCTTGGGTTCACCAATACCCAGATTGATCACAGCCTCTCCCCGTTCCCGTAATTGACGCGCCTCTTCGTTCAACGCAAAGGTCGGTGATTCGGATATCTCACTTGCTAGTTTGCTTAATTTCATTTTTTCTCCAAGTTAAAAATTATCTGGTCAGGAGAAAAATTTCCTGACCAGATATACCTTTAGAACCGCAGAGAAAGCGGCGCTGACAACATAAATGTCAGACAAAGCTATCATGGCGTGATTATACTACACAGAAAAAACGGGACGAATTACCTTCATCCCGTTTATTTTGGTCATATTTCACAGGCATTTTGCTGCATTACCGACAAGCCATATCTGCCGGCTTAGGGTCTTTCCCTATTGCCCACACCCGTTCGAATTCCTGAATATATAGCCGGGCAATATCGGGGTTATCAATGATAATGACATTCTCGTCGTTTGTTTCTTCTGCACGAGTGGAAAAATTCAACGAACCCGTGACTACATAACGTTCATCCAGAATGATGACCTTGTGATGAAGAAAACCACCATTGCCATCCTGGCGGACAGGCACATCGCCGCAGAACAGGGTCCGCAGTTCGGCAGACTCGGCCGTACTGCCAAAGGACTCGAACACGCCAGCCACATCCACATCGTGCAATCGACGTTGGATCATGGCATCTGCCAGCGGATAATCTGTAAAGCTGAACGCCATAAAATAAATGCTCGATTGCGCACTTTGCACCAACGGGACAATGGCTGTTTCCAAAGCAGGGTCTTCTGATGTGAAAATAACCTGGATTGGAGTTCCATCAATCCTCAGGGATTGATTCGCTAACTGGGATGGTGACCGCGCCCCAAATTGACCGTTCCACATTTCATCAAATTCGCGTTCGTAAATCGCTGCAAGGTCTACCGAACGAATAACGATCACATTATTGTTTTGATCATAGATTCCATTTTTTGTGACATTAGTGGAACCCGTCCATACGATCTGCCCATCAAAGATCCAAAACTTGTTATGCATGAAGGCTGACCGCCCAAGATCATCCTTCACCTCAATACCGGCATTTTGCAACATGGCAAATTGACCATGTCCCGGCTCCTCGTCTGCCAGCAGACCGTGCTCATCATCAGTCACCCAGCGTACATCCACACCGCGATTATGGGCTGCAATCAAAGCCTGGGCTGTTGCATCAAGATCAAATTCAAATGAAGCGATGTGAATACTTGTCTGTGCAGCATTGATGTACCCAATCAGCTTCTCCTCCACAGAACCGCTGACCACGTTCGGGTCATGATGGTTAACCGGGTCTGTAAAATAAACATCCCACCAACCACCTGACGCAGGTTCCGTTGGTGCTGAACCGATTACCACTGGCGTTGCGGTGGAAGCATTTTCATTCGGCAAGAAGGGCGTCTCAGATGGGAACAGCGGCGGGAGCGTTGCAGGTCCTGCCACCGAAGGTGTATCCGTCGCGCCAATGCCTCCCACATCATAACCAGCCAATGCAGCAAATGCACCGCAGATGATGACCAACACTGTAAATAAAGCGGCAATGACCCCACCCTGCGCTTTTGTAACTGTCCGTTTCTTTGGCATATTTCTATCCTTTATTTCTTTTTTCTTCAATCAGGTTCTTCAACCACTCAATCATTTGCATAGTATTCGCATCACCTGGCAATTGCGCCAGGACCTCATTCATTGATGGTAGGGCATACGAGTCTCCGAACAATACTCGCGCTTGGTCTTCCACACGTTTCCATAATGCCGCCCGGGATTCCTCATCCAAACTGCCCGCCTCCCCCACCCATCTTCCCACCGCACGCATCATCAATCGCAATGCCCGTAAGCGCGGCGCCATTTGCTGTTCGGCAACCTCTTCATCCATGCCGTAGGTCTCATCCACGATGCGCTTTGCAGCATTCTTCCCCCACGAAAGCAGTTCGCTTGCCGCATCATCATCCAATGATGCGGCAAGCGATTCATTTCCAACCAGGCTCCCCATCACGCGGTGAAGTCGTTTTTCCAATTCACTCATGCCGCGAGTATAGCAGATTTAAATTCGGAATTCTGTAGCTCTGCTGCTGGATATTCCGACAGTAGAATTATAAGGATTCCCAGTTCATGCAAAAGAATCAAAATCTTTTGGATTTCCCAACGGGAACCGGCTTGCGGACGAATCGATGCGCTTGATCATCCCCAACAGGACTTCCCCGCTTCCCACCTCGAGGTAGGCCTGTATCCCGCTCCCCTGTATCGTCCCCACTGACTCCGTCCAGCGCACACGTGATTGCATCTGTGCCTTGATGTCGGCACGCAGCTCGCCAGCCGTAAGCAACGTGTTCGCACGGACATTTCCGATCACTGGGATGGTCGGGTTTTCGAGCGCACAGGCGTCCACAGCCGTGTTCCATTCATCCTGGATCGAAGCCATCAGTGGCGAATGTGCTGCAATACTGACAGCAAGAGGCAAGGCACGTTTTGCACCTGCGGTTTTCGCACCTGCCATTGCTCGCTCCAAAGCCGGTTTATGCCCAGAGATGACAACCTGTCCGGGACAGTTATCGTTCGCAACCTGCACAATCTCGTCTGCAATACTCGCATCCGCACAGACCTTGTCCAGCGTGGGAATGTCCACACCAAGGATCGCCGCCATGCCGCCGGGATTAAGTTCGCCAGCGCGCTTCATCAATTCGCCGCGCGTGCGGACAAGTTTGAGTCCGTCGAAGAAGGATAAGGCTCCAGAGGCGGTCAGAGCCGATAACTCGCCAAGAGAATGTCCGGCAACAGAAGCAGGTTTGAGATCCGGATAAAGATGCGTAAATGTCCTGTATGCCGCGATCGAATGGACGTATAAAGCCGGTTGTGTGTTGGCCGTCTCATTAAGTTCTTCCGCTGGCCCATCCCACATGAGTTGGGAGAGGGAAAAGCCAAGGATGGAATCCGCTTCGCCAAAAGTCTGCTTTGCAACTGGAAATGCTTCAGCAAGTTCTTTTCCCATGCTAACAGCCTGTGAGCCTTGACCAGGAAAGACAAATGCGGTGATTTTCGGGTTGAGCTTCATAGTACCTCCATAATTTCGCAGAGGCGGGTATTCCCGTCCCTACACATCCTATTAAACACAAACAGGTCGTGTAAGTCACGACCTGTTTGTGTAGCATGAGATTAATCTTGCCTTACGATTCCTGTTTCTTCTCTTTCTTGATCTCTACCACTTCGCGCCCTTCGTAGTGTCCGCAGTTGGGGCAGACGGTGTGTGGAAGGCGCATCGAACTGCAGTTCGAGCACAGGGTCAGGTTGCGGGGTTGCAAGGCATCATGGGCGCGGCGGTTGTTGCGGCGTCCCTTTGAGTGTTTGCGTTTTGGATGTGGGGGCATTCGACTTTCTCCTTATTATTCTTGCGTAAGGACAGGGTCTACCGTCCCTACTTGGTTTCCAATTGAGCGGGCAGATTATAGCGGGTGGAGGGAGGGGCGTCAAGTAGGAATCAACGTATAATTTGGTCCAATACGCAGGAGCACCGAGAAAGCATGGCCAGAGCACCATTTCAAGTTTTGGTCTACCCATATCGAAAAAACCCGAAGGGACATTTTGAGTATGCCCTCTTGACGCGGTCAGATGAGGGATACTGGCAGGGAATTGCGGGTGGTGGTGAAGATGAAGAATATCCGCTCGAAACTGCACGACGAGAAACTTTTGAGGAGGCGGGTATTTCACCTGATTCCGACTTTATCCAATTGGATACGATCGAATTTATACCGGTCACTGAATTCAGAGATGGGCATTTGTGGGGAGAAGAGATTTATGTAATTCCTCAATATTGTTTTGGCGTGAATGCACAAGGTTTGCAAATCTCGATCTCAAACGAACACGCTGAATGTAAATGGTATGTCTATGAAGAAGCACGCAAAGCACTAAAGTTTGACGGGAACAAAACGGCACTATGGGAATTGGATCAGCGGCTCAAAGGCAGGGGTCCGCGCAGGTAATGAAAAATGCACAAAGATGAACAGGAGCAACATGAACAACGAATATCAGATCGTCAATGTTGAAAAACCCACGGATGAGATGTGGGAGGTTATTGGCAGGGGGATCAACAAGTATAACAATCAGCACGGGGGGGCCGAAAATCACAGTAATGTATGTTTCGCCCTGTATTCGCCCGAGAAGGAACTTCTGGGCGGTCTGATCGGTGAAATCTATTGGAATTGGTTTTACATTAACCTTCTCTTCCTCAAGGAAGAAGTGCGCGGACAGGGTCATGGTCACAGCCTTCTGACAACGGCGGAAGAAGAAGCACGTAAACGTGGTGCAAACCATGCCTTCCTGGATACCTTCAGCTTTCAGGCACCAGAGTTTTACAAACAACATGGTTATCAGGTATTCGGTGAATTAAAGGATTTCCCTCCCGGACATCAGCGCTACTACATGATGAAACAACTCGACTAGGATATGACATCACAGAAATCCTTCATGAGATCCCTTCCGCAAAAGCGGATGGGGCTGGATTCTTGTTCTTTGACAAGGATGAACTTAGCTTCTGACTTTACGAAAGCCCGGCCCCATAAGTCCGAATACACTCAAGCTTATATCGGAGGGAGTATAATCCGTTCTTACGATGAACTTCCACAGGGAGATAATTTGCCATTTTGGGTTGGGTTTTCATTAAAATCATGTCCCAATTTTCCAAACAAAACAAGGTTCACTTTCCCGGCTTGAATGCCCTTAGATTCTATGCAGCGTTCGCTGTCATATATTCGCACATCGCGCAGAACATATCCCCCCTGCCAATCGTCTACAAGGCTCTTGACTTTATTTTGATTGACTCACGCAGCGCGGTCAGTCTTTTTTTTACATTGAGCGGATTTCTCATCACATACCTCCTGCTTCAGGAACAGAAAGTTGCGGAAGACATCAATGTTGGCAAGTTCTATCTCAGGAGAATATTTCGCATCTGGCCTCTCTATTACCTGATCGCAATCGTTGGCTTTGTGATTTTTCCATTGATCTTTGGTCAAAATTACTTTCTTTCCACTCTTTACCCCGAATACCCAGATACGCCCATGTCGGTTGGCGCAAAGCTTTTCTTTGTTTTTTTTCTCCTGCCGAATTTCTCCGGTGTGACTGCCCCGATGGGCCATCTCTGGAGCATCGGCGTAGAAGAACAATTCTATGCTTTTTGGCCGTGGGTTGTTCGAAATAAATCAGGCATCCTGAAAGTCTCTTTTGGCATCTTGATCATTAAATTCATCCTTACCCCCTTCTTGCCTGCGTTTGGCGTTTATGGAATGATCAAGATCTTCGAAGAAGCGCGCTTTGAGTGTATGGCAATTGGAGCTATAGGTGCATATCTATACTTCAATGGTCATTCCTTAATGAAGTATATCTATCATCCTGTTACACAGGTCACTGCTATGATCGGAATTACCATGCTTGCATTGAGAGATGTAACCGTCAACGCATACAACTCCACAGCAATTGCCATTGTCTTCATCACGATCATCCTCAATCTTGCAACCAACCCCAAATCCCTAATACACCTGGAGAACCGGGTCATAGATCGTTTGGGGCAGATCAGTTATGGGTTATACCTTTACCACTTCCCCATCGTGTATATATTTCTTGTGGTCGTATCCAAAATTGACATGAAGGATGGTTCCATCCCGACATCCATTATGTTCTTTGGAATGGTACTTACCACCTGGCTGATATCCGAAATCTCGTATCGATGGTTCGAGACCCCATTTCTAAATCTGAAAGATCGATTCGCAACTATTCATACATCCAGGTAATGGTAGGCTTCGTCTAAAACAGGGGAAATCAACTCCATAGTAAAATGGAGGCATGGAAGTTCAAATCGCGGTTGCCAAGGTCAATAAATACGCCACCTCGGAAAGCGGTGACACATTGGAAGTTGTCGAGCGCCCCAACGGCGGACTCTCGGTGGTGCTGGCAGATGGACAGACTTCAGGACGCGGGGCGAAAGCTGTCTCGCATATGGTCGTCCGCAAGGTGATCGGGTTGCTGGCGGAAGGTGTCCGTGATGGGGCTGCCGCCCGCGCTGCATCAGACGCGTTGTACACTGACAAACAGGGGAAGGTGATCTGTACACTCAACATCGCTTCCATTGACCTGCACAGCGGGACGATCGTACTAACCCGCAACAATCCATCGCCCATGTTCATTTGCCGTAACATGCAAATCGACCGCATCGACGCGGAAAGCATCCCGCTTGGCACATCGCGCGATGTACGCCCATCGATAACGGAAATCGAGATCGAAGTTGGTCTGACAGTAATCCTTTACACGGATGGACTTGTCCATGCTGGGGAACGGCGCGGGATGCCGATGAACACGATGGAAGTGTTGCATTCCATGTTGGAGGACCTCGACCCAACGCCCCAGCATATTGCCGACACCCTTCTTGCACACGCAGTTTCGCTTGACGACAACCGTCCCGCGGACGATATCAGCGTGGTAGTGCTCAAGGTCACTTCACGCAATGGGGACAACGTCCGCCGCATGACCGTCCGCCTGCCGATCGAAGGGCGCTACAGGACATGAAAACACGTTTGCGCAAGTGGCGTGCAGGCTGGCGCGATACGCTCATCCTGATGAAGGAATTCCAAACGCCACTGGTCATCTTCATTGTGATCGTTGTGGGGGGAGGACTATACTACAGGTGGCTGGCAGCTCAATTGGGTGAAACAGTTCCCAGCAAGGTAGAAGCGATCTATATCGTCCTGAGTGCCACGTTTTTGCAGGCCAGCGGTGATTTTCCAAAACACATCTTTTTACAATCATTCTTTTTTTTGATGCCCCTCGTGGGCGTGATCATCCTCGCGCAGGGGCTCGCCGATTTCGGCGGTCTGTTGTTCAATCGCCGTGCGCGGAGCAAGGAGTGGGAGATGGCAGTTGCCTCCACAATGAAAAACCATATTGTTCTGGTCGGGTTGGGACATCTTGGTTATCGTGTTGTATGCAGGTTGAATGAGATGGGCAAGGAAGTGGTGGTGGTCGAGCAGAACCCATCCATCGATTCGTTCAAAGCCGTACAGGAAATGGGCGTGCCTGTAATTCAAGAAGATGCCACTCGCAATATCGCACTCGAGTCTGCCAACATCAAGGATGCTCACACCGTCATCCTCGCCACCCAAAACGATGCAATGAATTTACAGATTGCCCTCAAAGCACGCGGACTCAATCCAAACATTGAAGTCGTCATCCGTATCTTCGATGAAGAGTTCGCGCATGCTTTGCACGATCAGTTTGGTTTCAATGCACTCAGCGCCACAGAGATGGCAGCGCCTGTCTTTGCCGCCGCCGCCGCAGGGGCGAACGTCACCAATCCGATCTCCATCGAAGGACAGCAGCTCAGCCTGGCACGTCTTAAGATCAATCCATCTTCGAAATATGCCAATAAAAACGTCGGCTATGTCGAAGACAACTATCACCTCAACATCATCCTCCTGCGGCGCGACGGCAACAGCGAAATGCACCCCACCGACGCGTACCCGCTGCAACCAGGCGACACATTGGCAGTCCTTGGCGGACCGCAGCAACTCGCCAGGCTCGTGCAGGACAATCAATAATGGAGCCTCCAAGTAATCGTCCGCTGATCGGTGTGGTGGGTCCCTGCGGCTCGGGGAAGTCCACGCTTATCGCGGGTCTCGAACAATACGGTTACGCCTGCCGCCACATCGCACAGGAACACTCCTATGTCCCTGCCATGTGGCAAATCCTCTCCAAACCCGATATTTTGATCTTCCTCCACGCATCCTTTCCCATCAGCACAGAACGGCGCAAACTCAATTGGCGAATACAGGACTATGAAGAACAATCCCGCAGGCTCTCCCATGCCCATGATCACGCCCATATAATCATCGATACAGATGACCTGACTCCCGAGCAGGTCTTGCAAACGGCACTGGACTACCTGAAAGGGAACACCTGATGAAAAGTCTCTTCGCCTCATTCTTAAGCCTCAGCCTGCTTCTCACCTCCTGCACTTTATCCACCCCGACGCAAAATTCCCCAACACAGAATCCACCAACTTCAACTCCTGAACCCGATCCCATGCAAACACCCTGGGATGACCGCTCTATTTTCAAGGATGGACTCGTTACATCGGAACAATCTGTGTTGAATGAGTTGCAGGGTGCAAGTGTCTATCACATTGAATTCACCATCGCAGATAACCTCCATCAAATCACAGGGGTAGAAGAGGTTCACTACACGAACACAGAAGATACCAAGTTAAAGGAAGTGGAATTCCGCCTCTTCCCCAACATCCTTGGCGGAGGTATGAAGATCTCCCATTTGACCGTGGATGGTCAACCCGTCACCCCGGAATATCAACTTGCAAACAGCCTTATGATCGTAAGATTGCTCGCACCGCTTGATGTGGGTCAAAGTATTATCATCAAAATGAACTACACTGTTACTGTTCCGCAGGAGGTCGAGTTGAATTTTGGCGTGCTTGCTTACTACGATGATGTACTTGCACTTGCGCACGCCTACCCCATGATCTGCGTCTATGATGACGAAGGCTGGAATGCAGAACTCCCGCCGCAGGACAGCGATGTCACCTATGCAGATGCGGCATTCTATCTAGTGCGCATCCATGCACCGAAGAAGTTAACGCTGGTTACATCCGGGAGTGAGATTCAGCGTGATGAAGATGGGCAAACTCAGGTCCTGACCGTTGCGAATGGTCCCGCAAGGGATTTCTATTTGGCGGCAAGTTCCACATTTGAAGAGGTATCGCAAACAATCGGTGAAGTCACCATCCGCAGCTATGCTAAACAGGATGATATGGATGGAGCCAATTTCGCGCTAGAAACCGCAGCACGGTCCATTGAAGTTTTCAGCAAACGTTATACCCCTTATCCTTATAATGAATTTGATATCGTTGCCACAACGAATCTAGCACTGGGCATCGAGTACCCAGGCATCACAGCGATCACAACCCGAATCTACGATGTTGACGGCGAATTCCGCGGCTCGCCCGCCAGCATCTACATGGAATCGACCGTTGCACACGAAGTGGGACATCAATGGTTCTACAATCTCGTCGGCGATGATCAACTCGATGATCCCTGGCTGGATGAATCGCTGACACAGTTCGTCACACTTCAATACTATACGGATGTTTATGGGGCAGGCGGCGAAGAGGGATTCCGCGCGTCACTGGAAAGCAGATGGGCACGCGTGGACAATGCAAAAATCCCGATTGGACTGCCTGTTGCCGATTATGAGGGAGCAGCATACGGTGCAATCGTCTACGGCCGCGGAGCATTGTTCTTTATCGCATTACGCAATGAAATGAGCGCCGAATCCTTTGATGCTTTCTTGAAAGAATATACCAAATCTCTTTCGTGGAAAATCGCTACGCCTGAGTATCTGAAGTCCCTTGCAGAGCAAAGCTGCTCCTGCAATCTAGACACGCTCTTTGAGGAATGGGTCTATCCATGAACCTTGAAAAACTCTACGCCATTACCCACGGACTCAACCGCCGCTTCCCCGACGGGAATGATCCCTTCCAGATGATGACCCGTCTGCTCGAAGAGGGCGGTGAATTGGCGCAAATGGTCAATCATTTCGAAGGTACAGGCATAAAAAAGGAAAAATATGGTGAGCCGGACAAAGCCAAACTTGCCAAGGAAGTGATGGATCTCATGCGTTGTGCCCTGCAAATCGCGATTTATTACGGAATCGAAGATGAACTCGAAGGGAAGATTAATGCTTCCTATGCAAAAATGAAGGAGCAGGGTTTGATTCGCGAATAAGGGGTGAATAAGGGGTACACACTCACTATCAACCGGAGTATAATCACCCCCGCCCAGCCCCAGGCTGGCATTTTTGTGAGTGGAGAACATATTGCATGGTACGTAACTTAACCAACCGAATCCTTCTTATCCTTCTCATTGTTGGGCTCGCCCTGTGGGTGGACCTGAGCGATGAGATCAAATTGACCAATCCCAGAGACGGTTCCACGGTGTTTCAATTGAAAACATCTGCCAAACTGGGTCTGGATCTGCAAGGTGGTCTGCAGGTTTTGCTCGAAGCCGACCTGCCTGAAACCACCCAGATTTCAACCGAAGAAATGGAAACCGCACGCAGTATCGTCGAAAACCGAACCAATGCGCTGGGTGTAAGCGAAAACGTGATCCAGGTGGCAGGCGAGAGGCGCATCGTGGGCGAATTCCCCGGCGCAGATGATACCGATGCCATCCTGGATATCATCCAGCAGACCGGCTTGCTCGAATTTGTGGATACCGGTGACTTCTCTCCCGAAAGAGGCACGGTTCTTCAAACGGACTTTGGAACTGATTCCGCAACCCAATCCGTCCCATCAACTGACGGCGAGTCCCCAGTTATCTACCCCACCATCATGACCGGTAGAGACTTGAGAAGCGTGGCTGTCGCACCGTCTCAACTGGGAACTAACTATTCCATCGACTTCACCCTTACTACAGAAGGTGCCAAGATCTTCGGTGACCATACCGCTGCCAACGTTGGTAAATACCTCACCATCACACTGGATAAGCGGGTGATCTCCTCTCCGGTCATCAACTCCGCCATTCCGGATGGCTCCGGTACGATCTCAGGATCTTTTACTGTGGATGACGCGAACGAGCTTGCCGTCCAATTGCGCTACGGCTCCCTGCCTATCCCGTTGAAGGTTGTGGAAACCCGTATCATCGGTCCCACATTGGGCGAGGACTCGCTGCAACGCAGTCTGGTAGCCGGTTTGGTCGGGTTCGCCATTGTGGTCCTGTTCATGGGAATTTACTACCGCCTGCCCGGTATTGCAGCCAACATTTCCATTTTGATGTATGCGTTCATTTTGTTCGCGGTCTTCAAGCTGATCGGCGTTACAATGACTCTCCCTGGCATCGCCGGCATCATGCTCAGCACCGGCTCCGCACTGGACGCGAACATCCTGGTCTTTGAAAGGTTGAAGGAGGAGTTACGAGGTGGCCGGACGATGAGACAGGCTTTCGGTCAGGCGTGGAGCCGTGCATGGCCCTCCATCCGCGACTCGAACATTGCCGCGCTCATCACATCCGCCATCCTGTTCTGGTTCGGCAGCACTTTCGGCGCAACCATCGTAAAAGGATTTTCACTGACACTGGCGCTTGGCGTGGTCATCAGTTTGTTCTCCTCTCTGTTCATCACACATTCATTGCTTGGACTGGCCCTGGAAACATTCAAACCCAAAAACCTTGAACGCTGGATCGGCATTTAGGAGTACGGAACAAAATGAACATTCTTGGAAAACGCTATTTCTTTTTTGGGGTATCCCTGCTGATCATCCTTGTCGGTCTCGGCACCATGGTCTTCCGCGGCATTCCCCTTTCGATCGATTTTACCGGTGGCAGTCTGCTCGAAGTGAAGTTCGATGGGCAATCTCCTGAGACGAGCCAGATCATCACCGTCTACGACGATGCCAATATCGAAGACGTTCAGGTACAAACCAGCGAAACCGGCAGCTATATCATCCGCTCACAGTTCCTCGAAAACGAGAAACGCGATGCGGTTCTCGCGTCGCTCAATGAAACCATCGGCACCGTGACCGTTGTCCGCTTTGACAGCGTGGGACCGAGCATCGGCGAGCAGGTCACATCGCGCGGCACCCTGGCTGTGGTTGTTTCATCATTGCTTGTCGTTCTATTCATTGCGTGGTCGTTCCGCGGTATAACACACGCGTTCCGCTACGGCATTTGCGCCATTCTTGCCATGATCCATGATGTTGCCATCATCTTCAGCGCGACCGCAATCGGAAGTCTTTTTTTGGGATGGGAGATCGACTCCCTTTTCCTTACCGCCCTGCTAACCGTGATCGGCTTCTCGATGCAGGATACCATCGTGGTCTTTGACCGCATCCGCGAAAACTCGAACATATACCGCCGCCTGGACTTCGAGACACTCGTCAACCACTCCATCGTACAAACACTTCAACGCTCGATCAACACCCAGTTGATGACCGTGGAATTCCTCCTGCTGGCGCTTGCGATGTTCGGCGGCATCACGCTGCGCGAGTTCGCATCCATCCTGCTGATCGGCTTGTTGAGCGGTACCTACTCATCCATTTTTATTGCCGCCCCCATCCTCGTGTTGTGGGAAAACCGGGAATGGAAAACCTGGTTCCGCAAGCCTGCCGCAGCATAACCGTTTCGTTTCATGTAAATCAAAGCCGCCTGCTCATTCGAGCAGGCGGCTTTGATTTACATCGTTTCCAAAATCCCAATGGCTTTCTTCAGTCGTTCCAGCACCTTTTCCCGCCCAATGATCTCCATCGACTCGAACAACGGCGGACTGACCTTCTGCCCAGTTACCGCCACGCGCAGAATGCCAAATACCTGCCCGGCACTGTATCCACTTTCCTCCACGTAGGCACGCATCGGTGGCTCGGCAATGGCATGAGCGACATCACCCAATCCTGACAGGATTTCATAAGCCTGACGTGCGATCTCTGCGGACTGCTTGGCATCGAGTCCTTTTGCAACCAGCTCTTCAGGAGTTGGTACCACGTTTTCCTGGAAGAAGAAACTCGCAAATGTGAGACAATCATCCAAAGTGACGAGCCGCTCGCGTATCAACGGCGTCACCTTGAGCAGCGTCTCATTCTGGACCTCCAAGCCTGCCGCGACAAAATTAGGCTTGATCCTGGCTGACAGGTCTTCGGTCGACAAGAGGCGGATGTGCGTCCCGTTGAAATGATCCAGTTTTTGAAAATTGATGGCAGCAGGAGAAGGAGTTAACGAATCGATGTTGAAACGCTCCACCATCTGGTCAAGAGTCATCACATCGTCTTCCGCCACCCCCCAACCCATCAAGGCAACCCAATTAAGCACACCCTCAGGTGTGTAACCCAAATCGTTCATATCCTTAATAAACACGGAATAACCATCTTTCATTGCGATGGCGCCATCGCGTTTACTGAGCTTCCCTTTGCCACTCGGCTTGAGAAACAATGAAAGATGGACCCAGACCGGCTCTTCCCAACCAAACGCACGCACAATATTGACATGCAGGGGGAATGTGCTCAGCCATTCCGCACCGCGCAAGACATGCGTGATTCCCATGACATGGTCATCTACAATCGCTGCCAGATGATAAGTAGGTAATCCGTCGGATTTTATAAGTACGTAATCGTTAAGCTGTTGATTCTCGGTAAAAATATCGCCTCGCAAATGATCATGCGCAGTTGTCGTTCCTTCATGCGGCATCTTGAAGCGAATTACGTATTTTTCACCACTTGCAATCCGCCGGGCGGCTTCATCAAGGTCGATAACCCGGCAGGTCCCGTCATAATGCGGGTTCTCCTTGCGTTCCATCTGTTCCTGTCGGACTTTTTCCAATCGCTCCGACGTGCAAAAACAAGGATAAGCATTCCCCTTATCCACAAGAATTTTCGCATGGGACTGATAAATCTCGCGGCGTTCAGTCTGGCGATATTTTCCATGCGGACCACCAGTATCTGGTCCTTCATCGTAATCCAATCCCAGCCAGCGAAGACCATTGATAATTTCCTGTTCGGAGCCAGGAACGGTACGCTGAACATCGGTATCTTCGATCCGCAGGATAAATTCCCCGCCTGTTTTCCTGGCAAGCAAGTAACAATACAGAGCAACACGCGCAGTAGCGATGTGCATGTGGCCCGTCGGTGACGGGGCGACACGAGTACGTGCAGGTTTCAAGTGAGAAATCCTCCGTTAGAGTTGTTTGAGATAGCAGTTTTCAAATTGAAATCGGGAGAGTGCTTAGCAAAAACCGCTCACAATGACGAATCAGAAATCCAGTTGCTTATGGCGCATCGCCACGCTTTCCACAAGACCAATGCCGAGCATCAACGAGGTCAGACCGCTGCCGCCATAACTGATGAATGGCAACGGCAAACCGGAAACCGGCACAATGTTCAAATTCACACCAATATTGACCATTCCCTGAAAGAAGATCAAGGTTGCCACTCCGTATGCAATCGACATCCCGGCAACATCACGTGCCTTTTGCGCCGCACGCAGACATCGCCAGATCACCAGGATGATTATGATGATAACAAATAACGCGCCAACCAGCCCAAACTCTTCTGAAACAGCAGAAAAAATAAAGTCGGTATGGCGGACTTTGAGAAAACGCAATTGAGTCTGGGTCCCATGACCGTACCCCAGACCAAACCACCCGCCAGAGCCGATGGCAATCAGCGCTTGTTGAACGTTGTAGGTAGCACCGAATGTCGCATTTGGATCAGGCAAAATAAAGTTGACAATACGCTGTTGTTGATATTCCTGCAAAAATGGAATACGAACGCCAGCCACTGACAATCCAACAACACTAATGACCAACAAAACTCCTATACCCCCAAAAATAACAATATGCTTCATCTGCATGCCATTGAACCAAATCAATGAGGCAAAAATCACCGTCAAGACAACCACATTGCTAAGATTTGGCTGCAATAAAATCCAAATTGCAAGACCCATTACCCAGAAAAATGCCCCAAGTATCCAGCGGATGTCACGCGGTTGATGTTCGGTCTTGTCGAAATAACGAGCCAGCAAAAGGATGGCGGCGATCTTGGCAAATTCGGTCGGCTGGACAAACAAAACACCCACCTGGAACCAGCGGGCTGCACCAAAGACCGCCTGCGCGCTCAGGAACAGGAAGAACAGCAGGAGGCTCATCACAACAAAAATGAGACGATAGATGGCCATCCAGAATGAATAATCCACCGCCGCAACAATGAAGATCAGGACAAGCCCGGCAAGAGCAAAATAGATCTGGCGATTGATGAGCGGCAGCAGTTCTTCGTTCCCCGCAACTGCCGAACGGATCATGGTCGTGCCAAAGGCTGTGGCAAGCACCACAGCACCCAGCAGCCAGAAATCAAAATACCGCCATGGAATGTCACGAAGCATAAAACCGACTTACCTGGCTTTTGCCTTTCGCGAGGAAGTGCGACGGCGCGGCACGCGTTTGACGGGAATATCGGCAATCAATCTTTGCGAGCGACCATCATGCTCGATGCCGAACTGCATTCCGTTCACATCGATTTCGAGGTGACGGCTTATGGTGGCAACCAGATCGTCTCGAAGCGATTCAAGTTCAGCCGGAGTCAGATCCGTGCGATCATGGATGAGGACAAGCTGAAGGCGTTCCTTGGCACTGTCGGCGCTGTTTTTCTTCCCGAGGAGTTTATCCAAAAAAGACATGTCTACTTCCTCCCCGCCAGTTTCTGAATTCGTTCCCAGAGGCTTCCAGTATGATCCAGATCGAGGAAAGGCACTTGTTCACCGTTCAGGCGGCGGGCAATATTGCGGAAGGCTTGCCCCGCCTTGCTCTTCGGATCGGCGGCAACAGGCGCTCCACGATTGGAACCGATCAGCACCGCTTCATCCTCCGGGACAATTCCGATCAATTCGACAGCCAGGAGATCCAGAACATCGTCCGCTGACAGCATATCCTGTTTCTTTACCAACACCGGGTTCAAGCGATTGATGATCAACGCGCCGGGACCTCTATCCTCCGCTTCAAGGATACCGATCACCCGGTCCGCATCACGCACCGCGCTGACCTCGGGATTGGTCACCACAAGGACCCGGTCAGCCGGGGCAATGGCATTCTTGAAACCGCGTTCGATACCGGCAGGAGAATCGATCAATACAAAATCACACTCCGAACGCAGGTCTTTCACAAGCCGGTTCATGTCACTGGCTGAAACTGCGTTTTTATCGCGGGTTTGTGCAGCAGGGATGAGATGGAGATTGGGCAGTTTCTTGTCTTTGATCATGGCCTGCTTCAAGCGGCAGCGTCCTTCGATCACATCCACAATATCGTACACGATGCGGTTCTCAAGCCCAAGGATCACATCCAGGTTGCGGAGACCGATATCACCATCGATACAAACCACCTTCGAGCCGTTGGAGGCAAGCGCGACCGCCAGGTTCGCAACAGCAGTGGTTTTTCCAACCCCGCCCTTTCCAGATGTAACCGTGACTACTTGTGCAGGCATAATAATTTCCTGTGTTTGAGATTGGCGTCGACTAGCCGGGAGACCAGTCTTCAGCCTGTAAATTGCCGGACTTGTTGATTCTGGCAATCTGTGGTTTTGCTTGTGTCCGTGGATCCATTGCGGCGGAGGCTTCGTCAGCAATACGCAATCGCATGGGAGAAAAATCAAGAGCACAGATGACAGCCTCACGATTTCCCTTCGCACCCGCATGCACCATGCCGCGCAAGCGTCCCCAGACGATGACATTCCCTTCCGCAACGATCTCTGCGCCGGGATTTACATCACCGAATACCACCACATGACCCGCAAAATCGATTCGCGTGCCGGACCTGAGGGTGCGGCCAACGAAAAGAGCCGTTTCTTCACCTAGGTCATTGACCGCGTATGTTCTTGATTCTTCCGGTCTGGGTTTCGAGATGCGCGTGGCAAGACCAAGGAGTTGCGCAGTCTGTTCCGTTGTTGGCGATTCGCTGATAACTGCCCACAAAAAAATCCCGCGTTCTGAAAGTATGTCGCGCAGACTCACAAGGTCATTAACATGCAGAACCTGGCTTGCTACGTCCAGAGCCAGACGCGCACCCTGAAAAAACGAGGGCTGTAAGTCCACCTGTTCGATTAATGCGGAAAGTTGTGTCTCCCATGGGGCATCATCCAATGAGACGAGCAATCCGTCACGCAGACCTTTGATCTGTATCATTGAATTCGTCTCAGTCATGATCGCCAAACATCCGAAAATTATAGCATGAAGTAACTGGCATACTTTTAGTTGCCTCCGCCTTGTGCAATATCAATCGACTTTAACTCAAAATACGCTTGAAGGACGCGCGCAACGATCGGTGCGGCGACGGAACCGCCTTCACCGCCGTTATAGGCAAAGGCTATGACGATGATCTCCGGGTCATCATAGGGAGCATAGGCAAGTGTCCATGCATGCGTGGGCCAGGCGCCATACTGACAACGGTTGGCTTGGCTCGCCACGTCATCACAGTATTCCGCTGTGCCAGTCTTACCTGCAACAGCAACATCCAAAGGGTAAAGTTCATTGAACACTCTGTTCAAAGTGCCCAGGGGCTGTTCAGCAACAGCCAGGCGGGTACCAGTGCGTACAGCTTCGATTGTTTCCGGGTCAACGGTCTTCAGCACACCGGTTTGGTCACAATACCCGGCTTCACAAGTCCACTCATTGATCAACGGATCCTGGGTGATATCCCATTTCATGTTTGCAGTAAACGGCGATATCTGGTAACTCCCTTCGGGAGCAGCAGTCAACAGTTCCCCAGGCTTTGCCGGGTTGACCCACACTTTTTGCACTGAACCGTCAAGATTTTCAATTTCCTTCACTTCATATACAGAAAAATCATCAAGACGTGGATTGAACCAGGCGGGGATCACACGACCTTCATCATCCTGTATTTCGCGGACAATGGTTGGCTGCATCAATCTACCTCGGTTGGCAATCGTCGCGCCAGACATCAAGACCTGCAAGGGTGTACCCAGGACATAACCCTGCCCCACACTGGCAATATAGGTATCTCCAGTGGACCAATTCTCCCCGGTATTGATACGTTTCCATTGCGGTGACGGGACAAGTCCATCCTCTTCACCAGGCAGCTCAATCCCAGACCGCTCTCCATACCCCAACGCACGCGCATATTCACCTAATCGGAAGATGCCGAGACCTTCCGGAATCTCGTCCTCAAAACCGCCGCCCAATTTATAAAAACAGACATTGCTCGAATAGGCAATGCAGCGATAAAAATCCAGCGAGCCGAACCCTGCTTCGTTGATCACACCATTCCTCTCGTAGATCCAATCCACGAACGGGCGCGGATTACAGGGATCGTTGGGAGAGAAGCGCTGGCACAGTTCAAGTTTACCGGGGGTTTGTACAATATCACCTATCTCAATGACATTCTCGTTATAAGCACCTGTTGCCGTAGTCAATTTATAGACGGAGCCAGGCGCGAGCTCCGCTGAGATGGCATTATTCACCAAAGGGCGGCGTGGATCCTGGCTTAGTTGTTCGTAATAATATCCTGGAATGAAACGTGCCATGCGATTATTCTCATAGGTTGGATAATTCACCATTGCCAGGATTTCACCTGTCTTTGGGTTCATCGCGATCACCACGCCGCTCGAAATACGAATGGTGCCAAAATATGCATTCCATATATTAATCTCATCGACCAACACAGCTTCCGCTGCCTTCTGCAAACGCGAGTCGATCGTCAGAACCACGTTGCTCCCGGGAATGGGAGAGATTGGCGGTTCGAGGTTCCGAAGGACAGCACCAGCCACATCCTTTTGTACAACGCGTAATCCATTCGTACCGATCAAAATATCATCAAGGGACGCCTCCACACCGGCATAACCCACCTTATCGCGATTGATCACATAACCGCGCTCATCATATACATCTTGAAGAACCGCAGGAATGGGTCCCAGAAATCCAACAACATTGGCTGTCAATGAGCCGGTCGGATAATCTCGTATCGGTTCGATTTCAATGGAAACACCGGGCCAGTCCACTGATTTTTCACCGATCACACGCGCAAGCTCCTCGCTGATATTACAGGTGATCTTTACGGGCGTATACGGGGCAAGCGAAGCGCCCAAGGCGACCATATCCGCAATCGTTGGTCCCGGCACGCAGGCGGAGAATAGTTTTGCAAAACCCAATGTTTCTTCTGTGACCGGTCCGCCTGCAGGAACACCTGTCAAGTCGGAGAGTTCCCGATAGATGCGTTGGATATCCGCATCGTCATCGGGCAGGTTGGCCGGGGTGATGACAATATTATAGGAAGCGACATTGCGAGCCAGTATATATCCATTACGATCAAAGATGATCCCGCGCGGTGCGGGATCCCTGATGGTCAACGTGTAATTATCGACAGCTTGATCTGTCCAGTCTTGACCGGCAATGACCTGCAAATTGATCAATCGGAATAGAATTGCGCCAACAAACGCAACCATAACACCATACACAACCCATATACGCCAGGCCGGGACTTGATACCTGTTCGTCGTACCGGAACTCATCCGACCTCCAGGGAAGGATATACCCAACGCGCGAGATCACGCATGACCGCATACACGGGAAGGGCAAACAACAAATTAAGAAGAACACCCGGCAATATCAATAGACCAAAGGTGTCTTGAAGCAAAATCGGAACACCGGACAAGCGCAAGACACCCAGCGAAAGCACGCCCATGATGATTGTCCCCAGAAATACGATGCTGAACATGGCAAGCAATGGAGCCTGCCAAACTCGCATTCGCAAAATCTTCGCCAGTGCAACCACGATAACATAACAAATGACGTAAACCAGCCAATTGATCCCGGAAACAAAGCCCACCAAAACACCGGCCGCAACAGCCCACTGCCAGGCAGAATCCACCTCATCCTGCAAAGCCCACGCCGCCAGCATAACAAGGGGCAAGTCGCCAAAACCGGAAAGCAGGGTCAACCTGCTCACCACGGACGTTTGCAGAATCACAGATAATATGATCACAGGGATGGCTATCAGATTACGCATGCTTATGGAGTGGGGAGCAACGGAGAAATATCAACAGGCTTGAAGTTCACAATGACGAGAACGATCTGCAGACGTGTGAAATCCACTACTGGCTGGACCGTCGCCTGCTGGAAAAGATCATAATCACGCGAACGGATATTGACGACTTGCCCAATGATCAAGTCCGGAGGATAACCGCCACCCAAGCCTGATGTCAAAACAAGATCGCCGGTCTCAATGTTCGTATCCTGGGGGATCAGATCAAGGATCACATCGCCTGTCACCGATCCAACAAGAGCAGCTTCCACCTCCGCATTCTGGAGGCGGACATTGACACTCGAAGATGGATCAGTAATCAACTGGACGCGAGCGGCGTCCGCAATCACGGCGTCAACGCGCCCCACCAAGCCCTGACCAGTCACCACCGGCATTCCGCGTAAGATTCCATCATTCGATCCGGCATTAATGATCACGTAATGCAGGAACGGACTTGGGTCACGTCCGATCACCGCCGCGCCTTTGTAAGTGTTTTCGGTTCGGGCTTGCGCGAAATCGACAAGTGCAGCAAGCACTTGCGTCTCACCAACCTGCTGCTGCAATTGGATAACCTGCCCTTGCAATTCGGCAACCTCGTTTTGCAATTCAGCATTTTGCTGGCGCAGAAACCCCGTATCGCGCGGCGCAGTGAAAAAATCCTGCAAGGCAACGAACCTTGACGAAAACCAGAACTGTAAGTTGATCAATGAATCAGTAAACACATTTGACGCACTGCTGAAGTAACCGCCCAGCGCAAGCGCCATCACTCCCCCTACGACCAGGAAAATGATCGTTGTTTGAATCGTGCTTGAAAATTTATTCCTCATTCTTAATGTTAGTGTACCAATTAGCCGCCATAAGAGGCGGAATACTTTTTAAAGAGTATGGCGCGTACTGCCGCGTTCCAAACCGACCAGGTATCTGCTCAAACCATCGAAATCTTCGAACACCATGCCTGCGCCGCGCGCCACACAGGTTAGCGGATCTTCAGCAACCCACACACGCAGTTTCAGTTCGTCCGTCAAACGGTCTGCCAATCCCTGCAGCAGACCGCCGCCGCCGGCAAGACAAATGCCAACATCCATCAGATCCGCCACGATCTCAGGCGGGACTTCGTCCAGCGCGTCGCGTATCGTGTCCACGATCACCTGCACAGAGCCTGACAATGCCTCGCGCATTTCAATGGAGGATATCTCGATGCTTTCGGGCAAACCTGTCACCAGATTGCGTCCGCGTACTTCCATGGTTTTCTCGGGATGAAGCGGATACGCACAGCCGATCTTCCATTTGACCTGCTCGGCAATCCCTTCACCGACCAGAAGATTGTATTTGTTCCGTAAATACTGGACAATATCCTGATCCATCTCATCGCCAGCCACGCGCAGTGAACGGGACGCCACAACACCACTCATGGACAACACTGCAACCTCTGTTGTTCCGCCGCCGATATCCACGACCATGCTGCCGCGAATATCCGAGACGGGAAGCCCGGCTCCCAACGCAGCTGCGATCGGCTCTTCGATCATATAAGCCGACCTAGCGCCTGAACCCATAACGGCATCATAGACTGCGCGTTTCTCGACCTCGGTCACGCCGGTCGGAATACCAACCACCACCCGCGGACGCGGCAACGGCACAACACTCTGCTCGTGAACCCTGCCAATGAAGTATTCCAGCATGATCTGTGTAACATCGAATTCAGAGATCACGCCATCGCGCAACGGACGAATAACCGCCACATTGCCAGGCGTCCGCCCAACCATCTCCTTGGCTTCCAAGCCAATAGCAAGAGGCTGACGCAGGCGCTTGTCAATCGTTACCCACGACGGTTCGTTTATGACGATTCCCTTGCCGCGCACGTTGACCAATGTATTCGCGGTCCCCAGGTCGATTGCTATATCTAATGAAAAAAGGCCTAACAGCCAGTTAAGCGGGTTGAACGCCAAAGTCGGCTCCTCGACGAAAGTTTTAAAGCAAATTGCACTTTGGCGTTATTATACCTAACAATTCGTATCCTCGTATTGAGTATTGGGTTAAGGCACATGAGGGCAAACTAAATTTCGCTTCAAATATGGAGAAAACATGTCAAAAATTGCAATTGTGACAGACAGCACTTCCTACATGCCTGCCGACCGGGTGGGAAAATACAATATCACGGTCGCACCGCAGGTCCTCATCTGGGATGACAAGACTTACCGAGACGGCATCGATATCCAGTCAGCCGAATTCTTTTCCCGGCTGAAAACTTCCAAAACGATGGCAACCACCTCGCAGGTATCGGTGGCAGACATGCAAAGCATTTTCCAGGGACTGGTGGACAAGGGCTATGATGTATTGGGAATATTCATCTCATCCAAATTGTCTGGCACCATCCAATCCGCCACACAGGCAAAAGCACTGATGGAAGGCGCCGGGGAAAAAGTCACGGTTATAGACAGCAACTCGACCGCCATGGCAATGGGATTCCAGGTTCTGGCCGTGGCACGCGCGGCAGACGATGGAGCAAGCCTGAAAGATTGTGTGACACTCGCAGAAAAATCACGCGAGAACACCGGCGTCGTCTTTGCAGTGGACACTCTTGAATTCCTCCACCGCGGTGGACGTATCGGAGGCGCACAAAGATTCATGGGCACGCTTCTGAACATGAAGCCCATCCTGGCATTGCAGGATGGGAAAGTTGAGGGCTTGGAACGCATCCGAACCAAGACCAAGGCACACGACCGCGTTTTGGAATTAATCGTTGAACAGACTAGCGGCAAGTCGCCAATCCGTATCGCGACATTGCATGCGAACGCGCTCGAAGACGCCCAGGCATTGCTTGCTAAATGCGAAAAGGAACTCAACCCTGCTGAAAGCATTCTTGCTGAACTCAGCCCGGTGGTCGCAAACCACACCGGGCCCGGTACGGTTGGTCTCGCCTACATGGCAGGAATGTGATCTCTTGAAACCCCTCTCCAGCGAGAGGGGTTTTTTATACGAGTATAATTCAACCATGCAACACCCAGACCCATTGGTCATCGGCATTGCGGGCGGATCAGGTTCAGGCAAGACAACAGTTGCTCAGGAGATCCTGCAGCGTGTCGGTCCGGATCGAATCGCCTTCCTCCAACATGACTCATATTACAAAGACCTGAGCGGACTGCCTCCTGCACAAAAAGCGGAGGTTAACTTCGACCACCCCAACTCCCTCGAAACCGAACTCTTGATCCAACACATCGCTTCTCTTCGCGACGGGAAACCTGTCGAGGTCCCGATCTACGACTTCTCCAGCCACAGCCGTACCAGCCAGACTTTCACAGTGCAGCCGCGCAGAGTCATCCTTGTGGAAGGCATTCTGATTTTTACCGAAATGTCATTGCGCGGCATGTTCGATGTGAAAATCTTCGTGGACACTGATTCAGACCTGCGATTCATCCGCCGCCTCGAACGCGATATCACCGAACGCGGACGGACCACCGAATCCGTCATCAAACAATATCAAGCCACGGTCCGCCCCATGCACATGGAATTTGTCGAACCATCCAAACGGTATGCCGATGTTATCATCCCCGAAGGCGGACATAACACCGCCGCTCTGGACATGGTCGTTGCCAGAATAGAAGCGTTGTTAAAATAGCAGCTATTTGTCTTTCTTCTTTCATCTTTCTTTGGTCGGAAAAGACATAGGAAGAAAGAAACCTTACAAACAACATTTCAACCAAAAGGAGAAAACAAATGTCCAAACAATGGAGCACCCCACCCGCAATGCAGATCGACCCAGAGAAAAAATACAAGGCGCACATGGAGACTGACAAAGGCACCATGGTTATTGAATTATTCGCAGATAAGACCCCAAAAACCGTAAATAACTTTGTGTTCCTTTCACGTGAAGGATATTACGATGGTGTGGTCTTTCACCGTGTCATATCCAATTTCATGGCACAGGGCGGCGACCCGACCGGCACCGGCATGGGCGGTCCCGGCTAC
Organism: uncultured Anaerolinea sp.; assembly: GCA_964436455.1. Classification (GTDB taxonomy): domain Bacteria; phylum Chloroflexota; class Anaerolineae; order Anaerolineales; family Villigracilaceae; genus Defluviilinea. The sequence continues at coordinate 26,820 of CAYTDB010000014.1, read as the reverse complement.
AAATTCGCTGACGAGTTTCATCCCAGCCTGCGCCACGACAAACAGGGCGTGCTTTCGATGGCAAATGCAGGACCCGGCACCAACGGCTCGCAATTCTTCATTACCCACGTCCCCACCCCGCACTTGGATAATCGCCACAGTGTCTTCGGTCAAGTCGTGGAAGGACTCGACGTGCTCATGTCCATTCCACCGCGTGACCCGAACAACCGTAATGCCCCCGCAGTGAGAATTATCAGTGTCATCATCGAAGAAAGCGAATAGAAAAGAAACCGAAAGGAAACGAAAGAACGCGCAGAAACCGAAAGATAAGACTTCTGCGCGTTCTTCACGCGTCCCTGCTAAAAAAGTCCAATCGCAAACGGCAGTCGCAAAAAAGACTCCAGCGAAAACGAACCGCTCAAAACACACCCCTCGCAAGACAAAGTCTAAAGTCGTTCAGGTGCCGACTCAAATGGAGAACCCAATCGCGGTTCAAGAACAGGTTAAGCCGGAACAACCAAAGGCGTCCTTGCAAACCAATCTGCTCCGCGCTGTTGCATTACTTGCTGTCGTCGGGATCACAGTTTTTATCTACAACATTCGTGACCATGTAAAAGATTTTGAACAATTTGGTTATGTGGGTATCTTCCTGATCGCCCTCATGGCAAATGCAACCGTCCTGTTGCCTGCGCCGGGTATTGCCATCATTTACGCAATGGGTGCCGTTTTTAATCCCTTTGGGGTCGGTCTTGCCGCTGGGACAGGCGGCGCGTTCGGTGAACTCTCCGGTTTCCTGGCAGGCTTCAGTGGACAAGCTGTAGTTGAACGCACAGATATCTACAACCGTTTCAAGCCCTGGGTGGACAAATACGGCGGCTGGGCAATTCTGGCCTTGTCAGCCATACCCAATCCTTTTTTTGATGTAGCTGGCATTGCGGCAGGAATTGCCAAAATGCCCATGCAAACATTTCTTCTTTTTACATGGGTCGGGCAGATCATAAAAATGACCATGTTTGCTATTGCCGGTCATTATTCCCTGGAATGGATCGCAAACTTCTTGAAATAAGGAGCTCCACATGTCTGAATACCAAAAGATCGATATCTACCTCGAAAAGAATCTCGATAAAAGCCTCGATGAACTTGGAAAACTCGTAGCGCAGCCCAGCATCAGCGCGCAAGGCATCGGGTTGAAAGAATGTGCGCAATTGGTTGCCGATATGCTCCGTGCACGCGGCTTTACCGCCGAGATCATGGATACAGAAGGTGCTCCAGTCGTATTCGCAGAACGAAAAGGCAAGAGCCATAAAACCCTTCTTTTCTATAACCACTATGATGTCCAACCGCCCGAACCATTGGAATTATGGGACTCTCCTCCCTTCAAGCCTGAAATCCGAGACGGAAAAATGTATGGGCGCGGCATCAGCGATGACAAGGGACATATTGTCTCACGCCTGCATGCCATCGATTCAGTCATTGCCACCGGTGGCGACCTGCCATGCAACATCAAGTTCATCATCGAAGGCGAAGAGGAGACCGCCAGCGTCCACCTGCATGAATTCATCCGCGATAACAAGGACAAACTCAAAGCGGATGCCTGCATTTGGGAATTCGGTGGCGTGGACCATCGCAATGTGCCCATGCAATATCTGGGTTTGCGCGGTATTTGCTATGTGGAACTTACAGTCGAATCTTTGGGCACCGATGTGCACTCCGGACTCGGTGGTTCGATCCTCCCGAATGCTGCGTGGCGGTTGACCTGGGCATTGGCCACGCTGAAAGGACCCGACGAACGCATCCGCATTCCAGGTTTTTACGATGGCATCATCCCACCCACCGAACTCGACCGCGAATTGATGGATGCGCTGCCTGATGTCGCAGAGGAATACAAACAGCGGTATGGCGTCAAACACTTTATCAAAGGTCTCACAGGCGGCACAGACCTCAAGATGGAAGAGGTTTTCACTCCCACCTGCACGATCTGCGGATTGACCAGCGGATATCAGGGACCCGGCTCGAAGACTGTTCAACCCGCCTTCGCCTCTGCCAAAGTAGACTTCCGCCTTGTTCCCGGACAAATGCCTGAGGACATCCTGGCAAAATTGCGTGCCCATCTCGATACGGAGGGTTTCAAGGATGTACAGATCAAGTATCTGGGTGGAGAACCAGCCGCTCGGACGGCACCGGACGACCCCTTCGTAAGAACCGTCGTTCAGGCGGCGGAAGAGGTTTATGAGGAGGCGATGCAGCTTGTCCCGTTGGTGGGAGGTTCCGGTCCAAATTATCCGTTCGTGCATGATCTGGGACTGCCAGTCGCCACTGCCGGACTTGGTTATCCCGAAACGCGCTCTCACGCACCCAACGAAAACATTCGCATTGACCTGTATCTCAAACACGCCATGCACATGGCGCGCGTGATCAAGGAGTTTGCAAAGTAGGATAGCAATGCGTCGCTGGCTTGCCTTTCACCGCGATCTTGGTTTTCAACTGCTTGCACTGTACCTGCTGCTCATCATTCCATTTTTAGTAACACTATGGATCTTCGATGGGCTGATCGGTGTGCGTATTCGCGAGGATGTGCAAGCCAGCGATCTTTCTTTGGCGCAATCCATTTCGCAGGAGGTTGACCTTGCGCTGACAAAATCCTTAAATGCAGTGGAAGGTTTGTCCAAATATCCGGGCGTGATCGAAGCAGACAACGCCACCATGGAAGAGGTGTTCAGCGTATTCTATAACACAGCCCCGGATGTAAATCTCGTATATAGACTGGGTCCGGATGGGATCATGCTTTTCCACTACCCAATTGGACCTACATCCACCGTAGGTAACGACTTTTCTTTCCGCGATTATTACCAACGGGCATTGACAACAAAACAGCCTCTGGTTTCACAAGGAAGGATCTCCCCCACAACCGATCAGGCGGTAGCAACAGCAGTCATGCCGATTTGGTCGGAGGATGGCAAGTTTCTTGGGGTGATCGGTGCAAACATTAGATTGGAGAGTCTCAGCAGGGCATTGACCAATATCATCTCAGAGTATACGGCACAGGGCGGTTTGCAAGTCATCATCCTTGATTCTTCGAATCAGATCATCGCACATCCTGATCAAGAATTCCTTTTAAAGTCTGCAAATACCATCGCGCCTAACGACCTGCTAACCACCTTACTTGTAAACAACGACTCAAATATTTTCGAAGACAGCAATGGTGAAGAAAGACTCTTCACACACACAATAGTGCCGAAAGTCAATTGGCAGGTTCTGGTCAGCAGACCAACATCCGCCGCGTTCGCCACACAAATTTTCCTGCGTCGTATCGTTCTTGTCGCAGCGGGCACTTTCATCCTCATTGGATTGTTCTTCTGGGGAACCTTGACCGTGCGGGTGATCCGTCCCATTGAAAGGCTTGCCCCCATCAGCGAAGCAATCGGGCTAAACCAGCCGATCAGTCAGGAAGATCAAAAACATCTCATCTCTGAATCGAAACGCAACGACCAGATCGGGCATTTAAATCAGAGCATCCTGCGTCTGAAGGATTCGATCGCTGAGCGGATAAATGAACAAAAAACCCTGCTGGACACCAGCACAGCTGTCGTTTCATCCCTGGACCCGGAAACTGTTCTCAACCGGATCCTGGAACAAATGGGACGCCTGTTACAGATCAAGATGTACGCGGTCATTGCCCTTGATGAAGCGAACGGAAGTTTCCGCATCCGTGCCAGCAGGGGCTTATCCAAACAATTCACGGAGCAACTTTCAATCCAGCCATCCGAACCCGACTCGGTGACGATGCGCGCGCTCCACGCAAAGGAACCCATCCAGGTCAGTGATACCGAAACTGACCCATCTTATGTGATCAGGAAGCAACGCGCCCGCGCGGAAGGTTTTCGCGCGATTTTGGCAGTACCGCTTAATACGCAATATGCGCCTCCCACTGCCCTGCTCGTGTTCCATCCCACACCGCATGTATTCACATATAATGAAATTCAATTGCTCACAAGCTTTGCCAATCATGCTGCAATGGCAATCGAAAATGCAGTCTTGTTCGAACGCAGTGATATGCGCCTGCGCGAGCAAACCCAGCGTCTTGAGGCGCTTGTTCAATCCCTGCATGATGGGTTAATCCTAACTGACTTGCAGGGCAAGGTAATCTATGCCAACAAACGCGTGGGAGAGCTGGCAGATATTTCAACAAAGAACCTGACAGGCATGCATGCAGACCAGATCCTTGCCCATATCATTGACAAAGCCTCTGATAAACCGAGCAGCAAAACGCAAACTCAAAAACTCCTGAATAAAAAAGGAGAGAGGGTTATCGAGCTTGCACAAATTGTGCATGATCGAACCATCTACCTGCGGCTGGAAGTATTCAATGTCAACGATGAAGAAGGGCTGGCGATCGGGCGCGGCATCTTCTTCCATGACGTCACGGCAGACCGCGAACTGGACCGAATGCGCTCGAGCCTTGTTTCCACGGTTTCCCACGAACTACGAACACCACTCACCGCCATAAAGGGATATGTATCCACGATGCTGGCGGATGATGTGGAGTGGGATCGTTCATCACAACGAGAATTTCTCACCATCATCTCAGACGAATCTGACCGCCTAACCAACCTGGTCAATAACCTATTGGACCTTTCCCGCATTGAAGTTGGCTCCCTAAAACTTTCACGTGAAAAGTGTGATATCAGGGAGATCATCCATAGCGCCGGGCGTGGTGCGCGGCTGACACCGAAGAATCATTTGGAGGTCAACATCAAACCGCGGTTACCAGGGGTATACGCTGATCCGCTGAGATTGGAATCCATCATCAGGAATTTAATCGAGAACTCCATCAAATATGCCGGGGAAGAGGCTCATATCAAGGTGGATGTCAACAGGAACGGCAAAGAGATCCTGTTCCGCGTACGCGATGACGGACCGGGGATTTCACTCAAGGAGGGGCAACGCGTTTTCGAAAGGTTCTATCGCGTAGATGATGGTCTGACACGCCTCACCAGCGGCGCGGGGCTGGGACTGGCGATCTGTCAGGGTCTTGTCCGCGCACATGGCGGCAGGATTTGGACCGAACCGCAGGAAAAGGGTGCGTGCATCGCATTCACCATTCCGGTAAAATCAAAAACATCTTCGAATGGTAATAAAACTAAAAAGAAGGCGAGCCGATGAACATGAATGTTTTAGTGGTAGATGATGAAAAGCCCCTGCGGGATTTTGTGCGCCGCAACCTGGAGGTGCGCGGGTATCACGTGTTGACCGCGTCCAATGGTGTTGAGGCACTGGCGGTCTTCGAGACCGAGAATATTCATCTGGTTATCATGGACATCATGATGCCGCACATGGATGGTCTGGAAGCCACGCGCCGCATCCGCGAGGTATCGCATGTGCCAATCATCATTTTGACCGCCATGGGTGAGGAGACTGACAAGGTGCGTGCCTTCGATCTCGGGGCTGATGACTACCTTACCAAGCCGTTCGGTGTCGGGGAGTTGTTGGGGAGAGTCAAAGCGGTGTTGAGAAGGGCTGATTGGTCTGAAACAGGTTCGAGCGGGGAAAGACTCGTGCGTGGAGAGATCGAAATGGATCTGGAGCGGCATCAGGTCAAAGTTCAGGGAGATGTCGTCGAGTTGACTCCCACAGAGTTCAATCTGCTTTTGTACTTCATGAAAAATGCCGGGAAGACTCTGCCCCACCGCGCCATCCTGCAAAATGTCTGGGGGGCTGAATATAGTAATGAAGCGGAATATCTGCGCGTGTACGTGGGGAAATTGCGCCAAAAGATCGATGCTGACCCATCGAAACCAATTTATTTGCACACTGAACATGGGATCGGATACCGGTTCGAAACTTAGGTTTTTACACCTTTTTTATAAATTCCATCCCCTTTTTTAGGGAAATTTATTTTTGACCTCCTACAATTGGGACAGGACGGAAAGGTTTCGTCCGAATTTAAATCCATATGCTTTTGAGGAGGCACAGAATGAAACGCTCGTTATACAGTATTTTTACGCTTCTGGTCCTGTTGGGGCTGGTCCTTTCAGCCTGCGGTTCCAGCGCACCGGCTGAGGAGCCCGCGGCACCGGTGGAAGAACCTGCTGCTCCGGCGGAGGAGCCCGCTGCACCTGCAGAACCTGAAATGAAGGAAGAGACCGTTGTTATTGGTTTTACATCATCCCTGACTGGCTCACAGGAAGTTTCGTCGAAGCGACAGGTGAACGGTTTTCTGTTGTGGATGAACCAGATCAATGAGGCAGGCGGGGTCACTCTCGGTGATGGAACCACTGTCAAGTTCGATTACAAAACCTACGATGATGAATCCAATGGCGAGCGCGTGCAGGAACTGTACACCCGCTTGATCAATGAAGACAATGCCGACTTCCTGATCAGCCCTTACTCGTCCGGTTTGACCTCCGCCGCGTCCATTGTGGCAGAGCAGAATGGCAAGGTGTTGATCACGACCGGCGCGGCTGACGACGCCACCTACAAGACCGGCAATACCAGCCTTTTCCAGTTGTACACCCCCGCCAGCCTGTATATGTCCAGCACGGTGGATATGCTGAAGCAGTTGGACCCGGAAGCAAAGATTGCGCTCGTCCATGAAAGCGATAAGTTCTCGACCAGCGTTGCTGAAGGCATCAAGCCCTACCTGGAAGCCAACAACTTCGAAATCGTTCTGGAAGAAGGCTACGCATCTGAAACGACCGACTTTGGTCCGATTGTCAATAAGATCCAAGGTTCAGGCGCGACCGTCCTGCTCGGTGGTGGTCACTACAACGACGGCACCGCACTGGCACGCGCTCTGTATGATCGCCAGATCGGTCTCAAGTTCGCTTATCTGTTGGTCGCCCCTGCCGATTCCAAATTCCCTGAATTGGGAGATGCCGCTCTCGGCATTGCCACTTCCAGCCAGTGGGAACTTGCCGCTACTCACACAGAGGCGGAAGCCGCCAACCTTGGTATGGAATGGTTTGGTCCCACGGGCCAGGACTTCGCTGACGCATACCAGGCAGCCTACGGCGATCCCCCGACCTATCATGTCGCTGGCGGTTACACAGCCGGCTTGGTCTTGCAGAAAGCCATAATTGACGCCGACTCGATCGACCCGGAAACTGTCAAGGCAGCGTTGAATGCCATGAACCTGATGACCTTCTTCGGCGGCATTCAATTCGACACATCAGAAGATGCGCATGGTTTGCAGATTGCACATAAGATGGTTGTGGCACAGTGGCAGAAGAATGAAGCTGGAGAACTGGTACGTGTGGTGATTGCTCCCGCTGACGTGAAGACAGCGGAGCCTCTCTACTCGATCCCTGCTCCATAAATTAATGTATCTTTTCCAACATCCCCTCAGGTTCATCCTGGGGGGATGTGTTACATCCATGCGGATGTGAACCATCCAATCGTTTTATCGGGAGTTGATATGCAACAATTAAACCTGCTTCTAACATCCCTGCCTGATGGTATCCTGCTTGGCTTTGTCTATGGTGTGGCGGCGATGGGACTGACCTTGATCTGGGGTGTCATGAACGTGATCAACCTGGCACATGGTCCCATCATCGCGCTGGGAATGTTTGGTACATTCTTCTTATTCATAAAATTGGGTGTCAATCCATATCTGGGATTGATCCCAATCGCGATCGTTGGACTGCTGCTTGGCATCGTGATCTACTTCGTCGCAGTGCACAGGGTAATCAACGCACCTCACCTTTCGTCCCTGCTTGCCACGTTTTCGGTCAACATGATCATCATCGGTCTCGCCACTGCAGCATTTACAACCTCACCCTACAATGTGGATTTCAACATGGGCAGTTTCAAACTTGGCGCGACCACCATCCTTGGAACACGCGTCATTGCGGCAGTGATAGCCATTCTATTCACCAGCGGGCTCTATCTCTTTCTACAAAGAACTCGACCGGGGAAATTCATCCGTGCTGTGACCAATAACCGCGCTGCGGCAGAGTTGATGGGGGTTCCATCCACGCGCATCCTGGCGCTCAGCTTCGGACTTGGCACCATGCTTGCAGCAGTTTCTGGCGCATTGATCGCGACCTTCTTCCCATTCAACATCCTTTCCGGTGGAGGATATGAACTCAAGAGTTTCGTCATCGGTGTGCTGGGAGGTTTGGGCAATCCCATCGGCGCATTGTTCGGCGGCTTGATCCTTGGTGTTTTGGAAGGGATCATCCCGGCTTTCCTTGAAACATCCTGGGTGCCTGTGATCGAGTTCGGTCTTTTCGTCGTCATTTTGTTGGTTCGACCAAAGGGATTGTTTGGAGCAAAATCATGAAAAATTGGCGAAACCATCTGGGAATTTTCCTGCCCCTATTGGTGGTGGCGGGTCTTACTCTTTGGCCTACGTTCACAGACAGCGTATCCAACCGTGAGACCACATTTACGATCCTAAAAGCGATTGCTCTCGCATCCAGCCTGAACATCCTGCTTGGGTATACCGGCTATGTAAGTTTCGGTCATATTGTTTTCTATGGCTTCGGTGGTTACGTAGGACTGTATTTCGTCAACAATCATGGCTGGTCCATTTGGGCAGGTATGTTGATCGGCGCGTTCTCGTCTGGTTTGCTGGCATTCCTTCTGGGCAAAGCCATCCTGCGATTGCGTGGTGCCTACTTTGCGCTGGCAACCATCGGCATCAACGAAGCAATGCGGTCATTCATCAACAACTTTGACCTGTTCGGCGGACCCATCGGTATCACTTTGAATTTCAAGGTATACAAAGCTTATGGCGGCGCGGCACAGGCATTGGAGCTTGCCTTCTACGTGATGGCAGGATTAACCTTTGCCGCATTGATCCTGAGCTACTTCGTGCGGACATCCAAGTTCGGGTTGGGGCTGTTAGCCATTCGCGAGAATGAAGATGCAGCAGAAGTCATGGGCGTGCGCGCACCGGATGCAAAGACCTGGGCATATGTGTTTTCTGCCATCATCCCCGGCGCGGTCGGTGTATTGTTCTTCTTCAAGAACGGCAACGTGGAACCGCACGTGGCATTCCCGCTCCACTCCTCCATCGAGTTACTGGTCATGGTCATGCTTGGCGGGCAGGGAACGGTACTTGGTCCCATTCTGGGCGCGTTTGCCTATCAGGGCATGCGCGGATACCTGGTTACGAGTGAGTTCTTCAAGGACATTCAGTTATCGGTCTCCGGAGTATTGCTGCTCCTGATCGTACTCTTCATCCCGGCAGGCGCGATCGGCTGGTTGAGACTACGAATTCCCCTGCTAAGGAGGGTGCTGGCATGACGATCCTATTATCCGTACAAGGTGTTAGCAAAACCTTCGGAGGTTTACAGGCGCTATTGAATGTAACCTTCGATCTGCCTGAAGGACAGATCCTTGGCTTGATCGGTCCGAACGGCGCGGGCAAGACAACCCTCTTCAATGCCATCAATGGTGTTTATCCGCCCACCGAAGGACGCGTCATTTTCCGTGATAAGGATATTACACACGCCAAGCCTTATGACCACGCCAGAATGGGGATGGCGCGTACACATCAGATCGTCCAGCCATTGAATGAACTTACGGTTCGGGAAAACGTTATGGTTGGCGCGTGCTTCGGACACGAGAATCAACACCTCGGCAATGCGGCAAAGATCGCAGATGAGGTGCTGGAATTTGTCGGGCTGGCAAAAAGAACCGATCAACTGGCTGGCAGTTTGAACGTCGCGCAAAAGAAGCGTTTGGAAATGGCGCGGTCGCTGGCAGCACGTCCCTATCTCCTCCTGCTGGATGAGGTATTGGCCGGTCTCAATTCGTCTGAAATTGATGGCATGGTGCAGACCGTGTTAAAGATCCGCGAACAGGGCATCACGATCATCATGATCGAGCACGTGATGAAGGCTGTGATGAACGTCTCCGACCGCATCCTCGTTTTGGATTATGGTCAGCAGATCGCGGAGGGTTCACCAGAAGAAATCGCGAAAAATGAAAAGGTGATCGAGGCCTATTTGGGTGACCCGAAACTGGCAGAACAATTGCTGGAGGAGGAATAACAATGGCACTTCTTGAAGTCAAAAATATAACCTCCGGCTACGGAGACGTGCAAATCCTGTGGGGTTCCACGTTATCCCTTGAGAGAGGAAAACTTACCTGCCTCGTAGGTGGCAACGGTGTTGGTAAAACCACCTTGCTGAAAACCGTGATGGGTTTAATCCGCCCATGGAGCGGAACGGTAATGTTCGATGGGAAGGACGTGAGCAAACTCCCCGCCTACACAAAAGCAGAGATGGGATTGGTGCTTGTGCCCGAGGGACGCCAATTGTTCACCGACATGACCGTATACGAAAATTTAGAAATGGGTGCAACCAACCAACGCGCGCGTCCCAATGCTCAGAAGAATCTTGAACGCGTGTATGAAATGTTCCCGCGCCTCAAGGAACGCAGTGGACAAAAAGCCGGCACACTCAGCGGCGGCGAACAGCAAATGCTGGCGGTGGCACGCGGCATCATGGCTGACCCAACCATTCTTATCATTGATGAGCTGTCGCTTGGTCTTGCTCCTGTTCTCGTGCTTCAACTATTCGACAGCTTAAAGTTACTCCGCGAGGAAGGCATCACATTACTGCTGGTGGAGCAAAATGTGCAGCTTGCCCTGGCAATCAGCGACTATGGATTCGTCCTTGCCGAAGGAAAGGTCGAGCTGGAAGGACCCGCCCGCAAACTCATCAAGGACAAACACGTCCGCGCGGCATACTTGGGCTTGTAAATACACCTGATGACCTAAATCACTACGATTCGATGACGCCGCTTGTACAAACTGGTCGTATAATCTTATTGTAGTGAATTTCATGATCAGCGGATGCAAATGTCCGCATTACCACAGGAGGTAACCATGTTTGTCGGTGATAGAATGTCACGTCCCGTGATCTCCGTTGCGGCGGAGGCGCCCATCAACGATGTATTGGCGATGTTCAAACAGGAACACATCCGCCGCGCACCGGTCATCAGCAAAGGTAAACTTGTTGGCATCGTCTCAGAAACGGACCTGTTGAATGCGTCCCCATCCGATGTAAGCACCCTGAGCGTTTGGGAGATGAACTACCTGATCAGCAAGGTCAAGGTAAAGGATGTGATGACCAAAAAGGTGGTAACGGTCGACAGGGAGACCCCCATCGAGGAAGCAGCCCGTGTCATGGCAGATCAAAAGATCGGCGGCCTGCCCGTCATGGATCGGGGCAAGGTGGTCGGCATGATCACTGAGACCGACCTGTTCAAGGTCTTCCTTGAATTGATGGGTGCCCGTGATAAAGGGATTCGTGTCACTGCCACAATCGAAGAGAAGCCGGGAGAACTGGCAAAGGTCACTCATGCCATAGCGAAAGCAGGCGGAAATTTTGTTTCTTTTGGATTTTTTGATGGGGATGATCCCACTACAAAGATCCTAACCTTTAAAGTGGATGGCATGAAAAAGGAAGATGTGCGGAAGACCCTGAAGGATGTGGTGAAGAAATTCTGGGATATCCGCCAAAGCTAAGCCAGCCAATACCAAGAACTGCCTCAATGGGACAGAAGCAATACGGCAACCTCCGTTTGAAGCAGAGGTCACAACTTAGAACAAACGCCCGCTCGTAACGGGCGTTTGTTCTTTTTATTGTAGTGGAGAATGGAACAGCACGGAGACGGAGATGGAATCCCTATTTTTTCGATTGCTTGATGATTTCACGGGTTGCATACCAGCCGGTTAACATCGCTATGGGTACGCCTGCAGGAGCGTATGCCCACTGACCGGCTTGAAGGACTCCTGGAATGGATGTCAGAACAGATTTTGGTATATCTTTCAATTTGTTGATCACAGGAATATCCGTTTCAAACGACCAGCCGGTGATCGCCCCCTCAGAACTGCCAGACACCTTGTTAATCGTCAGGGGCGTAGATGAAAACTTGAACAGAATGGCATCCTCAAAACCCGGATAAATGGATTGTGAAATCACCTTGATTATGCGATCTTCCAGTGTATTCTTAAACTCATCATACCAACCAGCTTTTTCGACCTTTTCAACCAAATCATAGTCAAAAAGACAGCTTATCATTATTCCTGTTTTACCTTCGGGTGCCAGGGTGGAATCCCGGAGGGCAGGTATAGAGACTTCGTAGGTGTTGAAATTGCAAAAATCATCCAACCATGCAAATATTTCATCCCTGGATCTTTCATCAAAATTCTCCAACAGGTTTTCCCTTGCCATCCGATTAGTGTCTCCCAACCCTTTCCTGGACGGCGTGTAAAACATATGCTCCCCGCCCCTTGCCCGGAAATAGGAAGGTGGAAGATCCACCGCTACAAACAAAATAAAGACGGATTCCGCCCCCTTGGCTGAAAGTATCCTCTGTTCCTCAGAAGCAATTCTAATTGTTGATTTGGCGTCCAATTCAGTAGTATTTAGTTTTCGATACAGAGTTTTCAGATCTGCCGCCCATATCAGATGATCATAATGATAATTATTCCCATCCGAGTCGATAACCTTTGATTCAGACGGGTTGACTTCCACTATCTGCTTGTTTAATTTTATTTCCCCGCCCCATTCCAATATTTTTTCTTTCAGGAGATTTGGCAAGGCACCTGTCCCGCTCTTTGGATAAAAATAGTCAAGATACACGTAAAAATAACCCAGTGCGAAATAAGTGGGCATTTTTCTGAAAAAGAACTGGGTTAGCACATCGATAATGGACTGATTGTCAGTTAACTGCCCAAGATATTCTTCCATCGGCATTTTGAACTGATTGAACTTTCGCAAAGCATTCAGGAACTTGATCGTCCAGGGGATTAATTTCCTGAAGATAAACTTCTTGTCACTCATAAGATCCACAAAATTAGGATTATCAAACTCATACAAAATTTTTGTGTATCCGGACAGGGTGTAAATTGCCGATATTATTTTTTCTGTCTCCCCGACATGATCAGGGTACAAATAATTCAATATGCGTTCATATTCCCCTACCGAATCCATTGAATCAACACGGAATAATTGGTCTTCAATTCCAATCGAAATTTTATTCTCCAAAAATTCCCAGCCAATTCCCAATTCCCTTAGCATGGGTTGGACGATTCCCGAATTCACAAAAGCCCTCGGACCTGTATCAAAGGAAAAACCGTCCTGAACGAACATACTCACCAGTCCCCCGCTTCTATTGTTTTTTTCCAACAATAAAACACTATAGTTATCTCTGGCTAAATAAGCTGCGGCGGTTAATCCCGCCATGCCGGCGCCAACAATAACAATTTTTTTATTTTCCTTCATCTTGAAATCTCCCTAATTCATAACTAAGGTCCCATAATCTTTCTGCTGCATCCTTGTCCAGCGCTGGAGGAGCAGGTTCTTCTTCGGTCGTGAGGTTAAAAAACTTGCCGGAAGCGTTATCCAGTTCGCTGGAAACTCCCAGGTAATACAGGGCTTCAGCTGAGATTTCCAGGGGTCTTGCCGATCTATCAATCAATATCCTTTTAAATAATTTGTAAAGTCTACCATTATTTTGACCGCTATTTGTCATCACATTTCCCGGATGCATTGCATTCACGGTTACCCTGGTGCCGGCAAAATAATCTTTGAGTTTTATCATTGATAGTAGTTGAGCCATTTTTGCAGCGCCATAACTTTTCAATCCTGAATACCGCTGTGTATCCCAGGCAAGATCGTCCAAATGCAAACCCCACACGGCAAACCTATGCGCCTCAGAATTCACAAACAAGATACGGCCTCTTTTTTGATTTACAAATTTTTCGCGTGCGTAATAATTCAAAATAAAAGTGCTTAGGTAGTTCGTCTGAAAGACCATTTCCAGATTGTCAGTTGTGAAGGTCTTTTGCGTGATATATACACCGGCGTTATGGATTAAGACATCAATGTTTTCATCCAGATCCGCCAGTCTCTTTGCAACAGCGTGGACATCTGCCAATTTTGTGAAGTCGGCAAGCATATAGGCACAGTGTGTGCCATATTGGCTTTTTAGTGATTCACACAATTCTTTTGACTTCTTTTCATCCCTGTTGATGCATAAGATTTTTGCCCCGTGAGAAGCGTATTTTTGTGCGGTAACAAAGCCTATTCCTGATGTCGCTCCAGTGATGACAACCAAACGGCCAGTAAAATCTTCTTTACAAAGTTTGGGATCTAATCGTTGATTTCGCAACATTGCACCAATATTAGACCACTGATATTCTTTTCGATATTTTTCTATCTGCCTTCTATCCAAGATCAACCTCTTCCAATGACAATAAACCACAAAAAAAATTAATCGACCATTAGGCAATAGCCGCAATGCCAAAAAACACAACGAAGATGAATATCATTACTCCAAGAAAAATCGAATAATTCCTGGGCTCGATCTGTCCCATTTTATCCATCTTCCTAATCAAAGGAAATAACCGCCAGAAAAACGATGCTGTGGCAATGGACAATACCAGCAAACTCATACGCTGGCTGTCCAGGTCGGTAAACATTACAATTACTGCCAACAGTAAAAGAAATAGTAGCTTCACACCAGCAACCCAATAGACCAGATATCTGACAAAGTCATGGATTTCCGGATACTGCTTGGATTTTTCCCAGGCAGAAAAAACCCCAACTGCATTTGCGTATTTTGACCCAGGGGAAAAATACAACGTCAAAACATTCGATAATTCCAGCGACATGAATACAAAGATAACAATTTTTGCAAATGTCATGGTTTGACTCTTACGAAATGATTTTCCAAACTTACTCAGTGAAATTTGCTGTTTTCAAGAATGGGCTCGAATTGCACGATCGGCACGCTATCGGATGTCAAAGCGTTCGGTTCCACCTGGCTGCCCAAAATCTAAAACAACAGAGTAACAGTGAAAGTATAAACACCAACCATTACCGACGGTTCCTCTTTTTATCTGATTCCCCACTTTTTAATTCGTTTACTTCTGTCATCGTCAAATACCGCCACTGGCGCGGTTTGAGATTACTCAAACGTAGTGAACCGATACGGATACGTACAATCCGCACCACCGGCAAACCCAACTGCTTGCATGTTTCACGGATCTGTCGCTTGCGCCCTTCCTTCATAATGACCCGCACCCATGCACCTTTTCCCTGCGTCTCTTCAAAACGGATATCCACCGGTGCGGTCTTATACCCGTCTTCTAGAACAACGCCTCTTCTCCATGCTTCAACCTGCTCCTGATCCGGACGCTTCGCCAACAGGACTTTATATTCCTTTTCATGTCCAAATCTCGGGTGCGTAAGTTTATTTGTCAGGTCGCCATCGTTGGTCATCAAGACCAACCCTTCACTCTCGTAATCGAGCCTGCCCACTGGATGGATTTTGCCCGACACATCCACAAGATCTCGGACTGTTCTTCGCCCATCACCCACTTCCGCCTCCACTGTGGACAAAACATTGCGTGGCTTATGCAACGCGATATAGACCAATGCCTCTGCCGCAGCAATGGGTTTTCCATCCACAGTGATCTTGTCAACTGCCGCATCGGCTTTTTGACCGAGTTCAGCGATCGTTCCATTGACACGCACGCGTCCCGCAGTGATGAAGTCTTCGCAGGCGCGGCGGGAACCATAGCCCGCCTGCGCAAGTATTTTTTGAAGTCGTTCTGCATTCATTCAAACCATTTCCTTCTTCTGTTGAATTATTGACACCATTTTACATCATCAGTCTCAACCCCAAACCAACCAGTGAGGCTAGAACGATCCGGCGGAAGATTTCGGGATTGATCCAGCGATCCATACTTTGACCGAGAAAAAAGCCAAGGAACAAGGCAGGTAATGTAATCCAAAAATACATCCAAACAGCAGATGTGAAATTTCCACTCATCCAATGGGTGCCTACAACAACTATACTCCCCACCAGAAAATAACCCGACAGATTACTTTTAAATTCCTGCGGTGCCCATTTACGACAATTGCCATAAATAATTGCCGGTGGACCGGAAGTATTATATGCCCCCCCCAGCAAACCGCCTGCAAAGCCAAACATCCACGGCCAAGCAGGATGTTCCAGCAAAGGCAATCGAAATCCGATCAACGCGTACAGTGCGTAAAGAAAGATCATCAATCCGAGTACAAACAAGGAAAAATTCTCGTCCAATTTGCGAAAATAGATCACGCCAATTGGAATCGCAATCACAGCGGATAACACCAAACCAAGAATGGATTTGAATTTCAACGATTCCCGATAACGGATCAACAGCAAAACCTCCAGGGCAATTCCCACCAATGCCACCAAAGGTGTTGCCACTTTTAATCCCACCAATGAAGGTAATAACGACATGGTGACCAATGCCACACCAAACCCGGTCAGGCTCTGTGTGAAACACCCTAGGAAAACGATGAACACGGTGGATAATAAAATTAGATTCACGCATCCGCCTTCAAGAAAAAATCGGAAAGATGATCACATCTTCCCGATAAAGGAGATCGAATTAGCCTTTCAAGAGCTCTTCCGCTTCCTGTTCGCCTTCTTCGGGTTTGGCAAGCGGCGGCATTTCAAGGATCGAGTTCAGACCGAAGTGTTGCAGAAATTCCGGCGTAGTCGAATAAAGGATCGGGCGTCCGGGTCCATCAGCACGGCCCGACTCAAGGATCAATCCCTTGCCAAGCAGACTCTTCATCATACTGTCACTGTTTACGCCGCGGATGGCATCGATCTGTGGGCGCGTGACCGGTTGTTGATAAGCGATGATCGCCAAAGTTTCCAGCGCGGCGCGGCTGAGGTGAGATGTTGCCTCCAAACCAAGAAACCGCTCGATCAGTTCGGCAAGTTGCGGCGCAGTGGTCAATTGGACGCGCCCGGCATGTCGTTGCAGACGCAGACCCCGGTCAGATAATGAAGCGTCCAGTTCGTTGAGTCCGCGTTCGATGACAGAGGGAGCCACGTCCAATGCCGCCGCCAGTTGTGCAAGCGTCACAGGTTCCACTGCCACAAACAGAATCGCCTCCAGTTTTACCGAAAGTGGCAATTCAGTTTCGATGTTTTGATCGGGGATTTGTTCAATATCGCTCATGCTATAATTGCTCCGCTTAAAAAAATTGGACTGGATCGCAAATGAAAAAGAAACAACCTTTACTATTATTTCTAATCACACTCATTCTTACATCACTTGCATGTACCGTTTTCGTTGGCGGACCTGATTATTCAGACCGCGCTCCCATCGCTGTTTCAACCGAAGCAGCGGATAGTTTGAAGGAAGAGATCAAGCGTGCCTTTGAAGCAGGTGCCACGACCGGGGAAGTCACAATCAACATCACCGAGACCCAGATCACATCCGTGCTGGCGCTCCGTTTGCAGACCGACCCAAACATGCAACAGGATTCAAAGCCGCTCATCACTGATCCGCAGGTATATTTGCGTGACGGTCAGATGCAGATCTTCGGCAAGACCCAGCAGGGTATGTTGGCCGCCAACATAGGTATTATCGTCGCAGTGGGCGTGGATGAAAACGGCAAAACCAAGATCGAGATCGTCTCAGCCGATTTCGGTCCACTGCCCGCGCCCGAGGGTCTCAACAACGCCATCTCTGCGATGATCGACGAGGCATTTACCGGCTCGGTTGGTCCGGTCGCAACCGGCTTGCGTGTTCAATCGATCTCGATCGTCAACGGCATTATGACCATCACTGGACGTATCAGATAGCGCACGGATTATACACCACACGAAATGTCATTCTGAGGGAGCCGATAGGCGACTGAAGAATCCCCAATACCATGGGAGAGACTCTTCGCTTTGCCCAGAGTGACAAGGGAATGAAATGCACCGCCTCACCCTTAACCGATTCCTGCTCACCCTTCTGCTGGCAGTTTCCACGCTGACAGCCTGCCGTTCGCCGCAGGTTACAAGCGAAGACATTGCCATCCGCATCACCGCGGATGGTGAATTGCACGATATCACCCTGCCCGCTGGAAGCACGGTCCTACAGGCGTTTCAAGCAGCGAACATCACAGTTGGGAACCTCGATAAAACGGAACCCCCGCTTTACACTGTATTGAACTCCGGTGACACCATCACGCTCATTCGCGTGGAGGAAAAGTTCGAAACCGAGGAACAGGTCATCCCATTCGAACGCCAGGTGGTCCGCAACGAGTCTCTGCCAGATGGTGAAACGAGACTAGTCCAAGCAGGGGTGAACGGAATGCAGGAACTCACCTATCGCATCGTTTTGGAAGATGAGCAAGAGATCAGCCGCTCCATTGTCAAAGCAGTGATCCTACAGGAAGGCGCACCAGAGATCATGATGGTCGGGGCACAATCGTCCTTTGCGCCGTTGCCGATCCCCGGCAAGATTGCGTATCTAGCTGGAGGCAACGCCTGGTTGATTGACACATCCACAGCCAACCGCACGCCCATTGTCACCACCGGCGACCTGGATGGACGCATCTTCTTTCTCTCCCCCAACGGGAATTACCTAGTTTTTACGCGCAAATCCACCAAGCCCGCGGACAAGGAAATCAACACCATCTGGTCCGTGCGGACAGACGGAGGAAAACCGGTTGCCACAGGCATCGCCAATGTTGTCCATTATGCGGAATGGATTCCCGGCACAAATTCCATCGCGTATTCCACTGTTGAGCCACGCAGCACGGCTCCCGGCTGGCAGGCAAACAACGACCTGCACCGTTACAGCATCACCACCGGTGCAAAGGCAAAGGTTTTGGATGCAAGCAGTGGCGGTGTATACGGCTGGTGGGGAATGATGTATTCTTTTTCGCCGGATGGACGTCTAGCATATGCCCGTCCGGATGGGATCGGGCTTGTGGATGTTGACGGCAAGTACATAAAAGCACCTTTCATCGACATTGTCCCCTATAACACACACAGCGATTGGGCTTGGCTCCCCTCCCTCACCTGGGGCGCGGACAGTAAAACGTTGTACTTCACATCTCATGCGCCGCCGCCAAGTCTGGTCAACGAAGAGGACTCGCCATACTTTGATCTGAACGCGGTCTCGTTCGAAAACGATGCGTACATCGAGATGATCAAACAGACCGGGATGTTCGCCTACCCGTCATCATCATACCTTCAATCGAGTTCGAGCGAAAGGCGATATCAGATCGCGTACCTGCAAGCCATCTTCCCCGAGCAAAGCGAGACCAGCCGTTATCGCGTTGTCGTCATGGACAGGGACGGGTCGAACAAGCGGACACTTTTCCCTCCGAATGATGCACCCGGTCTCCAGCCGCAGACTCCGGTCTGGGCGCCGGATCAGATCGAAGGGCAGACAGGTGATTTCATAGCGGTCGTCTATCAGGGCAATCTCTGGCTGGTGGACAGCGGCAATGGTCAGGCATATCAGATCACAGGCGATGGGCTTGTCACCAGGATCGATTGGAAATAACCTTCCGCATTCCAGCAAAATCATCGGAACGATGTGAGTGGAGTGCAGGTGTTTTTTCTGCTCGTAGTCGAAGTACATAATTTTATATACAGGAAAAATCATGCGAATACTAATCACAGGCGCAGCCGGGTTTCTCGGCTCACATTTATGCGACCGCCTTCTTGGCGAAGGACATGAAGTCATCGGGCTGGACAACTTCATTACAGGCAACCCGGAAAACATTGCCCACCTACAGGGCAACGAAAAGTTTTCATTTCAAAAACACGATGTTTCAAATTACATTTTCGTGAAAAGCAAAGTGGATGCGGTATTGCATTTTGCGTCCCCCGCCAGCCCCAATCCGCAGTCACCATCGGGATATTTCAACCTGCCCATCCAGACCATGAAGGCAGGTGCGCTTGGCACGCACAATTGTCTCGGTGTTGCCAAGGCTCATAATGCCAAATTCCTGCTGGCATCCACCAGTGAAATTTACGGCGATCCAACGGTTCACCCTCAAAGTGAAGACTACACCGGCAACGTCGATCCGGCGGGACAGCGTGCCGTCTACGATGAAGCCAAACGCTTTGCCGAATCTTTGACAATGGCATATCACCGCTTTCACGGCGTGGATACACGAATCATCCGCATCTTCAACACCTATGGTCCACGCATGGACCTGGAGGATGGTCGCGCCCTCCCGAACCTGCTCAAACAGGCAATGCTTGGTCAGCCTCTCACAGTATATGGCGATGGTAGCCAGACCCGCTCCTTCTGCTACGTGGACGACCTCATTGATGGCATCGTCAAACTGTTGTACTCAGACGAGCATCTGCCTGTCAACGTTGGCAACCCGAACGAAATGAGTATCCTGCAATTCGCGGAGACGATCAACAAGGTTGTGGAAAACAAAGGTGGTATCACCTATGTGAAAGACGCGCGCAGTGTCCGTGATCCGCAGCAGCGCCAGCCAGATATCACCCGCGCACGTTCGATCCTGAAATGGGAACCAAAGGTGGAACTCGAAGAAGGCTTGGGAAAAACGGTCCCGTATTTCAAACAAAAATTGGGACTTGCATGACGATTTTGGATAGAAGAGAACGCGTTCGTTTTATCAAATTTGCCGTGGTGGGAGCGATCGGCTCTCTTGTGGATATAGGTGTAATGAACCTATTGACCCAGGTGTTCCACTTTCAACTTGTCCTTGCCGGAAGCATATCTTTTGTCTGTGCCGTGATTAACAACTTTGTCGGCAACCGCTTTTGGACATATCCGGATTCGCGCTCCAAACCCATCCACCGCCAATTGGGAACGTTCTTCATCGTCAACGCCATCGGTATCGCTATCCGCATCCCCATTTTGAAGTATGTTGAGCCGCCACTGGCAAAGATGTTTGAGAGTCTCGCCCACATTTCCTTCGATACTGCCGATGCACTGGCAAAAAATGCCACCCTGATCTTTGCAATCGGAGTTGTCATGCTGTGGAATTTTTTTATTAATCGTTACTGGACTTATAACGATGTAGATTGACATCGATTGGGAGGAACAACCCATGTCTCAAAATCAACGTCGAATCATACCCATCTATGCATCCAATGGTGATGCAGAAGCCTTCCTGGTTTTCCCCAACCTTTTTAACAGAACCGGGGAATGGATTGGCTGGGTGACCCCAAAACGGGAGGTCTACTCTGTAATGGGTGTCTTTGTTGGCACGCTATCAGACGATGCGCGCATCATTCGCAGACGCGGAGAAGGGGATTCCAGACCACGCATCCAGCCGCCGCCAAGCCCCGGGAAGATCACAATACCATCTTCGGTCCCTTTTGCGCCTTTAATGAGCGATCTGCCCATCGGCAGCATTGACGTGCTTCAGGAAGAGCCGGAAAGACTGCACACGCCGGACAGCGGCGAGTTGCGCGAAGACATGGATTAAGTTCCTGTTACGAATCACATGGTAAACTCGTACCGAGTAAACCATGAGTGATATAACCAACACCCCAAAACCCATGCGTGCTTCACGCGTGACAATTTCACAATTAATGCATCCTGAACATGCCAACCTGCTGGGCAACGTCCATGGCGGTTGGATCATGAAACTGGTGGATGAAGCAGGCGCGCTCGCCTGCATGCGCCACGCGCAGAAGAAGGTTGTGACGGTCGCCATCGATTCGATGACCTTCCGTGAGCCCATCCGAATCGGTGACTTGATCATTCTCAACGCGGAAGTGACCTATACCGGTCGCACCTCGATGGAGGCAGAAGTGCAGGTGCTGGCGGAAAATCCTGTCACCGGTGAACGCACCCATACAAATACTGCCTATCTCGTTTATGTTGCCCTGGATGATGATGGCAACCCCACGCCCATTCATCCAGTGAAAGCTGAAACCGCGGATGAAAAACGCAAGATGACTGACGCTCTGGAACGACAGGAACGAAGATTGCAGAAGAAAAAGTAGCCTATTACCCTTTTAGGGGCCAAGCCCCCCGAAGGAGCGTGAGAAGCACCATGACCACACCTGACCTCCCCCAACCTGAAACCCAGGAAGAACCCAAGGAACGCGTCGCGCACCCGATCAAGAGCTTGCGCGAACTGATCGACCACGTCTCGGGAAAAAATCTTCCGCCTCTTCCCCCGGACGATGGGCGGATCAGTGAACCCACGCCTTTCCCATTCCTTGCCATTGTCGGTCAGACAGAAATGAAACTGGCGCTTATGCTCGGGCTGATCAATCCCAACATCGGCGGCATTTTATTGATCGGACCGCGCGGCACAGCCAAGACAACGGCTGTCCGCAGTTTGTTGAATCTGCTCCCGCAGGTGGAGAGAAGTACTTGCTATTATGGATGTCTCCCCGAAGATATCGAACTTGGCGGTATCGATGCGGTTTGCCCGGACTGTGCGAAGAAATTTGGAGAAGGTCAACCCCTTACCGCGCCTGACCCGGTCCGCTTGATCGAGCTCCCATTGAACGCGCGGCTTGAAGATGTGGTCGGCGGCATCGATGAGCGCGCCGCGGCACACGACCGCATGAGAGTCCGGCGCGGCATTCTGGCGCAAGCCGATCGCAACATCCTTTACATCGACGAGATCAACCTGCTCAGTGATGACATTATCGATTCCATCCTCGATGCCGCCGCGCAGGGATCATACACCGTGCGGCGCGGTCCACTGGCAGCAACGTATCGTTCGCGCTTTGTGCTGGTCGGCTCGATGAACCCGGAAGAGGGACGCCTGCGTCCGCAGATCCTTGACCGTTTTGGCTTGCGCGTCATCGTGCGCTGACTCGAAAACTCAGATGAGCGTCTGGAAGCGTATCGAAGAGTCAATGCCTATCTGGAGAATCCGCGTCAGATGATCGCGCAGTTTTCGGCGGAGATGGAAGCGGCTTCCTCCGAGATACGGGAGGCACGGGCGCGTGTGAGTAAGGTCAAATTGTCGGATAAGATTGCGAATCCCGCGATCCAATTGGTGCAAAGGATGGGAGTCGATTCCTTGCGTGCCGAGATCACCTGGTTCGAAGCCGCGCGTGCCTATGCCGCGGCAGATGGACGCGACGATGTAACATTTGACGATCTGAAAGCCGTTGCCACGATGACATTACGCCTGCGCCGCTCGACCTACATGACCGAATATTTCAAGGGGCAACAGGGCGAAGAGAAGGAAATGCAAACCTTGCTTGACAGCTACAAAAATAAGCCAGCCCCCCAAAAGAAAA
The DNA here is from genome assembly GCA_964436455.1 of uncultured Anaerolinea sp. Classification (GTDB taxonomy): domain Bacteria; phylum Chloroflexota; class Anaerolineae; order Anaerolineales; family Villigracilaceae; genus Defluviilinea. The sequence goes on along the minus strand of CAYTDB010000014.1, from coordinate 3,834 downwards.
CCAGCAAGAGAAAATGAGCGAAACAAAGATCATAAATCCAGCCTACCGCATCGAAACAGAGCGGCTTATCGTGCGTTGTTATCAGCCTTCTGATGCACGCCTGCTTGCAAAATCTGTCACCGAAAGCATCGAACACCTGAAACCCTGGATGCCCTGGGCACATAATGAACCGACACCATTTGAAGAAAAACTTCAAGGCGTCAGGCGATTCCGCGGCAGATTTGATTTGAATGAAGATTATGTGTATGGCATCTTCAACCTTGAAGAGACCATGCTGCTTGGAGGGACGGGTTTTCACACGCGGCTTGGAGACAATCAACTTGAGATCGGTTATTGGATACATAAGGATTACATAAACAAAGGCATTGTCACTGAATCGACCGCCGCGCTGGTAAAGGTCGGGTTTGAGATTGTTCATCTCCATCGCATCGAGATCCATTGCGACCCTCGAAATGTTGCATCGGCATCCATCCCACGCAAGCTCGGTTTTACGCATGAAGGCACACTTCGCGCAAAGACGCCCTTCCTTGACCAGTGGGTCGACTCGATGATCTGGGGTCTGCTCGATACAGAATATCCAAACACACCTTCCGTCCAGGCGAAGATCAAGGTCTTCGACGCCAGCGGCAATTCGTTATTATGAGATCTCAGTTTAAAAAGATCCTGGAAAGACCGATCATCCTCCTCATCACCGTCAACATCCTGATCGGTTTGTTCATATTTCGTGATTTCGGTCTCACGTGGGATGAGCCATATTTTTACAGCTACGGCGATGCCCTTGGCTATGCCTACTCCCCCAAGGAATGGTTCAGCGGAAATTTCGATCTCTATAATTCTTATGGCTCAAGCGGCGGTGACCACAGGAATCGTGGACCTGCCTATCTTTTTCTAGCCCGCAATTTTGTTTACGGAGTGGAAACGCTCGGTTCAGACTCCGCTTCAGCCTGGCACCTCGTTAATTACCTTTTCTTCCAACTAGGCATTTACTTCATCTATCGCATATCGAAACGCTGGATGAGCAAACCAGCCGCGTTCTTTGCCTCGGCATTCTTCGCCTTCCAACCCCTCCTGTGGGGACATGCCTTCATCAACCCAAAAGACCCGCCCTTCCTGACCTTCTTCCTTGCGGCGTTGTGTTTTGGTTTCGAGATGGTGGAGGCGCTTTCACAAAACACGAAAGGCATAACGAAAAAGGTTCTTGTGGCATCGTTCTTTCTGGGGATCGCCACATCCATCCGGGTGATCGGTCCACTGGCGGGATTGCTCGTTTTTGTCTACTTTCTATCGAAACGAAATTTGATAAGGGATTCATCGGCATGGCGTTCCTTCATCCTGTATGGGCTTATCTCGCTCGCGATCATGTTCGCCACCTGGCCCTATCTCTGGGATGATCCGCTCCAAAATTTTATCGGCGTCTTCCATTTCATGTCTGATAACCCGACGCACCTCGGTGTATTGTTCGGAGGCAAGGTTTACAACGCAGGCGAGCTTCCGCGGCGCTACCTGCCGTTCATGCTCGTCACCACATTGACCGAGCCGACATGGATACTCTTCAGCATCGGTTTCATACATGGATATTGGACGCTCATTAGAAACCGTCATGCAAACCGCGAGGCATACCGCAGTAAACTCGTTTCCCTTTCCCTGGCATTTTCACCAGCTCTGATCCTGGTTGCGTATGCACTCCTCCGCAAGCCCGCCATGTACGATGGGATTCGCCATTTCCTGTTCATCCTGCCGTCAATCTATATATTTATCGGGTTCGGGTTTCAATTCATTCTGGAGAGAATCAAGTCCCTTAAGGCTCCGGGCTGGCTGTCCGTTGGTATCGGAATTTTGCTTCTCCTCCCGGGACCAATCGGAAATATAAAACTCCACCCCTATGAATATACGTATTACAATTCGTTTGTTGGAGGCACGGACGGTGTATTCCGCAAATACGAAACCGAATACTGGCTTACGTGCTATAAAGATGCCATGGAACAACTGAAAGGCACAATCGAATCACCGATCAACCTTTTTGTATTCCGGGAACCGTATGTAGCCAGATATTACACCAAGGAGGAAATCAGCGTATATGACCTGCGCAGGCAGAGGAGCATGATGCAGCAGGGCGACTACATGCTGATCAGCACCCGAACAAACGAGGATGAAGAACTTTATCAATATGAAGATGCGCCCATCCTGCTCGAAGTCAAGAAGAACAATTCTGTATTTTGCGTGGTAAAACAAAACCAATGACAACTCACAAGGAACGAATCCAAGCTTGCATCAATGGCGGGATCATCGACCACCCACCGGTCGCTTTATGGCGACATTTCCCTGTGGATGATCAATCACCGGAACTGCTTGCCAAAGCCACACTTCACTTTCAACGGATGTATGACTTCGACCTGGTCAAAGTAACGCCTGCCTCATCCTTCTGTTTGAAGGATTGGGGCGTGGAAGACAAATGGATGGGTCATACCGAGGGGACACGGCAATACATTAACCGCGTCATTCATGGACCGAAAGACTGGGAGACACTTCCCGTTCTTGATCCAAGGTCCGCCCCGCATCTTGCAGGACAATTAACCTGTCTCCGCTTAATTCGTTCAGAACTCAATCACGAAACTCCCCTACTGCAGACTGTGTTCAGTCCGCTGGCACAGGCAAAGAACCTGGCAGGTAATGAAACCTTGCTGGCACACATGCGTCTCTACCCCGAAGCCGTAATGAAAGGACTCGCCACCATCGCCGAGACAACCCGTCGCTTTGTGGAGGCTTGTCTCAGCACGGGCATAGACGGTGTGTTCTATGCCATCCAGCACGCGCAAGCCAGTTTGTTGACATTCGAAGAATACAAGACTTTTGGCATTCCCAACGACTTGAAAGCGTTGGAACCTTCACAGGGACTGTGGTGCAACCTGCTGCATTTGCATGGACATGATGTTTACTTCTCGCTATTGGATTCGTACAACTTCCAGATCGCGAACTGGCATGACCGCGAGACACATCCATCACTCTCTGAAGCACAAAAACTTTTCGACGGGGTTGTTTGCGGAGGCATGAGACAGGATACGCTCGTTTACGAGAACCAGGTTGAAGTCCAGAAAGAAGCGGTGGACGCCATCCAGCAGACGAATGGCAAGCGTTTCATTCTCGGCACGGGATGTGTCGTCCCGATCATTGCATCGCATGGGAATATTTCCGCGGCACGAATCCCCCTCTCCCAGTGGGCGAGGGGCTAGGGGTGAGGGCAAACATGAGTCTACGAGTCATCGCAGGCAAGGCAAAGGGACGCAAACTCAAATCGGTCGAGGGGGATACAACGCGTCCCATTACGGATCGTGTCAAAGAATCGTTGTTCAACATCCTTGGTGGAGACTTGATCGATTCGAATTGGTGGGACCTGTTCGGCGGCACGGGCGCGGTGGGCATCGAAGCCTTGAGCCGTGGCGCGTCGTTCGTGCGCTTCACGGACTTGAATCGCGAACCAATTGAGACGATCAAGGACAACTTGAATCATTGCAAGTTCGAAACGCAAGCGGAGGTCCGCCGTGCAGACGCGTTCAACTATCTCTCTGCCGAACCAGACAGGAAATTCGAATATATTTATCTCGCGCCTCCGCAATACAAGGATATGTGGTCGAAGGCATTGGAACTGTTGGATGAAAACATGGGTTGGCTGGCAGAAGACGGCTGGGTAATCGTACAGATCGCGCCCAGGGAATACAGGACAGCAGCACCCTCAATCGAAAATCTGGAAGAGTTTGACCAGAGGAAATACGGGAGCACTCTTCTGGTCTTCTACCAAAGAAAGGATCTGCCAAAACCGTAAATCCTTCAATACAT